>JBMTVT010000121.1:0-2022 GCA_049451635.1 Tamlana sp. | reverse complement strand
GTTAATAATACTGCTACTAAAAATGTAAATAATTGTTTCATTGGTGGGTTTTTAATAGTTGTTTTTTCTTTTTTTAGTTGTTTTATCCCCAAGCACCTGGGTCCGGAGGTGCAGATTGCGCTTGTGCCTTTTTAGGATTTAGAATCATAAATGTTCCCATGGATGTGAGTGCAGCATACTTTCCCATTTTCTTGATGGCCTCTTTTCTACTGATATCATTTGTAGCATCAGGTGTGTTTTCTGTTTTTTTCATGTGGAGTTCTTATTCTATGATTAATTTTTTTGTGAAAACAATGTTTTCTGCCTGTACTTTTAGGATGTAAACTCCAGTCTTCAAACCAAGCGTAGATAGTGTCTCTTTCTGTGAAGGGTTTTGGATCTTTCTTGAGAGTACTTTCATCCCTAATACATTGTAAAGGATAAGATTTGCTGGCTCTGAGAACTGCTGTAATCCCTCTACTGAGATATAGGTATTTCCTTTTCCTTTATAGGCGGTTAATAATGAGGTACTACTCACCGTATCTGTGGAAAGAGTACTTGTAGTAAAGTGAATGAAAAACCTTCCCACACCACTTAAGGTTGTTTGTGCTGTGAGCTCAAAACCCTCATTAGTAAGAAGTGTAAACGTGTTTTCTACGGTGTCTTCTAAATAAACATTTATATCCTCTGGAATCGTACTATTTGCTATTTGAATTTCAAGAGCAATCCCAGCTTCTTGATTTATTGTTAGAGGAACGATTACATTGCTCATAGCATCTGTAGGCATCGCATTGATTCCCATACCAATACCATTGTCTTTTTCTAAAAGTCTCGAACTAAAACCTGAAGATTGATTGAATGCTCCGGCATCATATCCTGGGTCTAATCCTAAAGTCAATCCTTCTTTAAAATAAAATTTAGTATCGTCCACTTTAATAGCATCACTATACATGTCTAAAACCAATTCGTAACTCGTTACAGAGGATTTTGCGGCAACAAAATCATCGACTCCCGTAACTGTTTGCATCGCTTTGGTAAAAGTGATTGTTTGACCCCCTCCACTTCCTGCAGCGGCTACAAAAAAACCTTGACCAGGTGCTATGTAAGTGGCTGTACTTGTGTTGTTGTAAATTTCATATCCTGTTCCATCAGCTTTCCAACCATAGAGTGCCTCAAATTCATCAGCGATTGCTGCTGTATTAACCGTTAAAAAATTGTTGGTTCCATCTGCATTACTGTTTCCATTAAGATACGATGCAAATGGATTGGCTATTAAATTCCAACGCCTTCCTGCTCCTGAATTCTCTGAATCGCTGTTGGTTATGGTTACAGTTTGATCTCCATCGGCAATAGCACCTGCAAAAGAGAGTGTACCTCCACTTGTGGTAGCCATCTGGTATCCTTGCCCTAATTGTAAATTACCTGTGGTTGCATCGGTAGCGTTTGTCCAAGTATCTGTAGTATTATCATAAGAACCTACTGCATAAAAACTTCCGTTTGTTGCAATATTGGTATCCGTGATTAAAGAACTAAAGGCCATACCAGATACTGGCGCACCTATTAAATCCCATTCTCCATCACCTACTATATTTACATAGCGGTTGTAGGTGACATCCCCTGAAGCAGTACCACTTACTAATAACGATGAAAACTCATCCGAATCGGAATGTAAAGTTACGGTACCTTCGATGTTGGTAAAATCACCGCCAACAAAAACATAACTGTCTTTGGGTATTGTGATACTTCCACCACTTATTACCGTTAAATTTTGACCTACTGAAATGTAAGACATAAATAAAAAAATAACTAAATGTATCTTTTTCATAGATTGGGTGATCTTAAAAATTAATCAAATCATAATAAATAATTGGAAAGATAAGGTAAGTAAACTTAATTATACCTTTAAATTTGATTTTTTAAATTTAAAGGTAAATATCTCACGCAACCAATCGTGAGTTGTTATATACATCTTTTTTTCTGCACACCACCCTAACTCATATTTTTAGTGGATTTAAGACCCCTTCTCTTCTCCAGTTATTCAAT
>JBMTVT010000120.1:0-2061 GCA_049451635.1 Tamlana sp. | reverse complement strand
ACGAAAAGACTTGGTATAATTACGTCTTATCATAAACTGGTCACATAGTTGAGAAAACAGTGTCTCTATTCTTTTCCTCTTTTTTCTGAATACATAAGGTTGTTTTTTGTAATCTTTTTGATTCCTTCTCATAGGTGTATTTAGCTTTATGTTACAGGTTTCAAATAAGTTGAGCTCTATTTGTGTTGATAGATAGATCTGATTGGAGGCATTCCAATCAAAATAATAGTTTCTATAATTAATAGAGTAAAGAATAATTCTTGGAATTAGCCAATTGGATTTGAATACTTTGTGCTTCCAATTATACTTTTTTTATTGGTAAAATTTGTTGTTCCAAGTTTAGTTTAGTTAAAGATTTTACTTTAATCCATTGACTATACTTTCATATAAAACATTGCATTTGTCATTTTCTAAATCAGAAAAGTTACGTTGGAAAACAATACCGTCATTACCTTTTATCATAGCTGGAGAATGGAATGTAGCGACTTTAATTTTAAAGGTAGAATATCCATTTCTGAAATGAAAAAGTTAAAAGCATCCCCTATAAAATCAATACTACTAAAAGGCATAGAGAAATCCTTTGAAATTGTAAATATTAAATACAAAGAATTTTTTATTGATAAATTAAAATGCAATGAATAAGGGCTAGCCTTAATTTAACCTAATTATTTCCCATTATTTTTTTACTTCCAAACCTAATTTATGCCCAGAGATAGCATAATAAAGTATTACTGCATAGCAAGGTAATAATATCCAATAGCCTTTTGTTGATGCCGTAGCAGTAGCTAAAGATTCATTTATTCCTTGAGATATATATTCTGCAACTTTAACATCAACCAATCTTCCATATAAAGGTGGAATAATGGCCCCACCAGAAATTGCCATAATTAAAAGCGCCGATGCTGTTTTGGTAAACTTACCCAAACCTTTCAATGTAAGAGGCCAAACAGCTGGCCAAACCAAAGCGTTCGCAATACCTAAAGCAGCAACAAATAATACTGAGGTGTAGCCAGTTGTAAATACAATACAAAAAGATAATACAATTCCCAAAATGGCACTAACTCTCAAAGCGCTAGTTTGACTTATTACTTTTGGTATTAAAAGGGCTCCCAATACATAAGTGACCACCATTGCCATTAAAGTGAAAGTTGTAAAAAACTTGGCGTCCACAGCTGGTATTCCTAAAGAAATACCATAAGCTATAATCGTATCTCCTGCTATTACTTCTACTCCAACATATAAAAACAATGTTAGCACGCCCAACCATAAATGTGGAAACTGAAAGATGTTGGTTTTTTTTGTTTTCCCATCTAAAGAAACCTCAATAGGTTCTGCCTCTACATGTGGCAATGGTGCTTTTCTAATTAAAATGCCTAAAACAAATAAAATAACTGCCATAACTATATAAGGCATTACAACACTGTCTGCCATAGTATCCAATAGTCGTACCTTCTCTGTATTGGAAACTGTTGCCAGTTTACTATTAATTTCATCAATACCAGATAGTAAAAGTGCTCCAAAAATAAGAGAACCTAAAGCTCCTGCAACTTTATTGGCTATACCCATAATGGAGATACGCTTTGCTGCACTTTCAATAGGTCCCAAAATAGTTATATATGGATTAGATGCTGTTTGCAATAGTGTCATTCCTGCGCCTTGAATAAAAATTCCTGCTAAAAAAACCCAGTATGTCCTTGCCTCGGCAGCTGGAATAAAAACTAGGGCTCCTATGCCCATTACAAATAAACCTAAAGACATTCCCTTCTTATAACCTATTTTTTCAAGTATAAAAGAAGCCGGTAATGCCATGACCACAAATGAAATGTAAGATGCAGAGGCGACTAATAGGGATTGAGCAGAGGTTAACTCACTAATGGTTTTCATAAATGGAATTAACGCGCCATTAATCCAAGTAACAAACCCAAAAATAAAAAATAGCGCTGCTATGATGATGATTGGTATTAAAGTATTAGGTTGGGTTAAGGATTGTTTTGAGTTGCCCATTTGTAAGCTTTTATGATATTAATAGTTTAAAATTGAAAATTCCTTTACAATAAATAA
>JBMTVT010000119.1:0-2096 GCA_049451635.1 Tamlana sp. | reverse complement strand
CCAGCTTTTTTAGCTGCGTCTAACGCTTTACCAACGTCATCCCAAGTTGCTAAACTCATGCTTGGATTTAATCCAGCTTTTTTCATTAAGTCTTTGTTAATCCATAATACTGGGGTTGATGAGTTGTAAGGTAAAGACAACATCTTACCATCAGTTGTTGTATAGTAACCTTTTACTGGTGGAATGTAAGCATCGGGATTAAATTTTAATCCTGACTCTGCCATTACTTCGTAAACAGGTTTAGTTGCACCTTTAGCAGCCATCATCGATGCTGTTCCAACTTCGAACACCATCAAAAGATGTGGTTGTTGTTTTGCTCTAAATGCTGCGATACCCGCGTTTAAAGTTTCAGAGTAATTTCCTTTCTGAACATGTACAACTTCATAATCATTTTGACTTGCATTAAATTTTTTAACTTGTTCGTCTAATAACTCACCAAGTCTTCCTCCAAATGCATGCCACCAATTAATAGTAGTTTTTGCCTCTGCGCTTGCATGAATAAATAATGCAAAAACAGAAAATGCAAAAAATAGCTTTTTTAATGATTTCATTTTTGACTCTCCCTTGTTTGTATTTAATTTGATAAATAGATTCTTAACAGAAAATGAAAGAGTTAGAAGATAAATATAGTAATTTAAATAAATTCTAGTATAGGTTTAAAAACCAATAATGAAAATTTCTTATTTTAAAACTATATTAATTTTTTCTCTTTATTTAACATTTTTTTTTAATTTTCATCTTCACGATTATTTTGAAAAGGGTTATTCCGCCCAATATTCAAATGAGTTTCAAGAATATTATTTTTTATTTGCAGGATATGTTTTAATTTTTACTTCTTTTGCCTCATTGTTTTTTTTAGCTGGCCAAAGGTATTTATTAAAGCCTCTCATAATTTTAGTCATTCTATTCTCTGCCGTTGATTATTACTTTTTAAATAACCTTGGGGTTATTATTGATGAAGGGATTATTCAAAGTACCATAGACTCTTTTAAAGAAAAAAATTGGGGAGAGATAAATGATGTGCTTACTTTTAAGTACTTCTTGTTCTTATTTTTATTTTGGTTTTTACCATCTCTTGCTCTTTTTTTTATTAAAATTGAGTATCCTTCATTTATTAAAGAATTAAGTGTAAGAGTAATTTCAAGCGTGCTGTTGATTGCCATTACACTAGGATTAATTTTTGCTAATTATAAAAACATATCTTTTATTGCGAGAGGCTCAAAAGCACTAAAAGAACAGGTAGTCCCTCACTATTTTGTCTCAAATATTAAAGATTATTATGATCAAATTAAAAACGCGAATAGAGAAGTAGTAAAGCTCAAATATAGTGCAGAACAATTATTTCCCAACGACAATATGATTGGTGTTGTGGTGGTTGGTGAAACTGCAAGAGCGGACCGATTTTCTTTAAATGGATATAATAAAAAGACTAACCCTTTATTAGAAAAAGAAAACATTCAAAATTTTACTGAGGCTTATGCTTGCGGAACCTATACAACACTATCGGTACCTTGCATGTTTTCCTTAGCTTCTTATGACAACTTTAATTTTCATGAAGAAAAATACCGTGAAAATATTTTAGACTTAACCAAAGCAGCAGGTATCGAAACTATTTGGATAGAAAACAATTCAAGCTGTAAGCATGTTTGTGACAGAATAAAATTAATCGATTTTGTTGAAAAAGGTTCAGAAGATTATGTAGGTTATGGAGTTCATGATGAAATTACTTTGGAAAGATTAGAAAAACTCATTAACCAAAAACAATCTAAAAAATTATTAATAGTAGTGCATACCATGGGAAGTCATGGACCCGCTTATTATAATCGTTACCCTGATGCATTTAAAAAATTTGAACCTAATTGCGAGTCTAATGATCCTCAGTCTTGTGATTTAGAAGCTTTGAATAATACTTACGATAATACAATTCTTTACACGGATTATATTCTTAAAAGCATGATCGATATTTTAAAAAAACAAAATAACTCTGAAAACTTTTTGATTTATGCATCGGATCATGGTGAGTCTCTTGGAGAAAACGGACTTTATTTACACGGCGCGCCTATAAAGTTTGCACCCAAAGAACAAGTGCATGTACC
>JBMTVT010000118.1:0-2190 GCA_049451635.1 Tamlana sp. | reverse complement strand
CTTAATACTTCCATTATTCTTTCGTAATTTGCATTTAAGTTGTTCATCGTTAATGTTTTATCGATAAAATAATTTACTGATTATCAGTAAGATGAACAACTTTTTTATTTTAAATCATAATGCACAACGGGTTAAACCTTAATTGGTTAAAATTTATGAAATTGAAAAATATTATCTTATCAGTTGTGTTTGCTTTAGTGTCTTTGTTAGTGACATCTCAAGAGGGTTTGCCAATTTACACCGATTACCTTACTGATAATTATTATTTAATACACCCATCAATGGCAGGTATCGCTAACTGTTCTAAAGTTAGACTTACTGGACGTCAACAATGGTTTGGGCAAGATGATGCACCAAAATTATTAACCCTAAGCGCAAATGGAAGAATAGGAGATTCTCCTTCAGCCATTGGAGGAATATTATATGCAGATAAGAATGGATACCATTCACAACGGGGAGCTTACTTTACTTATGCATATCACCTTATGTTTTCTAGAAGTGAAGTAGATTTAAATATGTTGTCATTTGGTTTAAGTGCTGGGTTTATTCAGTACCAATTAGATGAGACAACTTTTTTATTTGATGGACCAGATCCCATAGTAGAAGGCATTGTACAAAATGCTACTAATTTCAATATTGATTTTGGGTTCTCTTACCATTTCCTTGATTTTTATTTACACGGAACAATAAAAAATGTTTTAAAAAATTCTGGAATTAATAACGACATTGAAATTACCAGTAATTTAAGACGCTATTTGTTTTCAGTTGGTAATGTGTTTAGTAAATACGGAAGTGAGTGGAGCTATGAGCCATCAATAATGTTCCAATATAAAGATGGTACTCAAGAAGCTACTATTGACTTTAATGCCAAGGTTTACAAAAAAATGGAGTTTGGTAAATTATGGGGTGGCTTATCATATAGACAAAGTTTAGATGGAGCCGAATACTTAACCAGTAACAATAGTGTTAATAGTCAAAAATTACAACAAATCACACCTATTTTAGGAGTTAATTATAACGAATTTATGTTCGCTTATAATTACTCCTACCAAACAAATTCTGTTGTATTCACCAATGGAGGCTTTCATCAATTAACTTTAGGATACAACTTTAATTGTAGGCGAGAGCGATATGATTGCGAGTGTCCTGCTGTTAATTAAAAATAAAAAAGAGGCTCGATATCGAGCCTCTTTTTTTGTTAGTTCCAACTATATTTTTTCTTTTGAGCTTGTTCTTTAATGGCTTTTACCATGGCATTTTCCATACCATTGGTATTTGCTTTTTGCTGTTTTAAAACATAGGTTTTGTGTTTTTCATTTAATTCCTGAATTTCTTTTTGAATGGCTTCTCGTTCTTTACTTTTTTGGGAGATATATGTTTTAATTTCTGCTTTTGTTTTTCCTTTTAACTCGGTAGGCAAAACCTCCTCTTTTAAATCTTCAACTATAACTTCTTCGGTCTCCACAGCATCAACTAAATCCCAAGTTTCATTTTTATAAAGATGCGAACTTTTGCTAACTGTTCTTTTTACAGTATTTGCTTTACTATATGAATTTGCGTTATTGTCTTGTTCTGCTTGTAAAGCCAATTTTTGTTTCCCTTGTAAACCATAAATAAAATAAGTTTTATTGAGTTTTTGATTTAAAATTAAAATTTCGTCATCATAAGGTGACACAATATGGACCGTTTTTTGGTTTTGATTGATAGCCATATAGTCACCATGTGTTAATTGTGAACCATCTTTCCAGTTGGTTAGAATGCCTTGATTGTAATCACCACAAAAAATGGTATTTATAGTCACATCTTTTTCATTGGCATTGGTAGCGGCATTTTTATAATTGGTTTTTCCTTGTGTAAAAGGTTCGTTGCCAGCAATAAAAATAAGCTTTAAATCATCTGGGTTTTTGCCCCAATTTAATTGGTTTAATGAGGTTTGAATCCTGGCGTGGTCACTTTTTATTCCCAAGAATAATTTTTTATTCTTGGGAATATTTTTTTTGTGATAGATTTTAAATAGTCAAAAATCGAAGGATAAAATATAATTTAAATCTTCAATAAAGTTAGAAGAATCAACAGTGGAGGTCCATATAACCATCAGCAATTCAAAGAGAAATTTGTTAGGAAATTACCGATACAATAAAAGGAAAATATCTTCAATTATATCTAAATGAGTTTGTTTACAAATTAAAT
>JBMTVT010000117.1:0-2251 GCA_049451635.1 Tamlana sp. | reverse complement strand
AATGGCGAATCCGGTATAAACACCAATAAAAAATGGTGTAAAATTACCAGAAGTATTTTTAAACGTATTTATTTGATATTTGAAAATAGGCTCTAAATTCAAATTAATTTTTTTAGACATTTTATAATTTAACCCCAATCCTAAATTGGCACTGTAACTTACTTTATTAACATTATTGGCTTCTCCTAAAAAAGTTCTGTTACCATTTTCGGCTTCAGAAAATATTTCATTATTATTTAAAAAGAACGAACTTAAGCCACCAATAACATTAATACCTAGCTTTTTATCTGAAAGCATATATTGAATTTCCAACGGAATCTCAATATACCCTAAAGCTTGATTAATAGAGGTGTTTGTTGTTGAAAACGACTCGGGAATATTTGCAGCGTTTAAACTCTCAAAAGTTGTAGTAGACACAAAACCGTCTGCTTGGGTATTACTGTTGCTAGTGTTTACATTTTGCAATGCACTTCTGCTTGAGCTAACCCCAGCGGATTGAAAAACAATAACATCATTGGTGTTATAGCCCAAATTAACTTTGTTTATACCCGAACGAATACTAAGCTTGTTGTTAATGGCGTAACTTGCCGAAAGCCCATAACTCATATTTACGTTGCCAGTTTTTGAGTTATCATTAAACTGAGCGCCTATTGAAGAGCCACCATTTAAGGTGTTAAAATAAACAGGCGCAGCGTTGGGCGCAACACTCCACCTGTTTTGAAACTTCTCTTCTTCAATGATATCTTTGTTTTTTTCAAGAACTTCTTCAATAGTAAGCTCGCTATTTTTACTTGCCGAGTTTGCAGAATTTTCATTGTTGGTGTTGGCAATAATGGTTTTATTTTTGGAAGCTTCTCCTTTAAGAAGTTGTTTTGCTTTTAGAGCATCAAAAGCTTCTTTGCTTTCATCAATGGCTCTATTTTCTGAGCTTTCATTTAAAGCAATAGCTGTTTTATCAGTTGTCTTATTTTGAGGGCTTTCATTTACGATATTATCTTCGGAAACAGTTGCGACAATAGGGTTGTTAATTAACGTCTGATTGGTTTTTAAAGCCTTGTTTATGTTGCTTTCATTTTCATTTTTAGAAGATGAATTTCCTGGGATTAATGTGTTATTTGAAGGTGTAAATTTGTTTGTTGATAACGCGCTCTCATTCTCTTTAGAGTTAGTACGCTCTTTTGGGTCTTCATAATTGTTTTCGGAGACAACGGTATTGGTAACCATAGTGTTTTCAAGATCTTCAACGTTGTTTTCTTTTTCAGAATTTGTTTTTACTGCAGAGGTATTTTCGGTATCAACAATTTGATTTTCTGGCAAGTTGTTAGAATTGTTAAAATAATTAAAGCCTAAAGTTAGAAACAGCAACAATAAAGCCGCAACTCCTGCGTAACGCCACCAAATGGGGATAACGCGACGTTTTTTCTTTTTCTGGTCAAGCTCTGCTTCAATACGTTTCCAAACGGCATCGTTAGGGGTGGCTTCAAAGTCTTTGAAACCTTCTTGAAAGAGTCTGTCTATATGTTTTTTATCACTCATTATAATAATTGTGAATGTTGGGTTGTTTTATGTGCTTCTATGGTGTTTTTCAAAATCTGTCTAGCACGGGCTAAATTAGATTTTGAAGTACCAACATTTATGTTCAGCATATTTGCTATGTCTTTATGTGAATAACCATCCAATACATATAGGTTAAAAACCAATCGATATCGGTCTGGTAATTCTTGAATAATTTGTAAAAGATAGTCGATTGAAATGGTGTCATCATCAACTTCTAATTCAACATCTTCAATAGTATTTTCATTTATTATATCAAAAATCTTTTCATTTCGGTAGCGTTGAAGCGTAGTATTTATGGTAATGCGTTTTAGCCAGCCTTCAAAAGAACCTTTGTAATTATATTGTTCAATTTTTTTAAAAACCATTAAAAAAGCATCTTGTAAATTATCTTCAGCTTCGACATAATTTCTCGAATACTTTAAGCAAATAGCGAATAATTTACTCGAAAAGAGTTTGTATAACTCACTTTGTGCTTTAGTATCATCAATTTTACAATTTTCTATGAGTTGGTTTAAACTCAAATTAAACATGTATTAATTAATACTTAAATTTACTCGACAACCGGTACTTCAATGTTTAAATATATAGGTTCTCCTTGATCGTCTTCACCTTGCCAGAATTTAAAAATATACGAACCGATACTGGTAACTATAAAGTTAAAAGTTGTATAAACCAGCTCGTCTGTAAGTGCTTC
>JBMTVT010000116.1:0-2359 GCA_049451635.1 Tamlana sp. | reverse complement strand
ATTGCTTTAGCTTGGTTTCTTTTATTTTTTAAAGTCCGATATTCTCAAACAGGAAATTATAAATGGATGAATATATATTTTTTCTGGACAAAAGTTTTTGCACTGTGTTTTGCCCTTGGGGTTGTCTCGGGGATTACTATGTCTTTTCAATTTGGCACGAATTGGCCAGGATTTATGAATACAGTTGGAAATATTGCAGGGCCTTTATTAGGCTATGAAGTGCTTACCGCTTTTTTCTTAGAGGCTAGTTTTCTAGGTATAATGTTATTTGGTTTTAGAAAAGTAAAACCTTGGCTACATACGTTCTCAACTTTTCTAGTTGCGTTTGGAACGACTTTATCTGCTTTTTGGATTTTAGTCTTAAATAGTTGGATGCACACACCAGCAGGTTTTGAAATGATTGATGGACAAGCGTTTGTAACCAGCTGGATGGATGTAATATTTAATCCTTCAATGCCTTACCGATTAACACATAAACTATTAGCATCAGGATTAACCGCTAGTTTTTTAATCGCTGGTGTATCGGCATACCGTTATTTAAAAGGCTATAAAACTGAAACCGTTAAAACCGCTATTAAAGTATCGACAATTGTTGCAGCTTTATTGATACCAGTTCAAATATTCATGGGAGATCTTCATGGATTAAATACCTACGAACACCAACCTCAAAAAGTTGCAGCCATGGAGGGCAATTGGCAAACCCAAAAAGGTATTCCCTTAATTTTATTTGCTTTAC
Source organism: Tamlana sp. (assembly GCA_049451635.1). GTDB lineage: Bacteria > Bacteroidota > Bacteroidia > Flavobacteriales > Flavobacteriaceae > JBMTVT01. The sequence continues at coordinate 1,623 of JBMTVT010000116.1, read as the reverse complement.
CCGATGAAGAGACACGTTCGAATAAATTTGAAATTAGTATTCCAAAATTGAGTAGCTTGATTATTACTCATGATTTAAATGGGGAAGTTAAAGGTTTAAATGAATTTGTTGGAGAGCATCCACCGGTTGCACCAATTTTTTGGTCTTTTAGAATAATGATTGCAACAGGTGTGATGATGTTATTAGTGTCTTGGCTTGGTTGTTATTTTTTATTCAGAAAAAAAGAAGCACCAAATCTATTTTATAAAGTTTTAGTTTTAATGTCCTTTTCAGGTTGGATAGCAACTATTGCAGGTTGGTATACAACTGAAATTGGTCGACAACCCTATTTAGTCCAAGGAGTTTTAAAAACTGCTGATGCGGTTACAACGGTGCCAAGTGCTTATATTGCAATTTCATTAACCATTTATTTAGTTGTCTACACTTTACTAATAATTGCTTTTGCAACTACTTTATTTTACATGGCAAGAAAATCTAAAGATAAAGAATTTGATCCAAGTGAATTTGATCCAACAACAGGTCAAAGACGTTCTATTTCAACAGTGGATATTCCATTAAAACAATTATGATCGAAAGTTCAACAGGCTTACCCATATTGTTTGCATCTTTAATGGGGTTAAGCATGTTAATTTATGGTTTGCTTGATGGTTATGATTTAGGAGTGGGTATTTTATCTGGCTTTACTAAAACCCGTGAAGAGAAAAATAAAATGATTGCTTCCATTGGTCCTTTTTGGGATGCAAATGAAACTTGGTTGGTTTTAGGAGTTGGAATTTTATTAATTGCATTTCCAAAAGCACATGGAGTGATTTTATCAAGTTTGTACTTACCTGTTTTTGTAATGCTAATTGGGTTAATCTTTAGAGGCATTGCATTTGATTTTAGAAGTAAAGCAAAAGAAAAATATCAAAAATTTTGGGATCAAGCTTTTTTTGGAGGTTCTTTATTAACTGCTCTTGCTCAAGGGTATATGCTTGGGTTTTATATTGTAGGATTTAATAGTTCTTTAACGACTATTATATTTTCTTTAATCGTTAGTATTGGGGTTGCTATTGGATATTGTTTAATCGGAGCAAATTGGCTGATTATGAAAACAGAAGATGATTTACAAATAAAGTCTGTTCGTTGGGCAAAAATTTCACTTATTGGAGCAGTGTTATGTATTGGACTAGTCTCTCTTGCAACTCCAATTGCAAGTTCTAGAATTTTTGAAAAATGGTTTGTATTCCCTAATTTATATTATCTATTACCCATTCCTTTATTAACTCTTGGGTTAATAATAATTATGTACCAGTACTTGAGAAAGCTACCGATGATTAATGATAAATATTGCTGGGTACCTTTCTTTTTAACGATTTTATTATCTATTCTTTGTTTTTTAGGACTGTCTTATAGCTTTTTTCCTTATATTGTACCGAACCAAATGCTAATCACAGAAGCTGCTTCAGCCACTTCATCGCTATGGATTATATTATTTGGAGTAGTGATCGTTTTTCCAATTTTAATTGGATACACTTTTTTATCTTATAAAGTTTTTCATGGCAAAAGTTCAAAATTAAGTTATGACTAACACAAAAATTAATATTTCATTTTTCCTATATTAGTTTTTAAACCTCTATAGTT
>JBMTVT010000115.1:0-2640 GCA_049451635.1 Tamlana sp. | reverse complement strand
TAGCCTTCCTTTTTTTTCGGACCATTCAAAAATAGAATTTCGACAAGCGACCAAAGGAGCGCGTCAGAATTATTATTAATTTTAAATGGAAATGTATAACCAAAATGTAGCCGCTTAAATCTCGAAATTAATTGCCCAACTTTTTGTTGCAAGTCCACCATCTAAAACTTCAACTAAACAAAATAATCTACTCTTTGAGTGATAAATCGGCTTCTAATATAGTATTTGAACTTCCGCCGATAAAAACTTTAAAATCTCCTGGTTCTGCTTCCCATTTTCTATTGGCAGTATAAAACTCAACCATTTTTGAATCAACTTTAAAAGTAACCTCCTTAGATTCTCCAGGTTTTAATGTCACCAACTCAAACCCCTTTAATTCTTTAACTGGCCTTGTAATACTGGCAAATAAATCTCTAATATAAAGCTGGGATACTTCCCTACCCTCATAATTACCAGTATTAGTAAGTGTAAAACTTACCTCAACAGAGCTATCTTTTGAAAAAGAATCTGAGCTCAACTTCAAATTATCGTATTTGAAAGTAGTATAACTTAAACCATGTCCAAACACATAAAGTGGTTGATTACTAACATCTGTATAATGTGACCAAAAAACTGAATCTGGACCACCTGCGGCTGGTCTCCCAGTATTTTTATAGTTATAATAAATTGGCACTTGCCCTACATTCTTTGGGAAGGTCATTGGTAATTTGCCAGACGGATTGTAATCGCCATATAATACCTGAGCAATAGCATTTCCACTTTGAGTTCCTAGTTGCCATGCCTCAACAATGGAAGGAATATTATCATTTGCCCAAGTAATCGCCAATGGGCGTCCATTATTAAGCACTAATACCACGTTTTTATTCACCTTATAAACTGCTTCTAAAAGCTCTTGCTGAAAACTTGGTAATTGCAAGTCAGTTCTACTTCTTCCCTCTCCAGATTGAAAACCATGTTCGCCTAAAACCATAATAACTACATCCTTGTTTCTTGCTGCGTTTACGGCTTCTTTATATCCAGATTTATCGGTTTCATTATATTTTAATTTGGTTGTAAAACTTGGTGGTCCTGATAATAACTTTGGTCCCGCAGCATAGGTAATCTTATTATCTGGATAAGCGGCTAATCCTTCTAAAACAGAAACCGCGGTTTCATCTTCAGAAGCCAGTCTCCAACTACCTAGAGGGCTTGTTTTATCATTTGCCAAATCACCAATAACGGCTATATTCAGTCCGCTCTTAGCCAAGGGTAATAATTGATTTTCGTTCTTCAATAGCACAATTGATTTTTTAGCCATATCTAAAGAACCATCATGTAAATCCTTACTGCCAACAACCGCTTTTTCCCTTTCCTTGTCACAATATTTATAGGGATCATCAAATAAACCAAGTTCAAATTTCACTTTTAAAATTCTTCTTGCTGCATCATCTATAACAGATTCCTCTACTTTACCTTCCTTAACCAAATCAACCAAATGGTTTACATAAGCATAAGATTCCATATCCATATCAGAACCCGCAATGGCGGCATATTTCGAAGCTTGTTTTTTATCCTTAGCATATCCATGTTCAACCATTTCTTCAATAGATCTCCAGTCTGAAACTACAAAACCTTCAAACCCCCATTCATCTTTTAAGATATCTCTTTGAAGATAGGTACTACCTGTAGCAGGAATACCGTTTAACTCATTAAAGGAATTCATAAATGTTTTAACACCAGCATCTAATGCTGCCTTAAACGGTGGTAAAACCGTATTATGTAAAGTTGGTAGCCCAATATCTACCGTGTTATATTCTCGACCTGCTTCGGCAAAACCATAAGCTGCAAAATGTTTGGCACAGGCTGCAATAGTATTCTCTGCTGAGAGGTCATCACCTTGAAACCCTTTAACTCTGGCTTCAGCTATCAAAGATCCTAAGTAGGTATCTTCTCCACCACCTTCCATTACTCTACCCCATCGTGCATCACGAGATATGTCTACCATGGGAGCAAATGTCCAGTTGATTCCTTCAGCAGCAGCCTCAATCGCAGCATTCTTGGCCGAAACCTCAATTGCTTCTAAATCCCAACTTGCAGATTCAGCAAGAGGAATTGGAGAAAGTGTTTTATAACCGTGAATTACATCAAACCCAATGATTAACGGTATCCCTAATCTTGTTTTTTCTACAGCTATTTTTTGAACAGCCTTTACATTATCAACTCCTCTAACATTTAACATAGATCCTACAAGCCCTTGTTCTAGGTGTTTATATTTATCTGCACTTTTCCCTTCTTTTGGGCTAGGGCCTGTTACATTCCAAAACCCATTATATTGATTCATCTGACCTACTTTTTCCTCTAGTGTCATAATGTTCAATAAGGAATCTACTTTTTTATCAATAGATGTGTTCAAAGTAGAATTATTTTTATGTTGGTTAGAATTGCAACCTAAAAGCATAAGTACAATTACTATTTGCAAAACGGTCAATATTTTAAATTTCATACGTTTAAATTTTAATTATTAATAAACCCTAACACAATCAAAACCTCCCAGCTGACCGGGACGGGCTTTTATAATACCATCTACTACACCAAGTACGTAGTTTTCCCAATGGGTATCGCTGATTTGCAAAGGCTTTTCAATGCCAAATGTAAAAGCGC
>JBMTVT010000114.1:0-2730 GCA_049451635.1 Tamlana sp. | reverse complement strand
TTTAAACTATACAAAACTAAATTAAACATGTCATGATACGAAAAGCACCAATTTCAATGATAATGACTGCGCCAGTTATAACGTTGAAAAAAAGCGATAGTTTAGAGAAAGCCGAAAACCTTTTTAAAAAGCACCATATTAGGCATATACCTGTTGTTGAAAAGAATAGTGTTGTAGGAATGCTTAGTTATACAGATTTATTGCGTTTGAGTTTTGCTGATTATACTAACAATTTAATTGAAGGAGATACTGATGCTTTGGTTTACAATATGTTTACTATTAGGCAAATTATGAAAAGGAACATTGTTACCATTTCTCCTTCAAATTCTATAAAAGATGTGGCAGAAGTATTTGCTACAAAGGAATTTCATGCGCTTCCAATTGTTGAAAACAATAAACTTATAGGAATAGTTACTACTACCGACTTAATCAAATATTTATTGAAACAGTTTTAAATACTTAAAATACAATTTAATAATTAAAAGATAAAAATGATGAGAGAACTTACTCATGTATCAGCAATTATGACCAAAGATATTATTGCGATAACAAGATCTGATGATTTGCAAAGAGCTGAAATGCTTTTTAAAAGACATCACATAAAACATATCCCAGTTGTTAGCGGAGAAACTGTAATAGGTATGTTGAGTTATTCTGACTTACTAAAGATTAGTTATGCCTATGTCTCTGACGATGAACATCATGTTGATACTGTAGTATATAATATGTTTACCATTGAGCAAGTTATGACAAAAGATATCGTGACTATTACTAGCGAAACTACCATTAAAGAAGCTGCAGAAATATTAGCTAAAGGAGAATTTCATGCTTTACCAGTTGTAGAGGATGGGGATTTAGTAGGTATTGTTACAACAACAGACTTGTTAAATTATTTTATCAAGCAGTTTTAATTGTTGGCCAGCTCTTTTAAGTCTTTAATAGTTTCAGACTGATTGGTGCTTTTAAAAATATAACTGCCGGCAACAAAAGTGTCTGCTCCCGCTTCTACCAATTGTTTAATGTTTTTATTTGTAACGCCTCCATCAATTTCAATTCTAGTGTTTAATCCCTTTTTGTCAATCATTTCACGTAGTTTTCTAATTCTATCATAAGTTATGTCTTCAAATTTTTGACCACCAAAGCCAGGGTTGATAGACATTAGTAAAACCATAAAACACTTTGGTAAAATATCTTCTAAAACAGAAACAGGTGTTGTTAAATTTAAAACTACCCCAGCTTTGCAACCAGCATCTTCAATTTGGGTTAATGTACGATGCAAATGTACCGTAGATTCATAATGAACAGTTATAATATCTGCACCAGATTTAGCAAATTCTTCTATATATCGCTCAGGCTTTTCAATCATTAAATGAACATCCAAAGGTTTTGTAGCATGCTTTTTTATAGCCTGTATAATTGGCATACCATAAGAAATATTAGGGACAAAATGACCATCCATGACATCAATATGAAACCAATCTGCATCACTGTTATTAACCATTTCTATATCGCGTTGTAAGTTTGCAAAATCTGCAGCCAATAATGAAGGCGCAATTAGTTTAGAGTTCATTTTTGTGTCTTGTTAAGTTTGTGCAAATATAAATTAAAAAAAGCAAGTTTCTTCTTTTTTAAAAGCTCCTTTAATTTAGCTTTAGGTAAAAAATAAACCCCCGGTAATCAGTCGGGGGTTCTTTCATCAATCAAAAAACGAACAGTTATGTATAACTGTTTGTTACTGCAATTTAGTCGTAATTTTCAGTTAAAAATTACTATCCTAAATAAGTTTTTAATATTTTACTTCTAGATGTATGTTTTAATCTACGAATAGCTTTTTCTTTAATTTGACGAACACGCTCACGAGTTAAATCAAATGTTTCTCCAATTTCTTCAAGTGTCATTGGGTGTTGGTTTCCTAAACCAAAATACAAACGAATAACATCAGCTTCACGTGGTGTTAATGTTTCAAGAGCGCGCTCAATTTCAGTACGTAAAGACTCGTGTAATAATTCTTTATCTGGGTTTGGAGATTCCCCACTATTTAATACATCATAAAGATTTGAATCTTCTCCCTCAACTAGAGGGGCATCCATACTAACATGACGCCCAGAGTTTTTCATAGACTCTTTAACATCATTAATGGTCATATCCAACTCTTTTGCGATTTCTTCTGCAGAAGGTGGACGTTCATGACTTTGCTCTAAAAATGCGAATGTTTTATTTATTTTATTAATAGAACCAATTTTGTTAAGCGGTAAACGTACAATACGAGATTGTTCAGCTAGAGCTTGAAGTATCGATTGACGAATCCACCAAACGGCATACGAAATAAATTTAAAACCACGTGTTTCATCAAAACGTTGTGCCGCTTTAATTAAACCTAAATTACCTTCATTAATTAAATCGGGTAATGTTAACCCTTGATTTTGGTATTGCTTAGCTACCGATACTACGAAACGTAAATTAGCCTTAGTTAACTTTTCTAAAGCAGCTTGATCTCCTGCTTTAATGCGCTGTGCTAATTCTACTTCTTCGTCTGCGGTAATTAAGTCAACTTTTCCAATTTCTTGAAGGTATTTGTCTAACGAAGCTGTTTCTCTGTTGGTAACCTGCTTCGTAATTTTAAGTTGTCTCATTTATTATGCTCCTATATAAGTTAAATAATGAATATTGTTATTCAGTAATTATACGTACAAATAACAGTAAATGTTACAAAAACTTTAAATTATTTTT
>JBMTVT010000113.1:0-2732 GCA_049451635.1 Tamlana sp. | reverse complement strand
TAAATTAATTTCTTTAGAGGTCAGTAGTTAGTTGCATATAATTTCGCTTTGATATATTTATCACTGTTGACCATTTTAGTTTTTCTTTGCGTCATAACTGCGGCCAACCTTGTTCTGCTCATACCCGCCAAGTACGAATTCATCAACCTGTACGTTGCCGTCCATGGGCGGTTTTCAAATATTATTTTTCTGAAGCACACAACAACTTTGACAACAAACTTAAAAGTATTTGTGAGGATATCAATGAAAAAGAAATAAGGCTTGCTTACTTCTTACGTATGAATATGTCAACCAAAGAAATTGCCTCTATGCCTAATGTATTGCCAAACAGTGTTACCAAATAAAAATACCGATTGAAAAAGAAGCTTAATCTAGATAAGGAAGAAGATTTGGATGCATTTTTAAATACCCTTTAAAGTAGTATCTTTGTATGTAATTTTGCATGTCAAACTATTGGTTTTAATTGGCCGCCTAAATTGACTAGCTACAATTATTTGTTATTATAGACATTCCAAAAAATAAAAAACTTATTCTTTTTGATGGGGTTTGCAATTTGTGTAATTCCTCGGTTCAGTATGTTATAAAACATGATAAAGATAATGTGTTTATGTTTACAGCCTTACAAAGCGACTTAGGGAAAAGAATTATAAGCAAATTCCAAATAGACACTAATAAAACAGATTCAATATTACTATATAACCCTAAAAAAGGCATTGATTATAAGAGTACTGCTGCATTAAAAATCGCTCATCAATTAGGGTTTCCAAACAATTTATTGAGTGTCTTTTTTATTGTGCCTACTTTTATACGTAATTGGGTTTATAATTATATTGCGAAAAACCGCTACAAATGGTATGGCAAAAAGGACGCTTGCGTGATACCTACCCCAGAATTAAAAAGTAAGTTTTTGGATTAAAAGTTTGAAACTAAATCTTTAACATATTATCCTTTATATGAAAAATAAAGAAAGAATATATAAAATGTCTTTTGCTGGAGTTTACCGCCAATTATATACAAAAAGCTGGTAAAAAAGGGCGTACCAAAACTGAAGTTGATGAGATTTTTGGCTTACCGGATATAATGAAAAATCACTTAAGCAGCACATAGATAGTAAAACAAATTTTAAAGATTTTTTTGCCAAGCTCCTCAAATTAACCCAAAACCTTTGCAATGTTTAGGGCAAACGATTCAATAAGTTTTCTAAAAATTTTTAACCACTTATTTTACTTCATCATAATGGTCGTCCCATTCTTTGGGTTTTGGCTCATGAAGTTTATCTAAAGTTTTGGCAACCAACATAGAAACCGTTGCATCTCCTGTTACATTCACAACAGTTCTACACATATCAAGCGGTCTATCAACTGCAAAAATAAGTGCCAAACCTATAGGCAATAATTCCGCAGGAAAGCCTATCGATTCCAATACAATTACCAACATAACCATACCTGCACTGGGTACAGCAGCACTACCTATGGATGCCAATAAAGCCGTTGCAACTATAACTAATTGATTGGTAAATGTTAAGCCTTCTGGCCAAATAACCTGCATAATAAAAACTGCTGCTATACCTTGATATAAACTGGTTCCATCCATGTTTACAGTGGCGCCAACAGGCAACACAAAACCTGATACTTCCTTATCAACACCTAAATGTTCCTCAACGCGTTCCATAGTTACTGGTAAAGTGGCGGCACTACTACTTGTTGAAAAGGCCAATAATTGGGCTGGACTCAACTCTTTTAAAAACCAAAGTGGGTTTTTTTTTGCGTATAAGCTAACTAGTATCATGTAGAAACCTATCATTAAAATGAGTCCTCCAACAACACAAAGTGAATACATAAGAAGTTTTATAAGAATCTCAGTGTCATCAAAGGCTATAATAACATTTGCCAATAAAGCAAATACAGCATATGGCGCAAAAAGCATGATTAAGTCGACCATTTTCATAACCACTTCATTAAGTGAATCGAAGAAATCTATTAATGGTTTTGATTTCTTTTCGCCAATTAGTAATAAACAAATACCCACAAATAATGCAAAAAAGATGACTTGCAACATTGAAGCATCTGCAAAGGATTGAAAGATGTTGCTTGGAAAAATATCAACCAACGGTTGTAAAGGACCTGCTTCGTTTTGCGCTGAAGCTTTCATTAACTTATCTGTTACGCCTGCATCATTTTCATATTTGGCTTTTATTTTTTCAATAGTTTCTTGTGGCATCCCTTTACCAGGTTTAACTGTATTAACAATGGTTAAACCAATAATAATAGCAACTAATGTTGTAGCCACATAAATACTTATAGTGCGCAAACCCATCGATTTTATTTTGGAAATATCCTTTAAATCTGATATCCCTTTTATCAATGAGGCCAGTATTAAAGGAACTGCTATTAGTTTGAGGAGATTGATGAATATCGTGCCAAAGGGTGCTATCCAATCGGATACAAAACCTTTTCCGCCATCTACGTTATTCATAATAAAACCAAAAATGATTCCGAGAACCATTCCTATAATAATCTTCCAGTGTAGTGCTAGTTTTTTCATGTATGGTATATCTTTCTAGTAGTTTGACAATATAAGTATTTTAAAAATGAATTTGTATTTAGATTTCTATTTAGAGGTTTCATCTATTTATATACTATTTTTTGCTTTGATTTCTGTACTTTTAATAATATTGTTAGAGGTCAGTAGTTAGCTGCATATCATTTCGCTTTGATATATTTTATCACTGT
>JBMTVT010000112.1:0-2733 GCA_049451635.1 Tamlana sp. | reverse complement strand
ATTGGAAACACAGAAGAAGAATAACACGTATATAAATATTTAAAAAAAGCACCTCGAAAGAGGTGCCTTTTTGTTTAAGATATGCCCTTATAACTAAAACTCCTTTTTTCCAAATTCACTATCAATAAATTTAGATTTATTCTTACCTTTTTTAAAGGTATATGAGAGATTTAGCATAACTATATCTACTTCATAAATGTAGTTAGTTGTGGTGAAAAATTCATTTGGGCTCCTCGTAGTAATGCGCTGTTCATTAGTATTTAAAAGCCCCATATCCATATTTTTCCATTGTAAAGTTGCCGTAATCCTAGAGTTTAAAAATAATTTTTGAATGGTGATATTAGGCGAATAAAACCTGGAATCTTCACCTTGCGCCGTATTGGTGTCTGATAAATAATTAAAGGTAAATTGCAATGAGGCATTTTCCCAAAATCGCCAAGTAGAATTCACGTTAAATGAATAAATTGTGGCATCAGTATCTATGATTCTATTATCAAAACTACCATTGATGCTATAATTATAAATATTTGCTCCTATAAAATTACTCCAGTTTTTAGTAGGTTTTAATTCTGCTCCAACCTCAAGTCCAATAGCCTTGGCATTGCCAGCATTAGAGTATATTCTATTCAAAATGGTATCATTGTAAACAGTATTAACGCGATTTACCACATTTTCAACATGTCTAAAATATGTTGTTACAAAAAGGGAGTTGCCTCCTTTCATATCCTTATTAATCCCTAACTCAACCAAATCAATAAATTCTGGCCGCAAATTTTTATCCCCTTGCTCCAGAGTTTCAGAATGCTCTCGCTCTGCAAAAGGATTCATTTTAAAAGTTGAATTTCGCTCTACACGCTTGCTATATGCTACCTTAATATTGGTGTTATCATTAACTGTATATTGAACCGATGCTGATGGGTATAATTTTACAAAATCATAAACTAAGGTTTCATCAACCGTATTGCTTTTATCTTTAAGTCTAAACTTTCTATCCATAACTTCCAATCTAGAACCTGCTGTATAATCCCATTTACCCTTTTTACCTGATAATTGCAGATATCCTGAATGAATGGTTCGTTCCAAATCTACCTCACTTGAAAACTCGGGTACCAATTGAAAATCGTCATTAAAATCGGTTCGTCTTTCATATATAAAATCTCCTGTGTGCTTTAAATCTCGATATTGATACCCTGCTTCTAACATACCAAATTCATAGGGTTTAAAACTATAATCCAATTGAAAACGAATACCATTCAAGGGGTTATCATTGGTATTAAATTCATCCTGGTATAAAATAGACCTATTTGGTTCTCCTAAGTTTTGATTTACTGTTGGCCCGCCTAAAAAGGTATATTCATATAAAAATGAGGCCGATAATTCCGAAGCATCTTGAAAGCTATGTAACCAATCTATACTTCCTAAAACAAAATCGCCTTTACGCTCTCTTAAATTATGATTAAAATATTGAAATGTATAGTCTCTGTTAACACTATTTGCTGGTGTTAACGAATGATTATCAAAATAAACGATATCGGCTAATCGATCTTTACTGCGTTTCCCCGCAAAAAAACCTAACGAATAACTATCTTTGGTACTAGGGGTAAAATCTACTGTAAAGCGTCCGCTATAATTTGTCTCGTCAAAACTACGTTCTCCTGTAGAAGGGAATTGTGTTTTTGTGTTGTTAATAATGGTGAAAACATCACCTTCTCGTCTTCCTCCCAAATCGTTTCTTTGGTAATTTGCTCCTAAGGAAATATTCCATAAATCAGTACGCACATTATAGGTAGCATCAATGCCATGTCGTTTGTGAGACTCATCGTTGCCATAAGTTTCGATAGAAGGTAACCCTGCTTTGATATTTAACTGGCCATAAGCTCCATTAGTTGCTCCCTTTCTGGTTAAAATATTCATAATTCCCGCTTTACCCTCTGGGTCATATTTTGCTGAAGGGGCTGTAATAATTTCCACCCTTGCTATGACGTTGGCTGGCAGTTGAGCTATTAAATTCGCTGCATCACCTTGGATAGGTTTCCCGTTTAGCAGCAATACAAAGCCTTTACTTCCACGAACGCTAATTTCACCTTGACTATCTATGCTAACCGATGGTAAATTTCTAATAACATCCATCCCAGAGCCCCCTTGTGCACTTTTAAACTTTGAGACCTCAAAAACCTGACGGTCTATTTTATTAACAGCGGTTGCGCGTTCAGTGGTAACTATAACCTCATTCAACTGGGTTCCTAAAACCAATTGAACCGTACCCAAATCAAGTAATTCTGCATTTTGGGTAATGATGATATTATCGATTCTTTTTTTTTCGTACCCTAAAAATGAAGCTTCCAGATAATACCTCCCGCTTTCAACATTGTCTATTATAAAAAGTCCGTTTTCATTTGAAACTACTCCAGCTATTAATACCCCACTTTTAAATTCATAAAGAGCAGCAGTCCCATATTCAAGCGGTGAATTTTGCTCATCAACCAGTTTTCCCTGAATTTGTGCTTGCGCTTTAAAAAAGATAAATGTGCAACAAACTGCAAGGAGTTTATGTGTAAATTTTATTAGCATTTATTATTGACTTATAATGATAAATTTTTGATTGCTAAACTAAACAAAATATATTATTCATTTTTTTTGCTTGAGTAATAATTTTTTATCTGGTTTATCACAAGCAATTAAAAAAAGCACCTCTTTCGAGGTGCTTTTGAAACACTTAAATTGAAATCTCTC
>JBMTVT010000111.1:0-2751 GCA_049451635.1 Tamlana sp. | reverse complement strand
CGCTGCTCTAAATATTTTTTTTTAAACTCTAATACACGTTTAATTGTCATTTGATGTTAATTAATATGTTAATTATATATTATAGCGATATAAATTATTGAAAATTATATAAAAATAGCACCATGCTTATAACTCTTTTACTTTTAGCTAATGTACTTTTATTTTTGAATGCAGAGTTAAAGACATCGATTATTGTTGTTATATTTGAAATCCTAACTGCATTATTTCTGTTAAATTTTTTAAAAAACAAATACAAAAAAAACCCATTAACTATTCCTAGTGCCCAAAGTGTAAATTCCAATAATGATGACAGACAATATTTTGAAATTATTCAATCCATCAGTTCCCCAATTTTTGTTTTAAATAACCTCTTTGAGGTAGTTTTTATGAATGATGCTGCAACTAAATTATTTGGCAAGCATGATCAAATTTCCATTACCTCTATAATTCGAGATTTATCATTTATTGAAAAGATGAACCGTTATAAAAAAGATAAAACATATGACAACTTTATTTGGGAAAAATTAATTCCATCAAAGATACAAATGAAAGCAGAATTAAGGTTATTTAAAAAAAATATACTTTTAAATGTCACTGATTTGTCGAAGGAGTTATTGTTCAAGCAAGAAATAGACTTACAAATATCTAGTCTGACGCATGAACTTAAAACGCCTTTATCGGTTATTATTGGTTATTTAGAAACAATAGATTTAGAAAAAAATAATGAAGAAGAAAATTTGCAATATTTACAAATAATTAAATCGAAGTCATTTGAATTAAAAAAGTTAATAGATCAAACTCTCAAACTAAACGAGCTTAACTCACAGACAAATGAAAAGATTAAAGTGAATGTTTTTGAAATAACCAATAAAATTATTAACAATTTTGAAAATTTATTTGTCAAAAAAAATATTCAAGTGCAAAAAGACATTGAAAGTATATCAAGCTATAATATTTTATTTACCCCGGGCGACTTTGAAATAGTATTAAGTAATTTGTTTACAAATGCTATTAATTACTCAAATAATAATTCTACCATCTCAGTTATTGCAAACCTGAACGCACTCCAGCAATTAGAATCACTTTCGATCATAGATCAGGGCATTGGTATAGCACAAGAGGACCTATCTAAAATCACACAAAAATTCTATCGAGTGGACGAGAGCCGTAATAATATCATTAGTGGTCATGGCCTAGGCCTGACAATTGTTAATCAGATACTAAATAAAAATGGCTATAAACTTGAATTTACCAGTGAGCTTGGTGTGGGCAGTTGTTTTACAATAAAATTTTGATGTCATAAAACTTTAATAATTCTGAAATAAACATTTCATACAAATTAAATACATTTTTTGAAAATAAAAAGAAAAAGGATAATTATGAAAAAACTTATTTATTTAATTCTAGGCATGAGTCTAGCAACTTCTCTTTATGCGAGAGACTCTATAAGCATCGTGGGGTCATCAACAGTATTCCCGTATTCAACAATTGGAGCGGAAAGATTTTTTGAAGAGGGCAACGTCGCACCGACTGTGGAACCTACAGGTACCGGCGGGGGTATGAAATTATTTTGTGGTGGTGTTGGTGAGAATTTTCCAGATATCACAAACGCTTCAAGACCTATGAAGGCAACAGAAGCACAATTATGTTTAGATAACGGCGTAACTGATGTAGTTGAGGTTGTTTTAGGCAATGACGGTCTAACATTTTCAAATAGTGTTGATGCACAAAGATTTGACTTAAAGAAAGAGCATATCTTTTTAGCAATGGCTGCCGAAGTTCCAGTCGATGGCAAAATTGTTACTAACCCATATACTAAATGGAGTGAAATCGATTCATCTTATCCAGATTATAAAATAGAAGTTTTAGTAGCTCCTCCAACTTCGGGCACAAGAGATGCATTTGATGGTCTGGTGATGGAAGAGGGTTGTAAAAAATCTGGCTATATTGACATTAAAGGCGATGATTCAGGTTGCACCTCTTACAGAGAAGACGGCAGAACGATTGAAATGGGCGAAAACGATACATTAATTGTTCAAAAATTAGCTGAAGATAAAGAGCGCTTTGGATATTTTGGTTTTAGTTATCTCAGCTCTAATCAGGATAAAATTCAAGGAAGCTTTATTGATGGAGTAGAGCCAACTATGGAAACCATTCAATCCTATGAATATCCTAATGCTCGTCCGTTATTCTTTTACATCAAAAAAGCACACCTTGGTGTTATTCCTGGAATTGCAGAGTATGCATCTTTAATGGTGTCAGATGATGCTATCGGGGAATATGGATATTTAACTGAGTACGGCTTAGCACCGATGACAACAGATCTAACTGATAGAACTGTAGATGCTGTTGCTAATATGCAAGTGATGGATCTAGTTAAATGTGCCAACAAAGAACACCCTTTACAAAGCTATGAAGGATTTGGGTCTGCTTGCAAATAATAGCTATATTTAACTAATTAACAGGGGGGCTTAATTGCCCCCTTTTTTCATTTACATATAGTATTAATTTTAATTAATGTTTTACCCACTACTCGCCCTTTTCATTTTATCAGCCCTAGGGTTTTATTTAGGTAAAACCAAATCTATTAAATTAAGTAAATCACAAAAACTTGCTAGCCTGCCTAATTACTACGGATACCTTTCACTTTTTTATATTTTAATTCCAAGTTTGTTATTGTGGTTTGTCTTACTGACAACACAAGAATTTATTCTTAATAAATACATTTATTCTCTGATGAAAGAAGCAATT
>JBMTVT010000110.1:0-2893 GCA_049451635.1 Tamlana sp. | reverse complement strand
GTTTTCTCTGCTTAATCATCATGGTTAATGTCTGGGAGGACGTGTGTCAACTTTTATAAAATTTTTATTTATCATTTATTTCTTTTTTATTAGTTTTTCTTATTCAGAAACCTTAAAAACCAGTGACTTGTTTGTAACAGCAACCAGAAGCAATCAAGAGTCTGATAATTTATTATCGGATATATCAATTATTCATTATGATGAAATCAATAAATCTGGATCAACATCCATAGTTGATTTACTTCAACGCCAACCTGGAATAGAGATAAGTAATTCGGGTGGACTCGGAAAACAATCGAGTGTTTATATGAGAGGTGCTAATGCAAATCAACTCATTGTTTTGGTTGATGGAGTGAGAATGAACTCCATAACAACAGGATTAACTGCTTTTGAGAATTTACCCCTTTCTCAAATTGAAAAAATTGAAATTTTGAGAGGTCCGTCAGCATCTCTATATGGATCAGATGGTATAGGCGGAGTCATCCAAATTTTTACAAAAAAAAATAAAAGCGGATATAACCCCTATGCTAATTTTGGCTATTCTCGTTATGCAACAAAAACTAACACGATCGGTTTCACTGCCGGTGGGGAAAAATTGAGATATGGATTTCATCTAAACTCAATTGACTCAAATGGTTTTTCCAGTCTACAAACAAACGAAGCGATAATTAAAGATGATGATGGATTTAATAGTTTAAATATTAATGGAAATATTGAATATGATTTTGATAAGGATAATTCGGTGAAGTTATCATTATTAAGCAATCAAGGTCATAATGAATATGATAATCGTTACAGAAGTTACTATGGAAATACGGTACCTAATGTAAAAAATAAAATGCTAAATCAAAATATAAATTTATTATTTAAAAATAAATTTTCACATAATTGGGATTCCCAGCTTCTTTTATCATCTAGCTTGGATAAATATACTGATCAACAAATAATTAATGCTAATTATGATGGACTTGAGCGGTCAAATTTATATTATCAAACCATTCAAAACGAGTTTAATTGGACCAATAATATTCAATCTTCACTCGGCAGTTTTACTATTGCAATTGATAGGCTTGAACAAAAGTTATCTTCAAATAATGCTTATGATGAAAATAAAAGAAATAACACTGGTTATGTAGTTAATTACATTAAAGATTTTGGTCCACACATTATCCATGGAAGTTATCGTGTCGACTTAAATACTCATTCAGGTACAAATAATACTAAGAGTATTGGTTATGGTTTTAAATTTAACCATTATTGGAAAGCCAGCCTTCAATATGGAGAAGCCTTTAAAAATCCAACCTTTAATGACTTATATGCAGCCTACGACCAGTACTATACGCCCAATCCAAATCTTCAGTCTGAGACTTCAAAAAATATTGAAGCAAATATTAATTTTGTAGACGAATCAAATAATTTCAAGGCCACTGTATTTGAAAACCGTATTAATGATTTGATTACTTTATATACATGCGGCTGGAATACTTGTATTGAAAATTCGAGCAGTGCAAAAATTACTGGACTTACGGTCACAGGGAATAAATATATTGGTCACACTCAATTTTATTCATCCTTGACCACACAATCTGCAGATACAGAGAATGATGGAATTCATTCAAAGCTGGCTCGGCGAGCCTCTTTTTTTGGAACATTTGGTATTACTCATTACTTTGATGACTGGACGGTAGGTGCGGAACTCACTGGAAGTGGAAGTAAATATAATGATCGTGAAAATAATGCCCCCATCCCAGGTTATATTATTTCAAATCTTTTCATTAATAAGCTATTGGGAAATAATTGGCAAATGAATTTTAGAGTAAACAACCTATTGGATAAGGAATATTATTTTGCCTACGAAGGCAATCCAACTATTGGGGCAAGTAATGCATACAGGTATAATAATCCAGGACGCTCTGCTTTCATTAACCTAATTTATGAGACAAAATAATATGATGCTCAATCTAAACAAAAGTAAAATATCTCTAGTTTTGTTCCTTACCATAATAATGTTTGCTTCCAGAGGTAGTCATTTTTTAACCGAGTTTAGTTTTCCAGATGCATCACTGATAATTTTTTTAACACTTGGAATCTTTTGTCCCTCATTCATTTTATTTACTTTATTTTTTATATTAGGAACCCTAATTGATTTTGGAACAGTTGCTTTTGATTTAACAAAAGCATCCTACCTGACAGATGGTTACTGGGGCTTGATCCCAGCTTATTATTTAATGTTTGTTTGTGGGCAATTGATAAAATCCAAAAATTTACTAAACAATATTAATGTATTTGTGATGATCTTACTTGGCTCAACCACCTTAGCATTTATTATTTCAACAAATACTTACTATATGTTTTCTGGACGTTTTGGTAATCCAAGTCTTTTAGAATCAATATTACAGGGATGGAATTATTACCCAGGATACTTAATACCTAATATCATCTATGGTTTAATTTTTTACGGCATTTATAAGCTAAATATCAAAAAATATTTCCTTAAATTGATTTAAAGTAGTTCGCCTGAAATTATCAATATTTGATATAATTCCACGTTCAATTATGGCCAGATAGCTCAGTCGGTAGAGCAGTGGACTGAAAATCCTCGTGTCGGCAGTTCGATTCTGCCTCTGGCCACCACTTCAGATCCATCATCAAGATGTAGATCGATTCTAAAATCGATTGTTTGTTTATTAGCCAATCGATTAATGATTATTTCCTCAATTCAAAGCATGAAATATTTAATGCACGATCTCTTCCATGAGATACCCATTGGAGATATCTCATCCCACTTAAATTGATTAACTCATTTAAAGTCCATTGCTAGAAATAAAAAAATGTATGTCTGCCATTGATGAGGCTTAGCACGAAAAATTAATTTGTGTACAGATTGTGCACA
>JBMTVT010000109.1:0-2908 GCA_049451635.1 Tamlana sp. | reverse complement strand
TTTTCATAAAAAATATGTTCTTGTTTTGTTCTTTGTATTAGATTAGATATAGCAAGGTCAATTAAAGAATAAAAAATAATGTCATCTGATTATGGCAGTGAAAAAAGTTTAAGCTAAATTAAGACACAATTACAAACCTTAAAAAAAAATCTTGAGCAAATCCGAGCTCATGTTGCGACGCAACTAATCTTTAAGTTGTGAATACATATTTTTTTTAGCACCAACAAAAACACAATTGCACCAAGATCACAGATCATATCTCGCTTGTTTTAACCTAAACAAAAGAAAAACAAATGAAAAAACTAACAGCCCTAATGCTAGTATTAGCATTAAACCTTGGAAGCATTTCGTATGCAGCTGAGGAAATGACAAAAGAACAATACATTGAAAAAGCAGTTGCTTCAGGAATGGACTCTGGACAAGCTGAAGCTAAATTTGCAGAACTTGATAAAAACAAGGACGGCAAATTAAGTGCTGAAGAACAAAAGTAATTACCCTTATATTGTAACTGCGGGATCATATCCCGCAGTTAAAAAATCTCCTTACAACACTCTAGACACGGTAGCATCTTTATAGTTAACTGTCTTTAGATGCGTTTTTTTTATATAACCCTCATCTCTTGTTTTATAACTGTTTCCTCGGCATCCGCAGTTACCTTAACCAAAATTTTAGAAGACGCGAATCAATATACTGTTAAAATTCAAAACTCTATTGAACGTCCTTTTGTCGAAGATAGTTATTCAGGAAGAGGAACTGGTTTTTTAGTCGACAAAGCCAAAGGATTAATTTTAACTAATGCGCATGTCTCTGGATCTTCTCCTGCAATTAATGAAATTAATTTTAAAAACAGAAGAAGAATTGCTGCCAAGCAAGTTTATATAGATCCAGAATTAGATCTGGCTATTATTCAAGTAGATCCTTTGCTCATTCCTAAACAAGCAAAAGAAGCTCAACTAGAATGTTCTCTTGAACCGCAACAAGGAGAAGATGTGGTTGCTTTTGGTCATCCCTATTCTAAAGATTTTACCTTAACGAGAGGAATTATTTCTAGTATCCGTTATGAAAAGCTAGCGATGTTTGAAGCGATTCAAACAGATGCACCGATCAATCCAGGAAATTCAGGTGGACCATTAATTAATATTAATACAGGAAAAATTATAGGGATCTCTAGTTTTGGTTTAAGAAATAGCCAAGGCTTAAACTTTGCTATTCCCTCGCAACATGCTTGTACAGTACTCAAACTATTTCAGGAAGGTAAAGACCCTTCGCCCCTAAACTATAATGTGCTATTTGCCTCGAATGACAATTTGGGAAGTTATTTAAAAGTATCCACCATTTTAAGTAAGAAAAACGTACTTAAACCAGGCGATGTTATCTTAAAAGCAAATGGTAAAACCGTTAAAAACCCTACTGATTTAGCAACCATTACCAGGGGATCTACCAAAGTGGAACTAGAGCTATTTCGTAATGATAAAGTTACTACCGTTAAAACTACCCTAAAACCAAAAGGATCCTTAACTAACCGAGTGGGAATTATAGTCTCTGATGCTTTAATCGGAAATAAATTTACCTCTACCTACTCAGGAGTTTCCGAAGCAGTATACAATCCTGAGCAATTGTTAGTAGTGCAAACCGTGGAAGCTGGAATTGCTAAAGGAGTATTAAAAGAGGGAGATATTATTTTATCAGTCGATGGAAAAAATATTTCTGATGTATTTGAACTGGAAAAATATTTAAAAGATAAAAAAAGTATTGAACTTATTCTTCGCAGCGCCTCTAACTTCGATAGAAAAAGTATTTTTTATGACCGGTTTGAAACATTAAAAGTAGAAGAAGTACAAATACTTAAATTTTAACTTACTTCCACAAAGCACCAGCTATAATAAATCCAGCACCAAAGCAAAAAAGAGCAATACGAATATATTTAGATTGTTGCTCATCTGATTGTTTAGCAATCCCCATGCCTAACATGACGCAACCCATGAATAATAATAAATATTGTACATTCATGATTTAGTGACAAGCCTGATTAAATTTTTTAAGTCTCCAATAATTATAAGGCCAAGGAGTAACAAAACCAACTGCTAACATAATTGGTATCACCCACCATGTGAGTATTGCTCCACCAGTAAGAAAATAATCTGTTGCATTCATGGCAAGCTCCATGCTCAACATAGAAATAAAACTCATACCTAAGGCAGTGTGTAAAGCTTTACTAAATGTAAAATTTTGTCTCATTAAAATAATAGTCTCTAATATAATACTAGTAATTAATCCGTTCACCATAGCTAAAGCCATAATACCAAAAGTAGGAAAAGGAATTTTAGTCATTTGAAAAAAAAGAATGGTTCCAAAGTCACCAATCGAACAACCAAGAACACACCAAGCAGTATTTTTAGCACTACGTCTCCACGTATGTTTGCAGTGCCAATGAAAAGTACTTACAGCCTGACTCATATAAATAAATTTAACATTTTTTAGAAAATAAATAAGACTAATTTATGATATTACAATTTGTGTAACAAATCTCTTAACTTTACTTTACTTTCTAAACCCAAACCCACAAACTTAGGAAAAGTTACAAAACTATTCTCGACTACTGATTGATCAGGAAATCCACCAAATGGTTGAAACAAATTAGGATAAATTTCATTACCCCCTAAATTTAATCCAGCTGCAATATTGCAAGATAATTGATGGCCACCATGGGGAATAATTCTTGAAGGGCTCCAGCCATAGTCTTGCATCATCTGTAACGTTCGTAAATACTCGACCAATCCATAGCTTAAAGAGCAATCAAACTGTAACCAGTCCTTATCTTTTCGCATACCACCATAACGAATTAAATTTCTCGCATCCTGCATAGAAAATAAGTTTTCTCCTGTTGCTACTGCATGAGAATACTGTT
>JBMTVT010000108.1:0-2950 GCA_049451635.1 Tamlana sp. | reverse complement strand
GATGCTTTTTTTATATCTTATGGTTTTTAATTTACATAGATGCAACGTTATTAGTATAGTCAACTTCTTTAGCGTTACCATCAATCCAATAAATCCATTTGCCGACTTTTTTACCATTATCATAATTTGCTGAAACTGTTTTTTTGCCTTCTGTGTCAAAACTTAACCACTCACCTTGCAATTTACCATCTAACGTATAAGTTCCTGTTTGACTGATTTCACCATTATCATGATAATAAACTACTTCAATTAAATTGGTTTCTTTATTTAAAGTCAGTTTTCTTTCATTTTGTGCAAATGCTACTGTTGTAAACAATGCAATAGCTAAAACTAATATCTTTTTCATCTTATTGTGGGGTATTTAATTAATGATTACTTTACAAATATATTTTAAATTTTACATTTAAACAACATTTACATAACATTAATTTAACATTAAAATTATAATTGTATGATTTTTAATATTTTATATAATTTTATATTGATTAATTTTTTATAACATTGAAAAAAAATTGAACAAAATTAATACCTAGAGCATGTTATTTTTACTATATTTTAAAAAAGAACATAACATTTCCGTAACATTGAGTTCAATTAAAAATTCGACATTTGTTTTTAATAAATTTTTGACTTTTTTAAATGGGAGATATTTATATCTACATGCTAGTAGCACTAGCTTTTTTAGCTGTTGCCGATTTAGTAGTTGGTGTTAGTAACGATGCTGTAAATTTTCTTAATTCAGCTATAGGCTCTAAAGCTGTTTCATTTAAAACCATTATGATTGTTGCCAGTTTGGGAGTAGCATTAGGTGCTATGTCTTCAAGCGGTATGATGGAAGTTGCCCGAAAAGGGATTTTTAACCCTAGCGAATTTATGTTTGATGAAATCATGATTGTATTTATGGCGGTTATGATAACAGACATTTTACTATTGGATTTTTTCAACACACTTGGACTTCCTACATCTACAACTGTTTCTATTGTTTTTGAGCTTTTAGGAGCTTCTGTTTGCGTAGCACTTATCAAAATTGCACAAGATGACTCACAAACTTTATTGGATGTTGGTAATTATATCAATAACGAAAAAGCCATAGAAATTATATTAGGTATACTGCTATCTGTAGTGATTGCTTTTACTGTAGGTGCTATTATTCAATTTGTTTCAAGACTTTTGTTGACTTTTAATTTTAACAACAGACCCCAATTTTTAGGTGCCATTTTCAGTGGTTTTGCGGTTACATCTATCATGTATTTTATTCTTATCAAGGGGATTAAAAATGCCTCGTTTATGAATGACAATGTGATAGGTTTAATATCAACAAACCCAATAACTTTATTAAGTATAAGTTTTGTAATATTTACGATTTTATCTTTACTATTAATATCTTTCTTCAAGATAAACATTTATAAAATCATAATTGTTGTGGGTACGTTTGCGCTGGCCGTTGCATTTGCTGGCAATGATTTAGTAAACTTTATAGGTGTTCCCATAGCTGCTTACGATTCTTATCTGCATTGGAATACCAGTGGTATTCTCCCTAGCGATTTTAGAATGACAGGTCTTTCAGAAGCAGTTGCAACAAAACCCATTTTATTACTCATTGCTGGATTGATAATGGTTTTAACTTTATGGTTTTCGAGTAAAGCCATTGCGGTGGTAAAAACATCGGTAGATTTATCTCGTCAAGACGAAGGCAAAGAACGTTTTGAACCCAATTTTCTATCAAGAACCATTGTAAGATATAGTATTGCTGCTTCTGATGGTTTAAACAATATATTACCAGTCTCACTAAACAACTACATAAATAAACAGTTTCAAAAACCAATTATTTCAAAAGCTATAAAACCAGAAGATTTACCAGCTTTTGATTTGGTTCGAGCAGCAGTAAACCTTATGGTGGCCAGTGTGCTAATTTCTTTGGCAACTTCAATGAAACTACCATTATCTACTACTTACGTTACCTTTATGGTTGCAATGGGAACCTCGCTTGCAGACCGTGCATGGGGTAGCGAAAGTGCAGTTTACAGGGTTGCAGGTGTTTTAAACGTAATAGGCGGATGGTTTTTTACGGCTATAAGTGCCTTTACAGCAGCCGCAGTAATGGCTTTAATTTTATACTATGGAAAGGGTATCGCCTTAACTATATTATTAACTTTAGCAATTGTTTTACTTGTTAGAAATTATTTGAGCCATAGAAAAAAGACAAAAGAACTACAAGTAGAAGACAGTCTACAGAAAGCTGAGAGCAGTTCCATTCAGGGTGTTATTCATGAAAGTGCTAATAATATTGCCAATGTAGTAAAACGAGGTAATAAAATTTACAGTAATGCTATAAACGGTTTAGCGAAACAGGATTTAGATTTATTAAAAAAGAACAAAAAACAAGTAAGCAAACTTTCTAGTGAAGTGGATGAGCTTCGAGATAATATTTTCTATTTTATTAAAAATTTAGACGAGTCTAGTGTTGGAGCAAGTAATTTCTACATTCATATTTTAGGATATTTACAGGATATGACACAATCGCTTGAATACATTAGTAAAGTGAGTCATAAACATGTAAGCAATAATCATAAAAAACTAAAATTTAACCAAATAAAGGAACTTAAAGAAGTGGATGCTCGTTTTGAAACATTCTTCAACAATACTAAAAATGCTTTTGATTCGCGCTCTTTTGAAGAAATTGGAACTATTTTAGGCAGAAAACAAGAAATTTTAGGATTGGTAGCTTCTAAAATCCAAAAGCAGGTTGAACGTACCCGCACTGATGAATCTAGCCCCAAAAACACAACGTTGTATTTTAGTTTGTTATTAGAAACAAAGGATTTATTAAACGCCACCATGAATCTTTTGGAAGAATATTATAACTCGCATGATGCTTCTGTAAAACCAGCAAAAATTGGAAACACAGAAGAAGAATAACACGTATATAAATATTTAAAAAAAGCACCTC
>JBMTVT010000107.1:0-3092 GCA_049451635.1 Tamlana sp. | reverse complement strand
AGCCCACCTATGGGCGTAATAAATCCAATGGTTTTAAAATCAAAAATTGTAAGCGAATTTGTAGCCAATCCATAAATAGAACCAGAAAAAAACAGCACTCCAAAAACTATTAAATAGGACATCACATATTTAGTTTTAGATCTAATAAAAGTTGTATTTCCAACAAATAGTAATAAAATAGCATGATACATTTGGTAACGTACACCTGTTTCAAAAGTTTGTATAGCCTCAGGTGTAATTAATTGCTTTAAGCCATGTGCCCCAAAAGCTCCCAAAATAATACTTAACACTCCTAAAAAGGCTCCAGTAATTAAAATTTTTTTATTCATTTTTATAAATTATTCTCAATAAATACTTATAATATTTATTAAATTCGTAAAACAAAATAGTATTTTAGCATTCATGTTAGAATAAAGCAAAATTACTCAACAAAATCCAATATGCGAAAGATTTTAATCATTGGTTCAGGAAAATCGACCTCTTATCTTTTAAAATACTTACTCGAAAAATCTGTTTCAGAAAATTTACTCATCACCGTTGGTGATATAAATACTAATAATGCTGAAATCCTGATCAATAACCATCAAAATGCTAAAGCCATTAAGCTAGATGTTTTTGATGAAGACTCTAGAACCCGTGCCATTAAAAATGCCGACATTGTGGTATCTATGCTTCCTGCTCGCTTTCATATTGAAGTTGCAAAAGATTGCATACTTCATAAAAAACATATGGTTACGGCATCATATGTGAGTCCAGAAATGCAAGCATTAAATAAAGATGCCAAAGCAAATAATCTCATATTAATGAACGAAATTGGTGTTGACCCAGGAATAGACCATATGAGTGCAATGCATGTTTTAGATAGAATTCGTGATGATGGCGGAAATATTATTTTATTCGAGTCGTTCACAGGCGGGTTGGTAGCGCCTGAAAGCGACAATAATTTATGGAACTATAAATTTACCTGGAATCCCAGAAACGTGGTAATTGCTGGACAAGGCGGCGCAGCAAAATTTTTACAAGAAGGCACTTATAAATACATCCCTTACAATAGACTATTCAGACGTACCGAGTTTCTGGCAATTGATGGTTTTGGTCGCTTTGAAGTCTATGCCAATAGAGATTCCCTTAAATACCAAAGTGTTTATGGGTTAAATCATGTTAAAACACTATATCGTGGCACCATTCGCCGTGTGGGTTTTAGTCGCGCTTGGAATATTTTTGTAACCCTAGGAATGACTGATGATAGCTATACAATGGACGATAGCGAAAATATGACCTACAGAGACTTTGTTAACGCCTTTTTACCTTACAGCCCTTCAGATTCTGTGGAACTGAAATTACGCCATCAGCTTAAAATAGATCAAGATGATATTGTTTGGGATAAACTCATAGAGTTGGATATTTTTAGCTCCAAGAAAAGGGTTGAACTCAAAAAAGCAACCCCAGCACAAATTCTTCAAAAAATATTGATGGATAGTTGGACACTTGCAAAAAATGATAAAGACATGATTGTTATGTACCACAAGTTTGGCTATGAAAAAAATGGCAAAAAATATCAAATAGATGCCAATATGGTTGTTGTTGGCGAAGACCAAACCTATACCGCCATGTCAAAAACTGTTGGGTTACCTGTAGCAATCGCTACGCTTGCCATTTTAAACGGAAAAATAAATACCCCCGGCGTTCAAATTCCTGTTTCTAAAGAGGTTTATCAACTCATATTAAAAGAACTGGAAACTTATGGCATTAGTTTCAACGAAAAAGAAGTGCCCTATTTAGGTTATAATCCCTTAAACAATTAGTTTTTGGGCGTTCCCTATCGGGTCGCGCTTTACATGGCAATCTTTTGCTTAAACAGCAAAAGGATTTTATTGCAATCGCTAACGCAAAAAACAGTTTCAAATTAAAAGTAAATAGTTACATTTATGTTTTAAGTTATCACACAAACAATGGCTAAAAAACAAAAAACCATAACTATTGATGGCATCGACAAAAAAATACTTCGTGCCTTAATACAAGACGCCCGTATACCCATTTAGAAATTGCCCGTAATGTTGGTATTTCTGTAGCAGCCATCCACCAACGCCTACGCAAGCTAGATAAAGCTAAACTTATTACGGGTTCAAAAATTATAATTAACCCAAAAGTTTTAGGTTACTCAACATTGGCGTTTGTGGGCATTTATTTAGACAAAGCTGCAGATAGCGACAGTGTTGTTAACGCTTTAAAACGCATACCAGAAGTTGTGGAATGCCATTTTACCACAGAAAATTACAGTCTTTTTATCAAAGTGCTGAGTTTGGACAATAACCATTTAATGCACGTTTTAAACAAAGACATTCAAACCATAAATGAGGTTGCTAGAACCGAATCGCTTATCTCTTTAAATCAACAAATTGATAGACAGATAAAAATATAATTTAAGTGCTTTCTTACGCAACCTTTAAGTATTATTGTATCCTATAAACATTAAACTAACACAAAACCTAAATGAAAAAATCACTTTTACTACTCGCTTGCCTGTTACTTTATTATTCATCGTTTTCTCAAGAGACAAAACAAGAAAATGTAGCGACCCAAAACTTTAATGAATTAAAATTAAACGGTCTATATCTTGTTCTTGGCGCTTTTGATGTTACTTATGAACGCACTATAAATGAAGAGTCTGCATTTGGTTTAAACGTGTTTTTACCTATTGACAATGATGTGAGTAATGATATTAAATATTATATATCGCCTTACTATCGTTTCTATTTTGGCAATAAATATGCTGCTGGATTTTTTGTTGAAGGTTTTGGAATGTTAAATTCTACCAACCGTGATATTAATATTCTAATTGGTAGCCTTGGAGGAAATGATAATTTTAAAACTGACTTTGCATTAGGTATTGGCCTGGGAGGTAAATGGGTAACCAATAGCGGTTTTGTTGGTGAATTAAACTTAGGTGTTGGTAGAAATCTTTTTAATAATGATGATACCGATTATGAGTTTATTAGTAAAGTTGGTATAAGTTTAGGGTACAGGTTTTAAAATAAAATTTTCCAAATAAAAAAGCCCGAGCAAATTGCTCGGGCTTTTTTATTCTTTAT
>JBMTVT010000106.1:0-3287 GCA_049451635.1 Tamlana sp. | reverse complement strand
AAGTAGAACAAGAATTTTATCAAATTAAAAACGTGGCATAGGTCTTAAAAAAATGTCCTACTTTTTATTGCAAGTCCAGGCAGTAACTGCTAATGTTGCTATTACAAAAAGTAACAGATGTTTTTTTAGTGATATAACCATGATTTTGAATGTTTTAGTTTAAATATGTTTTTGGAATTGGGTTTTCTTTGGTTTCTTGGGTCCAGTAAATATTAACTATCCACCAACGCTTGCCGTCATATAGTAATTGAATACTATTGATGCCTCGCATGAAAGGTGCTTCATCGCTTTCGCTTTTAAAAGATTCATAAGTGCTAAAAACTTGGGTAATGTTTCCAAAAGTATTGGTTTCTCTATGGATTTCTTTTTCAAAAAAACCATTCTCAACAAGCCACTTTCCAGAGTTTTTAATATAATCACTTGGTGATAAATATCTCACTACATAAACACCTTCTTTATTTTTTCCTGAAGGAATTAATTTGGCTTCCGGTTTAAATAGATATTTAAATTGTTTCCAGTTGCGCTCAACACCCTTTTCACCAGAAATAACGCCATAAAGAGTTTTTATGGTACTATCTAAAGTTAGTACGCTTGTACTATCCACCTTAAATTCAACAGCTTCTTTTTCGAGGTCTGTTTTTTGTTCGGTTTGGGCTTCAATAGTTACCGATAGAAAGCATATTAATAGAATGGCAAGTATATTTTTCATTAGATATGTTTTAATGACCGCAAAATAAAGATTATGCCAACTTTAAAGCGTTAAGGCTTTCATAATTATTTGTATATTTTCTTTATCCTGTCAAGATTACGCTTATTGTCCCTGTCCTTGATAGTCTCACGTTTGTCAAACAGTTTTTTACCTTTTGCCAAGGCAATTTCTAATTTGGCATAACCCTTATCATTGATAAATAAGCGCAACGGAATAATGGCATTTCCTTTTACGTTAACCTCCTTTTCAAGCTTTTGTAATTCCTTTTTATTCAGCAATAGCTTGCGTTCTGCCTTAGGTTTATGGTTGTAGTAGGTGCCATAAAGATATTCTTCAATGGTCATGTTAATAACAAATAATTCTCCATCGGCATTAAACTCACAAAAGCTTTCGGCAATAGAGGCTTTACTGTTTCGAATAGACTTAATTTCAGTACCCGTTAGCACAATTCCAGCAGTATATTTATCCAATATTTCATATTGAAATCGCGCTTTTTTATTCTGTATGTTGATGTTTTTTTGCATGAAATGCAAAAGTACATGAATTTTTTCATTTTAAGATTTAGTTTTTCATTGAAGTAAACCAAATGGTTGCAGACAGATAATAAAACCAAAACCCATAACAGGCGTGTGTTTTAAATGACGCTTACTAGCCGAATTAACATAAAGCCATATTAAAATCGGTATGTTGAATGATTTTTCTTTTTAGCTTTAATGAAAATCAAAAAGCTATGAATCGTCAACAATTTATCAAATCGGTAGGGGTATCATCATTAATTATTCTAGTAGTTCCTTTATTTTCATTTACAAAACCTCAAGAAAAACCTCAGTTGGATAAAGACCTTGTTCAAAAATTTGTAGGAGCTCCACACGCTGATTTTGATACGGTTAAAGCCCTAATGAAGAACACACTATCTTGCTAAATGCCGCACATGATTGACGAAGAGGCGATTTTGAAACGGCTTTAGGGGTTGCCAGTCATGTTGGTAGAAAAGAAATTGTTAAGTATTTGCTGGAAAGAGGTGGAGATGAAGCTTCAGAGCTAATACCTGCCTTGAATTGTAGGGTTTAAAGGAAACCAAAATTGCGCTATATTAAGCACTATTTTTTTTATGGTCTTCCCACAAAACATTTGTATTTTTGCGTTTCGTTTTTAACAGCATTACAAAACAAATTTTATGAATTCATACGATGTAGCCATAATAGGCTCTGGTCCTGGAGGATATGTAGCAGCTATACGTTGCGCACAATTGGGCATGAAAACTGCCATTATAGAAAAATATACAACCTTGGGTGGTACGTGCTTAAATGTTGGGTGCATACCTAGTAAAGCCCTTTTAGATTCGTCGCACCATTACGAAGATGCCGTTAAACATTTTGAAGAGCATGGTATCGATATTCCAGGGGAGATTAAAGTGAATTTAGAAAAAATGATTGCCCGTAAGCAAGCGGTGGTCGATCAAACCACAGGTGGTATCGATTTCTTGATGAATAAAAATAAAATTGATGTTTATCGTGGTTTAGGAAGCTTCAAAGACGCTACCCATATTTTAATTAAAGGCGATAAAGAAGAAGAAATTGAAGCTAAAAACACCATTATTGCAACAGGGAGTAAACCCTCAAATTTACCATTTATAACGCTTGATAAGGAACGTATCATCACATCAACAGAAGCCTTAAAGCTCAAGGAAATCCCTAAGCACATGATTGTTATTGGTGGTGGTGTTATTGGATTGGAATTGGGTCAAGTTTACAAACGTTTAGGTTCCGAAGTAACTGTTATAGAGTATATGGATCGCATTATTCCAACTATGGATGCCGGATTGTCTAAAGAATTGAATAAGGTATTTAAGAAAGCCAAATTCAATGTTGAGTTATCACACAAAGTAAAATCTGTTGAGAGAAAAGGAGATGAGGTTATTGTAAAGGCAGATAACAAAAAAGGTGAAGAAGTAGAGTTTAAAGGCGATTACTGTTTGGTGTCAGTGGGTAGAAAGCCATATACCGATGGTTTAAACGCTGAAGCTGCTGGCGTAAAATTAAACGATAGAGGACAAGTGGAAGTTAACAACCATTTACAAACCTCAGCGAGTAATATTTATGCTATTGGCGATGTGGTTAAAGGTGCTATGTTAGCACACAAAGCAGAGGAAGAAGGCGTTTTTGTAGCCGAAATTATTGCAGGACAAAAACCGCATATCGATTATAACTTAATTCCTGGAGTGGTTTATACATGGCCCGAGGTAGCAAGCGTAGGTAAAACCGAGGAGCAATTAAAAGATGCTGGTGTAGATTACAAAATAGGGCAATTCCCGATGCGTGCGTTGGGTAGAAGTAGAGCTAGTATGGATTTAGATGGTTTTGTAAAAATATTGGCCGATAAAAAAACTGATGAAATTTTAGGCGTTCACATGATTGGTGCCAGAGCAGCTGATATGATTGCCGAAGCGGTGGTTGCTATGGAATACCGTGCAAGCGCCGAGGATGTATCGCGTATGAGTCATGCGCATCCTACGTTTACAGAAGCTATTAAAGAAGCTGCTTTAGCAGCTACCGATGATAGAGCGTTACATGTGTAA
>JBMTVT010000105.1:0-3294 GCA_049451635.1 Tamlana sp. | reverse complement strand
GTGCACAATTTTACTGCGTATTGCTAGAAACGGTATCATAATATATACTTTTAATAATGCCGTCTGCCAACCCAATTTTAGGCACGTAAATGTTTTTTGCACCGCTCCATTTCATAGCAGAGAGGTAAATACGCATAGCAGGAATAATAACATCAGCTCTATCTTGATTTAAATCTAATTCAGTAATTCGCTCTTCGTATGAGTAGGTTTGTAAGGTGTTGTGATAAGATGTCATATAAAAATATGATAACGGTTTACCAATGGGTTTACCAGATATTTTAAAAATTTTGTTAATGTTACCTCCAGACCCTAAAACATCAATTTTTTCAAATTCGTCAACATTTTCTTTTACCCATTGTTCAAGTTCATACCATGTTTCTTTAAGAACCATATCATTTAAAAGCCTTACTGTACCAATTTTAAATGATCTTGAAGTAACTTGACTGCCCTCGTGAATAATGGTAAACTCTGTACTGCCTCCCCCAACATCAACATAAAGATATGTTTTATTGGGGTCTATATACTTATTTAGGTCCGTAGCAGCAATTATGGCAGCTTCTTCTTCACCTCCAATAACATCAATTATAATACCTGAATGTTGTAAAACCATATCAACAATTTTACTGCCATTTTCTGATTCTCTCATCGCCGATGTGGCACAGGCTTTATATTTAACAACTTTATGAGATTTCATCAATAACTTAAAAGCCAACATAGTGTCCACTAAACGTTGTGTATTTTCTTTTGAAATTTTATTTTTAATGAAAACATCTGCTCCCAAACGTATAGGCACACGCACTAAAGAGTTTTTTTTAAATTGAACAGGTTTACCTTTTTGTTCAATTATATTAGATATTAGTAGCCTTACAGCGTTTGAACCAATGTCTATAGCAGCATATTTTTTTATTGTTAGCATACTAATCTTCTAATTTTTTCAGGTAGTAATCATACGTAGCAAACTGAGAACGCACTTTATCTTTTTCGTTAATTCTATAGCTGTTTTCTTGTGATTCGTTTATTAATCTAGCCTTAACGTTGTCACTCCAACTAATGTTAAAGGTGTCAATAATTTCCTTTTTGATGTCTTCATCATAAATTGGACAGCTAACCTCTACTCTATTTTCAATATTTCTTGTCATCCAATCAGCTGAGGAGATATATAATTTAGTTTCGCCATCATTACCAAAAATATATATTCTAGAATGCTCTAAAAATTTATCGATAATGCTAATAACTTCAATATTTTCGCTCACACCTTTAATACCCGGGATTAAACAACAAATTCCTCTTACAATCATTTGTATTTTTACGCCTGCTCTACTAGCTTCATATAATTTATCCACCATGGTATAGCTAGAAATACTGTTTAATTTTAATCTAATAAGTCCTTCTTTACCTTTTTTAACATTCTCAATTTCGTTATCAATTAACTTGAAAATGCCTTTTTGGGTATAATGAGGTGATACAATTAAGTGTTTGTACCGATATATTTTATAGTTGGCTTCAAAAAAACTGAATATTTTATTTAAATCTTTTAGTATTTTTTGATTGGAAGTGAATAATGTAAAATCTGTATAAAGTTTTGCAGTAGATTCATTGAAATTACCAGTACTTACAAAACCGTACCTTTTAATTTTTTTTCCTTCCTCTCGTTCAATCACACACATTTTACTATGTACTTTTAAACCAGCAACTCCAAAAATTAAATTTACGCCTTCATCCTTCATCTGTTCAGCATAATTAATATTTGCCTGTTCATCAAACCTAGCACGAAGTTCAATGGAAACGGTTACAGATTTACCATTAATGGCTGCATTAATAAGAGAGCTAGCAATATGGGATATTTCTGCGAGACGATATATGGTGATTTTTATAGTTTTCACCTTTGGATCTAAAGCAGCCTCTCGTAAAAACTTAACGACATATGAAAAAGTTTGATAAGGTGCATGTAGTAAATAATCTTTTTTTGAAATGGCTTCAAAAATACTATCCTGAAGACTTAAACCTTTTATTGGTAATGCTTCAATTTTATCATACATTAAATCGGTTCTTCCTAAACTAGGAAAGCCCATATAATCCCTTCTATTGTGGTAACGCCCTCCTGGTATGATGCTATCTGTGTTATCAATACCCATCTTAGACATTAAAAACGATAGGGTCTCCTTATGGATTTTTTTGTCATAAACAAACCTAACTGGTTCTCCTATTTGTCTATGTTTAACACTATCTGAAATTTTATCAATAAAGCTTTTACTTAAATCGCTATCAAAATCTAACTCACCATCTCTGGTTATTTTAATCATATGTGCAGAAATAGCTTTATAATCGAAAATATTGAAAATATCGCTGAGACAATGACGCAGCAAATCGTCAATCATTATAATGTAACTCTTATCCCCTTTTTGTGGCAGTTCTACAAACCTATCTATAGATTTTGGAATTTCTATTAAGGCAAATTGTCTGCTATCATCAGACATTAGCATTCTAACGGCCAAATAAGCGGCACTATCCTTTAAGTTTGGTAGGTTAACAGAATCATTTAAAATAATAGTTACCAATGCAGGACTTACTGTGTGGATAAAATAATTTTTTATAAATTCATGCTGTTCCTCATTGATTTTTGTTTCGTTGATAATGTAGATGTTTTCCTGCTCCAAACGCTTGTGAATGGTGCTTAAAATTTTTAAGCTCTCACTTTGCTGTTTAATAACAATCTGAGTAATTATTTCCAATAATTCGTTAGCACGAATACCACCAAGTTCACTTTTACCACCTTTGCCAGCTTCAACAATACGCTTAACAGTTGCATATCTTACTTTGAAAAACTCATCCAAATTATTAGAAAAAATACCTAAAAACCTCAATCGTTCTATAAGTGGAACTGTCTCATCTGAAGCTTCTTGCAGTACTCTTGCATTAAATTGAAGCCAACTTATTTCTCTATTTACATACCTATTTTCTATAATTTCAGGTGTCGTCATTTAGATGATTTTAAAATTTAATTTACCAAACAAATATATTCTATTTGTTATTAATTTTAGGGTAAATAATATTATGAAATCCCTAAATTTATTATATGAAGTTCAAAATAAAAAGCTAATTACTTTAAATCTCTAGGAAATATTGTTTTTAATATTTTGCCCTGTTTTTAAGCTCTGCCAATTATTGGAGTTGTTACCTTTACTCGGAGATAAATTTAAGACTGTTTTTTTACAAAACAAATATCTTAGAAACATGAAAAACCGATATTACAACCCCGAATTAAAGGAGCAAGCAGTTCGGTTAAGTTACCAA
>JBMTVT010000104.1:0-3307 GCA_049451635.1 Tamlana sp. | reverse complement strand
CCAATAACGCGATGACAAGGTACTAGACTTGCAATAAAAAGTCGGGCATTTTTTTAAGACCTATGCCACGTTTTTAATTTGATAAAATTCTTGTTCTACTTCATAAGGAGTTTTATACCCTAAAAAGGAGTGTAAACGTTTCCTATTGTACCATATCAAAAACAGCAGTTTTAGCCTGCTTTATGGTTTTTGAAGCATACTGTATGCCTCGGTCTGAATGAAATATCAAATCCATGCTAATCTTACGCTTACCTATAGCCATTTTCCATGCAGGAATAATAGCTTAGTTGGTGTGCAAACTTGTACTTAATGCCCAACCTTACCCAAATCGTCCGCTAATTACTTTATGTTTTCCCGTTGGTAACTTAACCGAACTGCTTGCTCCTTTAATTCGGGGCTGTAATATCGTTTTTTCATGTTTCTAAGATATTTGTTTTGTAACAAACAGTCTTAAATTTATGTCCGAGTAAAGGTAACAGCTCCACGATCAGTTTATACCACCGGTGTAGACATTAAAGACAGCTCCCATCGGTTGTAGTTTTTCTTTGAATTCGTCACTTACCTCTCCGAGCACGGTCAAACTGTTAATGGTAAAGTGTTCCTTGAACCTGATATTAATTGGAGATCCTAAGACTTTACTCCCTAAGGCTTGGAACGCATTGGCATTTTCAAAAACTTCTATTAGTGTTGCGGTATTTTCAGCTTCATTTAAATACCATTCAAACCGAACTATGCCGGTATCATCAAGGCTAAAAAAGAAAGGTGTGTGCTCTTCAGTAATAAAGCTTTCTATTTCTTCTTTATTCAATGAGTAAGATACGTTTACAACAACGGTAACTTGATTATTATTCTTATTGAGTTGCTTCTGAATTTCAATATGATCAGTTTTTTGAGGTTGTTGATTACACGCCATTAGCGATAGACAGAATATAAAAAGGGATAATTTCTTCATACTTATAGTTTTTAGAATGAGTGAGTTACTTAATATAAGGTGATTGAACAGTAAAGATAAATAAAAAAAACCGCTACACTATAATAGTATAACGGTTTGATCATTTAGCCCACGCACCGGCTCGCTCCTTCGCTAAAAATGTCCACGAGACATTTTCTTTACGCTTGGCCGTCCCTATTATTCAAAGATGCAGCATGACTAAATCTATTTTTAAATTAATTTGACTAAATTGCATATCTAATTCATTTATCATGAGAGCGTTAAGATTATTACTTGCTTTACTCATTAGCCAATCGTTGTTTGCACAAGAATTCACGGAAAGAGTATATTCAGGAGACATTAACGGAATATCCTCTACGTTGAGGTTAGAACCTGGCAGTCTTCATAACGATGAAACAGAGAATCGGTTTTATGGAATGATTTTAGGTAGTGATGGTTCTACTTATATTTTAATGGGGGACTTAAACGAATCAAGCCAATTAATAGGTTCGGCATGGGATAAGTTCACAGCACAAGAGTTCAAGTTTTTAATTGAATTCAACGATTACGGACTGAACTTTAATTTTGGATTGAACGATAGCTATGGAACAACGATTAATTTTTATCAAGAAGGTTTTGAAGCCCCAAAACAACTGCTTAATAAAGAAGGGTTAGATTCGCAGATGATTGGAGTTTGGAGGAGAACAGAATCTTATTCTGATCCAATTAGTTCTTTTTCTTATGTAATAGAAGAAACACTTGCTTTATACGGTGATGGAACTGTGCAGTTTAGTTCAAAGTCGGCTGGGGGAAATGGAGGAGTAACGGGAAATACTCCTGGCCAGCAGCTAAACGGCTATTGGAAGACCGAAAACAAAGCTCTCTTTACCAGTGACCTTCCAACCGGCCCATGGATGAATAATGGTAATTACTTGGTAGATCAAAATAATATGATGCTTAAGCAGTCTGGGGGCAATAAACTTTGGAATCGAATTCAATAAAAAAACCGCTACACGATAACAGTATAACGGTTTAATCATTATTGCCCTAGGCTAGCTCGCTCCTTCGCTAAAAATGTCCACGAGACATTTTCTTTACGCTCGGCCGTCCCTATTGTTCAAAGTTTCAGAACAACTAAATCCTTTAGTGAATTAAATTTCAAATATTGTGTAATTAAACCTTTTAGCTAAATTTAGGTCTAAGTTTAAAAACTAAAATGAATTCTTTTTTAAAATATTTCTTTCTATTATTCTTATTATCATGCAGTAATAATGAAGACCCCCAAGAACAAAATGATTTAAACTGTTCTGGGGATTATTCAACTGCTGGAATTTTAGTCGATATCGATGAAGAAATTTATAATGATGATGAATCCGTAAATAATTATAGTAGATACTCATGGTCTTCAGATGGTTTTGATAGAATTCTAAGTGGTAATGGAATACCAAATCATGAAGTAGGAACTTTTCCAAATGCAGGTAATCCAAATACAATCACAGAACAAAATGTAAATAAGAGATTTACGCTCTGTCCTGAAATAATTACAGAAAGTGGATTGGAGGTTTTAGGTCCTGCTTTAGCGATCGCCTACGCCCTAAATAGTGTAAAGTTTGATCCTGCGACAGCTGGCAGATGTAATGATGCTGGTGAATGTAGTTTAGCTCAAGGTCAGGGGAATTGGAATATTGAAGCATTAGGTCATGACACTTTTGACTTTGGAGATGATATGAATCATGCTCATGTCCAACCCAATGGCGCTTATCATTACCATGGAATACCAGAACTGTTGGTAGATTTTCTTGGCGATAATCAAGGGATGACAATAGTTGGATGGGCATCAGATGGGTTCCCAGTATACGCAAGATATGGATATTCTGACGCAAATAATTCTAACAGCGGTATCAAGTCACTGACTCCGAGTTATAGATTAAAATCTGAGCCTGATGCAAATCGACCTACAACTTTAACTGCATTAATTGGGGGGCCTAGTCAGGGAACAACCAATCCAAATACACCAATCCCAATGGGTGCTTTTACACAAGATTATGAATACGTTGAAGGACTTGGAGACTTGGATCAATGTAATGGCCGATTTGGTGTAACCCCAGAATTTCCTGAGGGTATTTATTACTATGTCGTAACAGATAATTTTCCTTTTTTCACAAGATGCTTAAAGGGAGACATTTAAAAAAACCGCTACACTATAACAGTATAACGGTTTTATAATTATAAGTTGCTCCCCCTATTGACAGAAGTTGCAGCAAAAGTAAATCTATATGTAACTTAAGTTTTACTTGCCATTCTGAATAGGGTCAGTATTCGGCATTAGTTTATTAAGGATGAAATACACTGGGCAGAATTTTGTCAGAGGACTGA
>JBMTVT010000103.1:0-3410 GCA_049451635.1 Tamlana sp. | reverse complement strand
AACGTAAATCTTAAAAACATCAAACAAATATCTAATACAAACGTTAATAGAGTATCTGTTGGCTTACTCACGCATAGCGCTGATACTTTTGATTTAAGTCTATTGATTAATTAAGAATTTAATTTCTTCGCAGCGGCACTAAATCCTTTTAATTCTGATTTAATTGCTAGAGGTTGATTATTAGCATACCCTTTTACTGCGATTTCTAAGGTGTTTGATTTAATTAATGAATCATAAACTTTTTTATAAGTTTCGATCATTTTAGCATCTTTAGAATTATCTGATAAAAAAACTAAGCATCCCACAGGCTCGCAAGTTGACCAAAATAAATTAGTTTGATCCTTGCCATCAAATCGTAAAGCAAGTTGTGTGTTAACATCTATGCCAAGTGGTGCAATAATTGTTAATAATCCTTTAGAATTTTTTTCATCATTTAAAAATTTACTGTAGACGATGGAAAAACTTAAATTTGAGTTTTGAATTCTAAGGGTTTGCCTTACTTCACAATTTTTTTGCTTATCATTATCAACACATTGATATGTCCAATTATCAAATTGTTGCGTTGTAACTTTTGGAGGATTCTCCTCTGCAAAAACAAAACTATTTAATAAGATGAGAAATGATATTACTAAAATTTTTTTCATTAAAATTGTCCGCTTAAACTAATTAAACCTCTATCCTGAAAAGTAAGTCCATCAACATCTTTACCAGTACTATCTCTTCCAGAATTATGTCCTAATTTTTTAGCATAAGTTGCATTCAAATTAAAAGCATTAAAAAAAGGAATGCCAAATGAAACACCCCAGCCTCTTATGTGGTAATTATTCTTTAAATTAGTGTTGGTAGAATTCCAATTTGTCCATAAACTCTCATGTAATTTTATCTTTCCATAATCATAAAATAATGAACTTTCAATTTTATTAAATAAATTTCTTTTAAGTTCTAAGCTTGTCACAAATCCAGAGTCACCAGCTGCTTCATTTGAAGGGTAAGCTTTTACACCGTTTGGTCCGCCTAAACTAAATTGATCTGAGCCATCTAAATTATCAGGCGATAATTGACCATTAAATTTTATTAATAAATTAGTTTTTTCAGTTAATTTTTGTAAACGATTAAGATTTAATGTTCCTTTAAAATTTCTCCCATTACTATCAGCTCCTGCTTGATCAGTTTCGTAATTTGAAAAATTATCAGTTAAATCTAGTTTTGCGAGTGAAAGATTAAATGATCCATAATTAACTCCCCCGCCAAGCTTTTGGTCTCTGCTATCAAAGCTTAAACCTAATATGCTTTTAAGAACATCTTTATCACTATTATTTCCTGTGCTTAAATCGTTAACGTATTTGTTGTTAGCCAATGAGAGTGAAGAACTTAGATTAAAATTCAAGGATTCAATAAGCGGTTTGTTAACGGTTAAATTATATTCCGAAGAATATCCTGATGGTTTAGTTGAATCAAAGGGAGCAGAAAGTTTGTACTCCATTTTTGAAACTCTTAATGTTGCTTCAGTTCCTTGAAGACCAATTGGAAAAGATGATGATATGGCATAATAATTGGACTTTTCGTGATTTTCGGTATGATGGTCGCCTGATAAAATATTTGTTAAAGTAATTCTCTCGCCAGCATTAAGCAAACCATCAAAATTAATGCTATTAGTAAACCTATTATATCCAGATGATCTGGATCCATTATTATCTACGAATGAATTGCCTGATAATGTTTTGGTGTTTAAAGCTGTAACTTTTATATTTGTTTCACCAAAATTATTACCTTCTTCCAATGTTGCAATAGCATTTAACCCTGCAATTTTATTTAAATTCCTAATATTTTTATCTAATTGAGCTATATCAAGAATGCCCTCTTTTTCTATTTGAAATAATATTCTTTTATCTATCTTCTCTTTAGATAAATTTAATTTTTCTCCTTCTTCAAGATCATAAATAATTTTACCCAAAACAGCCTCTACGACTTTAATTTTTACAATTCCATTTTCAATATCCTGAGGGGGTAAATAAGCAGTAGCTAAAAATCCTTTAGACCTATAATAATTAGACACTAATCTTGAAACATTTAATAAATCATTATAGCCAAGTTCTTGATCAATCAATTCTTTTGTGGCAATTTTTAATTCTTCACTACTATATTTCTTATTACCCTCAAATAAAAAATCTTTAACGAGAACCTTAAATAATTTACTCTCGTCTTGTGTTTCAACGCTTTGATCTAATTTTTTAATATTATCAGAAGGCAAAGGTTCTGCTTGCTTTGGAAACTGAGGAGTTTGTTTATTAATATCATCAACAGTTGGAATATCCTCTGCTAATGCAAAATTTGAAAATAAAAATAATATACTCAAAATCTTAAGTTTTTGCTTAAGCATCATCTTCTTCTTCTAGATTTTGCTCACCAGGTTGAGTGTTAGGATTTGGTTCTATATTTTCATCTAACGCATAAGGATTAAAGAATCTTCCTTTACCATTTTCTCCATCAAGCGTTTTAAATAATTCTCTAATGTCTTTATTATTATTTCTTTGGTTAAACTCTAAAAGTTTATTATCACTATTGGTTGTATCAGCTGGAATATTGTTGTTGTCAAAATTTGATTTTATGTTGGTGTTACCTCTAAAATTATTATTTGATGGTTTGGCTGTAGCTCCAAATTGTGGACTATCGGCATAAACAATCTGTAAGTTTTTAATAAATGAAATTGATGACGTGTTTCCATTTCTAAACATATTTAGAGGAGAAAATTTCAAATTTTCGGCTGTTTTAAAGTTTTTAGCTTCCTGAGAAACTGATCTTGAGGCTTTTTTTGCATTATCATTAGAAGACGATGAAGAAGATGATGAGACACTCATCGTTTGCCCTGTACCAGAAGTTGTTCCAATAGATCTTGATGAATCAATTACTCCCCAATTAGCTCCTATTGTTTGATAGCCAGTTAAACCTGAATAATTTGCAAGAGCAACGGATTGTCCAACGGTAGATTTAAAATCAACTGTAGGAGTAGAATTGACTCCTCGATCAATCTCAACTGCTTTCGCAATTAAAGTATGTGTGCCTGCAATTGTATCGTTAACGGTTCCATTAAAAATTACTTTTGGATCCATTGATAAAAGAGTTCTTGTTGTTCCGTTTGTTGCTGTGCTACCGATTAAAACACTTCCATTATAAGTTTGTTCTTCATAAGTCATAACATCACCTTTAACCGTAATCGTATCTCCGGTTATCGTCATTTTGTAAAAACTATCAGCAGTATTAGTTATATCTACGGTCTGATCATTAAAAGCATAACCAACACGATCGCCAAACAAGACATCACCTGTTCCAGCGTTTATGGCAATTGATCTAGCTTTAGCATTACCTTCACCTTTTAAAGTGCCTGCAAAAGTAATATCAGAATTAGTTGT
>JBMTVT010000102.1:0-3681 GCA_049451635.1 Tamlana sp. | reverse complement strand
TTTAAACAACAAAATAAATTCTTAAATTTATATAAGTGACATATTTTTGTCATATCTATAAAATACCATTTCAATGAAGATTAAATCTTCTTGCTTTATTCATAAAGCTAATATATCTCTAGACCCAGCGTATGCTGGGTTTTTTATAGGATGTTTTTGTGATGTTAAACATAGCCTTTATTTGTACACACAATAGCTGTCGCAGTATCATCGCTGAGGCAGTAGCTAAATCTATAGCCTCAAAACATTTTAATGCATATAGTGCTGGCAGTAATCCGAGTGGCAAGATTAATGCTAAAGCGCTTGAGATATTACAAAATAATCATATCCGAACAAATAACTTAACTTCAAAGTCGATTGATAATTTATCTCAGATTAGATTTGATGCCGTCATTACATTATGTGGTAATGCTCAAAATGAACCGTGCCCAATATGGGTGGGTGATTGCATAAAAGATCATTGGGGTTTTGAAGACCCTTCTGCATTTGCTGATGGTCCTGAAAAAGACAAGGCGTTTCAAGATTTATTTGATAAATTGAAGAGGGTAATTTTGAGACTTGATGAGTTAATTGAAAATAACCCTAATCAATTAGCACAGCATATTAAGCTCATTAAGGAGACTTTAATTTAGTGGGAATTTTTGAAAAATATTTAAGCGTTTGGGTTTTCCTAGCAATTATTGTAGGTCAATTATTAGGAATAGTTTTTCCGGAGTATTTTGAAGAAATAGCAAGCTTTGAATATCAAAACATTAACCTAGTGATTGCCATTCTTATATGGGCAATGATCTTGCCAATGATGTTACAGATTGACTTTACCCGAATTAAAGATATCTCTAAAAATCCACACGGATTATTTCTAACATTAGTAATTAACTGGTTCATTAAACCATTTTCAATGTTTTTTATAGCTACTTTTTTTATGGCGTATCTATTCAGTCACTTTATTCCTGAGGATACAGCTCAATCATATATTGCTGGCATGATTTTACTTGGTGTAGCCCCTTGTACGGCGATGGTCTTCGTCTGGAGCCATTTAGTGAAAGGCAACGCAAACTACACCCTCGTACAGGTATCATTAAATGATTTAATTATGCTTTTTGCATTTGCACCAATTGCTGGATTTTTGTTACAAGTCTCGGATATTGTCGTGCCGTATGAAACTCTTTTTACATCTATCTTTTTATTCATCGTGATACCACTAATTGCATCTGTAATTATTCGTCAATTTTTTAAAAAAAATATTGCACACATCATTCGTCAATTTAAACCGCTATCAATTATCTCTTTATTATTAACTATTGTTATTTTATTTGGGTTGCAATCAAATAATATAGTAAATAATATTTTTCATATGGTTTTAATCGCTATCCCTTTAATTCTTCAAACTTACCTCATATTTTATTTAGGTTACTTTATTTCCAAAAAAATAAAGTTAACAAAAAGTATTGCTGGCCCTGCATGTTTGATTGGGACATCTAATTTTTTTGAGTTAGCAGTTGCGGTTGCGATTACTTTATTTGGTTTAAATTCACCTGCGGCATTAGCCACCATTGTTGGTGTTCTGGTTGAGGTTCCTATAATGCTTCACTTGGTGAATATCGTTAATAAAAAATATTCTTAAGATTTGCTTTAAAAAACTTATCAATAAAAAATACAAGCATTACTTAATATTCTGTGTGTTTTTTAACATCAACTCCACTTAAATTTTATTTGTTATTTTAAACAAGAAATTTCTATGACAATTTATCTAAACATTATGACAAACAAATGTCATATTAAACACGTGAAAAATTGAAAATAACTGTCATGAGATTTTCATAATTCACTTCTAGAATATCATTGAATTATTTAGATGGGTTTTAAGTATGCCAAGCGGGGTAATCAAATTTTTCAATGTTGATAAAGGATGTGGAACGCTTCAATCGAATTATGATAATGAAGAAATATTCTTTCATTATTCAGAATATAGAAATCCAACCTCATTAAATGCTCATTTACAACCGGGCGACTATGTTACATATCAAATTGCTGTAAGTGAAAAAGGTATTGAAGCAATAAATATACAAAAAATAAATAATGAATCAGAAAATTTATCAACCCTTAATTTAACGAAGAAAACAAAAGGTTATAACTTCTTAGAATGAAATGGACAATATAGAGAAAAGACTATCTATTCTAGAAAACTAAATTTAAAATAAATTATGTTTCCAGAATTGACATTAATCATAAAACAAACAACAGCACTTATTGCAATTGTGGATCCATTAATTGCTTTACCTTTGTATCTAGCTTTTAAACAAAATAAAAAAGTTGATGAGTCTAAAATTGCAAAAAATGTTTCACTGACTGTTTTTATTGTTTTAGTACTCTCAATTTTTCTGGGTCAGTCAATTCTTGATTTTTTTGGGATCAGTTTGGTAAGCTTTAAAATGTGTGGGGGTTTATTGTTGTTAATAATGGGTATTGACATGATGCAAGGCCGTGACCAAAAAAAATTGGAAGATACAATGGATAATGAAGTTGATTTAATAGCTTATGTGCCGCTTGGTATACCATTACTTGCTGGACCTGGGGCTATAA
The DNA here is from genome assembly GCA_049451635.1 of Tamlana sp. Taxonomy (GTDB): domain Bacteria; phylum Bacteroidota; class Bacteroidia; order Flavobacteriales; family Flavobacteriaceae; genus JBMTVT01. The sequence goes on along the minus strand of JBMTVT010000102.1, from coordinate 1,098 downwards.
GTAATGTCATTATCGCCTCCAGCTCTAATCCTGGGCTAATTAATCAAACTTTGTTAGTGATTCCAGTTGCTGTTGTTTCTTTACTAATCTGGTCACTATTTAATTATGCTGATGTTGTATCAAAAAAAATCGGCTCATTAGGTGCAAAAGTAATTACAAGAATAATGGGCCTAATCCTTGGAGCATTAGCTATAGAAATCATTACCAAAGCCATTTTAGAGATTTTTTAAATACCCTATCAATTAAGCAAAACTGGCATATAGAATATTTTTTAGCATTAACGCTTTAGCTTTTGTAAATTCTTAGTTGCAAAACAACAACTGATCAAAATTCTGTCTGTTTTCTTATTTATAGTGCTTTTTTAAAACTTCGAGATGGTCTTCATATTTTGCAATCATTTCTATTTCTTTTTCCATTGCCTCTAACACATCTGGATGCTCTCCAATTCCGGCAGGATTCTCCAAATAGACTTCAATATTTGCCTTATGTTTTGCAATATGTCCTTCAGCATGTGCACGAATAGCGCTTAATAATTTACCTCGAATACTCATCATATCTCTCCAATTAAGTTGCAGGGAATTGTTATTATTACTATTTAAAAAAACTTTGCAGAATTACGAATTAGAATGAGAATGATTTCTGTTTATTAGTTAATTAAATATTTGTCATAAATATTTAATATTCAATAGATAAATTGAATATGGTTTTACTTTCATAAAACTGATTTACTCCTTTCAACCCTGCTTTGGCAGGGTTTTTTTATAGAATGATTGGAACAAGACAATGATTAAATGGATTAGTACAGCATTTGTTTTAACAGGAATTCTTTTGACCAATTTAAATATTTATCCACTAAATATTTATTTTCATGGAGTAGGAGTAATTGGATGGACGATAGCTGGTTTTCTTTATAGAGATAAAGCGATTCTTGTCAATTTTGGTTTGCAAATACCTTTATTTGCACTTGGGTTTTTTAAAACAATAATTTAACTAATACTGAATTTAAGTTTTGTCTAAGAGGGATTAATAGAGCATAAAAAGAGTGGTGGCCAGAGGCAGAATCGAACTGCCGACACGAGGATTTTCAGGGCCCGCCCC
>JBMTVT010000101.1:0-4010 GCA_049451635.1 Tamlana sp. | reverse complement strand
CAGCTAACTCAAAGTTTATCGGGGGGCAATCAACAAAAAACTGTTATTGCAAAGTGGCTCTCCACTAAACCAGAGGTTTTAATTTTAGATGAACCCACTAAAGGTATCGATGTGCGATCTAAATCAGCAGTGCACGAATTTATGGGAGAGCTAGTTGAAAACGGAATGTCTATAATAATGGTATCCTCTGAATTAACTGAAATACTGGGAATGTGTGATCGAGTTGTCGTTATGTATAAAGGTCTGATTAAAGAAATATTGGATGTCAAAAATACATCATCAGAGCAAATAGTAAAAATAGCTAGTGGAGATTAATGAAAAAACTTTTAACAAATAGAGATGTAATTTTATTTTTAATTATATTAATAGGTGTAATTGCCGTGGGCATTGCAAATCCATTTTTTGTAAAACCCTCAAGTCTATCTGACGTCCTTACCGATACCTCTATTTTAATTATTTTAGCATTGAGCCAGATGATCGTAATATTAATTAGAGCGATTGATCTATCTGTTGCTTCTAATTTAGCCTTATCAGGAATGTTAATATCACTTTTATCTACTCTTCATCCTGAACTACCTGTTATCTATTTTATCATTTTGTCTTGTATCATCGGTACATTTTTGGGATTATTAAATGGAGTATCTATAGCTATTCTAAAAGTTCCATTTATAGTAACTACGTTAGGTACCTTGAGTATTTACAGAGGGTTAATTTATTTTGTGAGTGATGGTAAGCAAGTTTACTCGCACGAATTTTCAGATGATTTTTTATCTTTAATTCATCATAAGTTTTTATCTTTATCATTTTTATTTTGGATGGCCGTGATTGTATTTATTATTATTTATGTACTTCTTAATCATACTAAGTTTGGAAGAAACCTTTACACTTTAGGAGGTAATCCTGAAGCAGCCAAATACATCGGTATAAATGAGAATAAATATATTATTTTAGCTTATTCTATATCTGGTTTTTTTGCTGGTCTATGTGGTTATTTATGGGTGGCTCGCTATTCAGTTGCCTCCACTCAAATCGCAATTGGTTTCGAACTAACTGTCATTTCAGCTTGTGTCGTTGGTGGTATTAGTGTTATGGGTGGAGTGGGAACGGTTGTTGGTTGTGTTTTAGGAGCGATGTTAATTGGCTTAATCAGAAATGCACTACCTGCAGTAGACATATCTCAATTCTGGCAGTTAGCAATTTCAGGTGCCATTATTTTAATTGCAATTATTATCAATACAAAAACGGAACAACGTAAAGAAAAAACAATAATGGTCGAATGATGAGTAATTTGATACCCGATAAACCTCCGTTTAAACTTTTTGATATTCTTTATAAAAAAGAATTTATTTTATTAATCGTATTATTTGTAATCCTGTTAATTAACTCCAATATCTCGCCTTATTTTTTAGATTTATACAATTTAATCGATAGTACTTTCTTATTTAGTGAAAAAGCAATCATAGCTTTGAGTATGACTTTCATCATTATTGCTAGACAAATTGATTTATCTGTTGCTTCAATAATGGCTTTATCTTCTTGCGTGTTGGGCTATACGACCAGTTTGGGTTATGATACTTCCACGATAATTTTCTTAACTTTAATTACAGGGGTTTTATGCGGTTTATTTAATGGTTTAATAATTACCAAGTTTGCTATTCCTTCAATCATTGTAACGATCGGTACGATGTCTTTATTTAGAGGATTGGCATATTCTTTTTTAGAGGACTCTTATTATAATAAATTTCCTGAAATAGTTATCTCAATGGGTAGTGATTATTTATTCGGATATATTCCATATGCTTTCTTAACTTTTTTAATTCTCTCTATAGTTTTTGCTTTTATCTTACATAAAACTTTTATTGGGAAAAAAATCTATTCGATTGGTAATAATCCAGATGCAGCTAAATATACTGGTATTGCAGTTGATAAATATACTATTGTTTTATTTGCCGTGAATGGACTGTTCTCTGCTTTGGCATCTATCTTTTTATCAGGTAGGCTTTCAAGTGTTCGACCTAATATTGCATTTGGTTGGGAGTTAGAAATTATTACCATGGTGGTTTTAGGAGGGGTTTATATATATGGAGGTTCAGGTACTATTTTAGGCGTTTTTATATCTATTTTTATATTAGGAATGCTTTCATTTGGCCTTGGCTTATTGAACGTTCCAGGTGTCGGAATTATAATATTTACTGGCTTGCTGTTAATTTTAAGCATTGGTTTTCCTTCCTTTGTAAAAAACTTTAGGAGAAAAAATGAGTGAATTAGGTAAATATATCTGGGTTTTTCCAGATGCCTTTTTGCCCGCTAAAGGCAACCCCTATAAAACCACCTCCCACGGTGATCAGTTTGGACATGAATCTTTATGCATTGCTAACTATTCCTCCAAAAAAGCAAATTTAACAATTGATTTTCTTTATGAAGATCAAGAGCCAATCGAAAATTTTCAATATGAAATAGAAGGAAAGAGAAGTTTACATCTCAGACTTGATCATATTCAAGTAGAGGGAAAATCTCTTCCAAGGGAAAAACCCTATTCGATTATTTTAAAGAGTAGTTTAAAAGTCGTAGCTCAATTATCTAGACTTGATACAACTTCTGAGCATAATGCTTTTATGACAGCCATGGGATGGGGAACTGATGTTTAAAGCTATTGATCAAAATTTAATTACTGAACATAACAAAAAAAACCAATCAGATTTAAATTTTGATTATGAATATTTAGAAAAAAAATTAAAAAAACAAAACATAGATATAAATTCAATTAAAGATAGCGTAAAAAAATTTCAAGTGGCTGTTCCTACTTGGGGAGTAGGAACTGGGGGAACCAGATTTGCTCGCTTTCCTGGCATCGGAGAGCCGCAAAATATTTTTGAAAAAATAGAGGATTGTGCTGTCATAAATGATTTAAATGGTTTTACTCAAAAAGTTTCACCTCATTTTCCTTGGGATAATGTGAGTGATTTTAAAGAGTTGAAAGAATTTGCAGATAGTTATGGAATTGGATTTGATGTTGTCAATTCTAATACCTTTCAAGATCCTCAAAATAACAATGAAACATTTAAATATGGTAGTCTGACAAACACTAGTGCCTCTATAAGAGAAGCTGCGGTTCAAGTAAATATTGAGGCAATTGAAAACGGTAAGATTTTAAATTCAAAAGGATTAACAGTCTGGATAGGGGACGGTGGTAACTTTCCAGGTCAAATGAGCTTCTCGAGGTCTTTAGACAACTATATGGACTCCATGAAGAAAATTTATTCAAAACTTCCCGGAGATTGGGTAGTATTGCTAGAACATAAGCCTTATGAACCTGCGTTTTACTCCACAGTCATTAGTGACTGGGGTACAAGCTATGTTTGCGCTAAAGAATTAGGTGACAAAGCTTTGTGCTTAGTTGATTTAGGGCACCATTTACCCAATACTAATATTGAAATGATTGTCTCAAGATTAATAGATTTACAAAAACTGGGCGGTTTTCATTTTAACGATAGCAAATTTGGCGATGATGACTTAGATGCAGGTTCTATTAATCCTTATGAATTATTTTTGATTTTTAATGAATTAACCAATGCAACTCAATCTCATAAATTAATAAACGTTGCCTACATGATTGATCAGTCCCACAATGTTACAGATCCTATTGAGAGTTTGATGTTAAGTGCTAATGAGATAGTAAACTCTTATACAAAATCTTTATTAGTTGATTATAAACACTTAGAACAAGCGCAAGATAAACATGATCCTATTTTGGCTATGCAAATTTTAAAAAGAGCTTTTTCAACTGATGTAAATGCGATTGTCGCTATGGCAAGATTTGAAAATAATAATTCTATTGATCCTATAGCGCTATATAGAACGTTGGATTATAAAAATAACAAATCAAAAGTTAGAATTGCCAAAACCGGATCCTCATCAGGTATTGTTTAGAAAACTACTCTAAATTCAAGGAAGCCATATCAATTACTAATCTTCCGGATACTTCACCTTTTGCAAGTCTATCAAAGGCA
>JBMTVT010000100.1:0-4239 GCA_049451635.1 Tamlana sp. | reverse complement strand
TCGCCCGAAATACTCTAATTATATTCTGTCCAGTTTTATGGGAGGAGGTCAATTGCATTCAAGAAAAAAAATATGTACTTCTACCTTCATTGAGTATTACTTTTTTAACCGTATAACCTTTTTGGATGGAAGTAGGCTTAAACTGTTTCTGGTAAAAAATTGTCATCTTTTTCACAGTTGAATAAAGCCAATAACATAATAAGGCTCAAAAATAGTGGTTTGTGGTTTAAAATTCTTCAATGCAATCATAATAGGCAAATATTAAAGTTTGTAAATTATTTTTCACTATTAATTATTATGGGATAATAGCTATTGCATAAACCTAAATAAAATTATTGTAAACTTTTACTTAAAATGTTTTTGATTTATGCTTTTTATCGAAAAATCGAAAAATCTGCTGTGGAAAAACCGTAAAATTGAAAATTCCTAGGCTTTGAGGTTTAAAAATGTATTCCTATTTTCTCAGCAAGTTATAAGAATTATTTTAGTGGGTAGATTGTTTTTTTACAAGCTTCAGCAATTTCTAAACCTGTTTTATGCGGCATTATTATATCAAGAATAGCAATTTATGGTTTTGGTTTTACGATAAGGTTATAGGCACTGTTTCCATCAGTTGCACTTGCAACAATGTTAAATCCTTTTGAGGTTAAAAAATCGGTAAGACCACTTAACATTAAAGGATGATCATCTGCAATAACAATTGAAATATTTATTAATTCTTAGGGGGATTTTTTTACTTTTAATTTATAATTTTAAATATAAATATTTCTTTTCGTAATCTATTACGGCTTTCCCTTTTTTTAAAATATCGGCACCTATTATACCATCAACTGTTTTAGAATTGTGGTTTGAAAGCGCTTTGTTTACATGGGTTAGGTTAAATAAAACAAGTGCTAGCTTATTATCAGACCATTTTCCTATTTTAATTTTGTTTTTTTTCGACATTTTAGTATCCATGTCAATGGCACCGGCGCCAGCAGCTTTAATTATGGAATCTTTCGCTTTAAGCTTAAAAGTTTCAATAGCTTCAAAACCAACACAAGAATTAGATGCGCCAGTATCTAAAATAAACAAGCCGTTTTTGCCATTTATTGAAGCTGTAATTTCAAAATGATTGGTTTTGGTAAGGTGTAATTTAACTTTGGTATATCCTTTTTCAAGAAGAAATTGTTGTAATGAAGGCATCAAATTAATTTTAAGCAAATATAATCATGTAAAACAATTATTTTTACAAAATAGTATTACTGTTCACCTAAAGATTAACATTTGATTATTACAGATACCCATACACATTTATATAGTGAGGCTTTTGATGAAGATAGGTATGATATGATTAATAGAGCCATTGAAAAAGGGGTTTCAAGGTTTTTTATTCCAGCAATAGATTCTACCTATACAAAAGCAATGCTTCAACTTGAGAACGATTTTCCTGAACATATGTTTTTAATGACGGGTTTACATCCTACACATGTAAAAGATAATTATATGGAAGAATTAAAACATGTTGAGGACATGTTGGCCTCAAGAAAATTTTATGCTGTTGGTGAGATAGGAATAGATTTGTATTGGGATAAATCGACATTAGGCATTCAACAAATAGCCTTTAAACACCAAATTAAGTTGGCTAAGAAATATAAGCTTCCTATTGTAATTCACTGTAGAGATGCTTTTGATGAGATTTTTGAGATTTTGGAAGAGGAAAAAAGTGAGGAACTATTTGGAATTTTTCACTGCTTTACTGGAACTTTACAACAAGCACACCTAGCGATATCTTATAATATGAAATTGGGCATTGGAGGAGTTGCCACTTTTAAAAATGGAAAGATTGACCAATTTTTAAATCAAATAGATTTAAAGCATATTGTTTTAGAAACCGATTCACCCTACCTTGCCCCCGTACCTTATAGAGGCAAACGAAATGAGAGTTTATACATAACCAAGGTGATGGAAAAATTGTCAACAATATATAATGTGTCATTAGAGGAATTGGCAGATGTAACTACTCAAAACTCTAAGGATATTTTTAAAATATAATAAAATGGGTAACAATAAACCAAATATATTATTAATATATACTGGGGGTACGATAGGGATGGTAAAGGATTTTAAAACCGGGGTTTTACGGTCATTCGATTTTAAGACACTTTTGGAAAAAATACCTGAATTACAACTTCTTGATTGTAATGTAGATACAGTATCCTTTAAAAAGCCCATCGATTCAAGCAACATGAACCCAAAGTATTGGGTTCAAATAGCAGAAATGATTGAAGACAATTATAATGCTTTTGATGGGTTTGTAATATTGCACGGAAGCGATACTATGAGCTATACGGCTTCGGCCTTAAGTTTCATGTTAGAAAATTTGGCAAAGCCAGTTGTGTTTACTGGTTCTCAATTGCCTATTGGCGATTTGCGAACCGATGCCAAGGAAAATTTAATAACTTCAATTCAAGTAGCATCGCTACAAATAAAAGGTAAACCTATAATTAAAGAAGTGTGCTTATATTTTGAGTATAAACTTTATAGAGGGAACAGAACAACCAAAATTAATGCAGAACATTTTCAGGCATTTGCATCATTAAACTATCCTGATCTAGCAGAGTCGGGGGTGCATTTAAAAATCAACAATGAGTATTTGTACAAACCAAATATCAAAAAAAAATTGGTTATTCATAAAAATTTAGATAGTAATGTTGCACTTATTAAACTGTTCCCGGGAATTACAAAAGCAGTTTTTGAAAGTGTTTTCAATATACCAAGTTTAAAGGCAGTGATATTAGAAACTTATGGGGCTGGAAATTGCAGCACTGAAACATGGTTTATAAACTTACTACAGGAACATATCAAAAAAGGCATTCACATTATAAATATTACACAATGCTCAGGTGGCAGCGTGATGATGGGACATTATGAGACCAGTAGCAAGCTAAAAAAAATAGGCGTCATATCTGGTAAAGACATCACAACCGAAGCTGCGATAACAAAATTGATGTATGTTTTAGGGTTGAAAATTTCCAGTAAAGTGTTCAAAACCATGTATGAAACGTCATTGAGAGGAGAAATCACTTAAAATTAACTGATAAAATTTTAGTGTTCGAAGTTTTTTTTGTTATTTGACCCTCAAAATAAAGTTATTAAAAATATAGAGAGGTGGCCGAGTGGTCGAAGGCGCACGCCTGGAAAGTGTGTATACCTCAAAAGGGTATCGAGGGTTCGAATCCCTTCCTCTCTGCTGTTATTTTTAATTGCTTTTTTTATATCTTTAACACTTTAACTAATAAAATTAAGATTGAGAACATGAAAAGATTATTTTCTATCCTAGCCATTACAGGAATTATGGCTTTCGGAACTGCTAATGCAACTATAATTGCAAACACAACCACAGCTGCAACAACAACTGTAACAGTTACACAAGATGAAGAAGCAGCGCCAGCTGAAGAACTTGGATTTCATCAGGAATTAAAAAAGCGTTTTATTGAAGGAGGCCCTGGCTTTATGGGAATTGTATTGTTATGTTTAATTTTAGGATTGGCAATAGCAATAGAAAGAATTATCTTTTTAAACCTTTCTACTACAAACACTAAAAAATTAACTCAAGAAGTTGAAGATGCTCTTGCATCAGGTGGAGTTGAAGCTGCAAAAGAAGTTTGTAGAAACACAAAAGGACCTATCGCTTCTATTTACTACCAAGGTTTAGATAGAACCGATGAAGGTTTGGAAGCTGCTGAAAAAGCTGTTGTAGCCTACGGTGGTGTTCAAATGGGGCAATTAGAGAAAAATGTATCTTGGATTTCATTATTTATTGCATTAGCACCGATGCTTGGATTCATGGGTACGGTAATTGGTATGATTCAAGCATTTGATAAAATTGAAGCTGCTGGTGATATGCAACCATCACTTGTTGCAGGAGGTATTAAAGTGGCACTTTTAACAACCGTATTTGGTCTTGTAGTAGCTATTATACTTCAAATTTTTTACAATTATATTATTGCTAAAATTGATAGCATTGTTAACGATATGGAAGATGCTTCTATCACGTTAATGGACCTATTGATCAGAAACAAAAAGTAATAAAATAATTAAATAAAAAATTATGAGTTCACAAAAATTATTAACTATCATAATGGCCGTAGTCGGGGTAATTTCCGCATTATTCCTATTCATGATTATAAACACTGGAGACGAAGCTATTAAAGCTGGAGAAGCTAGTGGAACAGTAAATACGTTTATGTACATTGC
>JBMTVT010000099.1:0-4290 GCA_049451635.1 Tamlana sp. | reverse complement strand
ACTAATAACGTTGCATCTATGTAAATTAAAAACCATAAGATATAAAAAAAGCATCACATTAAGTGATGCTTTTTCTTTTTGATATATATTTCTTCTTAATTATTCTCTAGACCAACCTGTTCCCCAAGTAGCAAAATCAGTACCAGTAGCATTGCCATCACCAGAAATGATGAAATCACCATCAATGTTGAATGCAACACCAGTATCATTTTTTACTTTAGTAGTAACATCGGTAAAAGTAACATCAGTAACATTTAAATCACCACTTGTTACACCAGCGCCTGTTGGGTTATCACCTGCATCACCATCTAAATCGAATCCTTCTTCAAATCCTTGGATTAGTATATTGTTGAAAATACCTTGCGTACCAGCTCTTAAACGGATAGCTTCAGTACCAGCAGTGTTTCCTTGACCAATAATAGTTACATTATTTACAGTTGGTTTAGAGAAATATCCAGCAGCATTACTGAAATCTGTGTTGTATCCATCACATTCAAATGCTTTATCATGATCTGGGCCATGTTTTACATAAGCATGAGTAATAGTGCCACTGTAACCTTCTGTCCAGTCAATAGAATCATCTTGATTGTTAACTGAATAAATATAACTTGCATTTACTGTACCTCCAAAGAATTCAAGACCATCATCTTTACCCTCAAAAGACTCTATATATTGTACAACTGTACCACTACCAACACCGTAGAAAGATAAACCATTGTTTTCTGATTGTCCATCTGCAGCACCACCAGAGTACTCAACTCTTAAATATTGAATAACTCCTGAGTTGTCATTAACAACTGTACCACCATAAGGTAAACTTCCGATTTCTGAAGTTGCAGTTGCAGAACCTGTTACAGAGTTTATAGGTGCTTTACCTAGAAGGATTAAACCGCCCCAATCTCCAGCAGCAGGTGTTGAGCTATTAGAAGTTAAAACAATTGGATTGGTTGGTGTTCCGCTAGCTTGAATTTTAGCTCCTTGAGAGATAGCTATGTAAATGTTAGCGCCACCAGCAGTAGCTTTTATAGTCATACCAGCAGGTATAGTTAATGTAGTGCCAGACTCCATGATAAGTGGCCCATTAAGGATATACTCATTTATTGGATCCAAAGTTAAGTTAGAGCTAAAAGTACCAGTTAAGTAAATAGTTTCACCAGTTGGTGTTTCTGATCCACCACCACCAGTAGTAGTGTTGTTTGTTACACTATTATCACTGTTATCGTTGATAACGATTTCAGCTGTGTCATCGGTTGTACACGAGAAAAGCATTGTTATAATTGCTAATCCTAATAATAAATTATTTTTCATTTGTTTGTTTTTATTTAATTAATAATATTAGTGGGTTTAAAATTTATATTTTAATTGAAGGCCTATATCCATACCTCTTTTATAATCTGAAACACCTTTTCCGTTAGCTGAAGTTACAACAACATCTCCTAGGGTAGTTTCTCTTATATATCTTACGGTTGGGTTTAATAAGTTCTTTACACTTAAATTGATTTCAAGACCTTTGTTTAGTTCATTTTTCCATATGAAATCAAAAGTTGAAACACTTTTCTCAATTACATTACCTAATTGTCCAGAACCTAATGCGTCGATTCTATCAGAAAAGTAAGAGAATACCAAGTTTGCAGTTGGTTTGTAATTACCAAAGACAGGTGAGTAATTCAAGTCTGCATTTAATATAAATGGAGAAGCACCTTGTAATTCATCTTTGTTTCTGTTGAAAGATAAATTATAAGTTCCAACAATATTTTCATAAAGGTCTTGTTCTGTGTGCATGAAAGTAGCATTTAGTCCGAAAGATAGTTTTGCATCATTATCTTCAGTTGTAATCAAGTTTTTTCTTAACTCAATTTCAGCACCATAAATGGTTGCTTTATTTCCAGTTCTAAAATAACGTTGTGTCCCTGTTGCATCAGCTCCAACAACTAAGTTGATTGGATTTTTGATTTCTTTTGAAAATGCAGCCAATGAAAATATTTCACTTTTGCTTAAAAACCATTCGTATTTCAAATCAATATTTAAAATTTCAGAATACCCTTTATCTGCAACATTTGTAAAGTTTGTATTGGTTGATCCCAAAATATCAGGGTTACCTCCTATACGTGTTGCTATACTTTCATAAACAAAAGGCGCTACTTCCTTAAACTCTGGCAGGGATACGGTTTGACTAGCAGTAAAACGTATGTTTTGATCCTCGTTTATGGAATACTTAATGTTTAAAGTTGGCAATAAAAAATTTTCTTTTGATTGTTGTGAAGCATTACCATTGTTTCCAAGGTTTATAACATCATAGCTAATAGCTTGTTTAACCGACTCAAATCGAGCACCTGGAACAAATAACCATTTTTCACCTACCTTAATTTCGGCATTGAAGTAACCTGCATAGACGTTTAAGCTCCCATTGTAGGTGTTTTCAGGTAAACCAGGTCTGTTATTGTTTGATAAATAAGGAATTGTATTTATTACTTTTATTTGATATAAACCAGTTGTACTATTAGGGTTTATCCTTAAGTTTTCTAAACTAAAATCATTATTGAAATTATTAACATCTGATATAGGATAATCTGAATCTACTATGTCATAACCATATCTAATGTTATCAAAATTTCTATCCTTTCTTTTTCCATCATACCCAAAATTAAGTTTTAAATTATCAGAGACGTTGTAGGCCAAATTTAAACGGCTGTTTAATTCCTCATCTTTGATATTCTGGAAATAGCGTTGGTTATCAAATACCACATTACTGTAATATGTTGGAAAAATGTTAGGGTCATTGTCCAACGCATATTGGTAATTTTCTATACTGATACGCTTTCTGTCAGGTTGTTTTGAATGAACTAAATTATAGCCAAAACCCCAATCCAAATCAACTTTACCAGAAGTATGTTTTCCTTCAAGTTGATTGATAACCATTTGGGTTTGATCAAACTGAACGTTCATCTGATAAAAACCTCTGTCAGTATCCAATTGCGCATCCCTGTTTCTTCCTGTGCCATCAATACCAAAATAACCAACAACATCTGATGAACTATTAATGAATAGAGAAGTATATTTTAAAGCATTATTATCGTTAATTCTAAAGTTAGCACTACCCATAACAGTTGAAGTAGTAGAATATTCGTATTCTTCAGCAGCATCAAAAGCTTTTTTCTCTGTCAGCGTATAGTCAACGGACGAACCTTTTCTATACTCATATCCGTTTTCAAATGATCCTGTTAAAAATAAGCTTAAACGAGAACCACTATCAAAATTAAATGAATAACCAGCAGAACTACCATAACTAACATTTATAGGAGTGCCAGCATTTTCTGGGTCTATGCCATGAGATAATACTATAGCAAATGGATTGTGGGCATAACGGCCATAATAACCAAAATAACCGGTCCCCTCGCTTCTTACAAATTCCTTATCAATACTGTTGGTGTTAAAACCAGACCCAACTGAAAAATCAAAAAACCCTTTTCCAGTATAATCTTTAGAAGTGATATTAACATTTCCAGCAGAAAAATCTCCATAAAATTTGGAAGAATAGGCTTTAGCAACCGATACATTTTCTATAATGTCTGTAGAAAACAAATTTAAATCGATATTCTTTTTGTTTACATCATTTGATGGTAAAGACAAACCATTGAGAGTAGTATTTTGATATCTGTCTCCCAAACCTCTTACATAAACGTTACTAGAACCTTCTTGTTTTGAAACCCCAGATATTTTAGCAACAGCTCCTGCAGCATCACTTACACCTTTTCTTGATAGTTCTTCGGCACCAATACTTTGTTTAATTTCAACAGCTTTCTTTTGTTCAAGCAACAAGGCTGTTTCACTTTCTCTTTTTGTGGTGGTTGTAATAACCACTTCATCTAAAGAAGCTGCACTCGCTCCCATAGGCACATTAACCTCGGTTACTTTTCCAGCAACAATATTAACTTCTATTTCTTGGGTTTCGTAACCAACAAAACTATATATTAAGGTAATGGTTCCTGGTTCTAAATTTTCAAATTGATATAAACCATCAAAATCTGATGTGGTTCCTTTTGTTGTTCCCTTAATTAATACGTTAGCAAAGGCTAAGGGCTCGTTATTATATTCTTTATCCGTTAGTTTTCCAACTACAGAACCTGTGTTCTGAGCATTTGAAAAAGCAGTAGTTAACAGTATAAATAATAGTATAAATTTTTTCATTAGTTTATTTAAATTTCTTGCTGCAAAGTAACCACCGTTCTGTGAATATAGTGTTACCTTAGGATTAAAGAACCGTAATAAAAGTGTTAGGTTAATGTTAAG
>JBMTVT010000098.1:0-4320 GCA_049451635.1 Tamlana sp. | reverse complement strand
AACCCGCAACCCTTTTTGAGTTGGAGGCTTTTCATATAGTTCCAGTATATCCAGAGATTATGGAAATTGCGGTGATATATGAAGCTAATATCCGTCAATATTTAACGGAAGTCACCTTCAACTCATTTGAGATTATGCCTTGGAGTTACAAAGTGTTAATTAAACAAAACCAAAAGCTTTAAGGGTATAAGTATTCTAAACATAATAGAAGGCTTTTCTTTTTTTACTGAGTTTAAATTTGTTATTTTTGGCGAAAATAAAAAAAACATTAAATAATATAGAAAATGAAAATAATGAAAACTTTAGGTCTAGTAGCAATGGTTATACTAGTAGTGTCATGTAACAACAAAGGAATGTCGCAAAAACCACTAAAAACAGAACTAGACTCTGTGAGTTATGCCATTGGAATGGATGTTGCAAAAAATGTGAAAAGGAGTTTTGATGAGTTTGACAACGATTTATTTATTCAAGGTTTTGTAAATGCTTCAGATTCTACAGATTTAATTATAGACGAAGCTAAAGCGCAAGAATTGGTTCGGGCTTACTTCCAGAAAAAGCAGAAGGAAGAAATGGATAAAAGACAAGAGGAGGCTCTAAAAAATAAAGAGGATGGAGAAAAGTTTTTAGCCGAAAATAAAACGAAAGATGGTGTTGTAACAACAGATAGTGGTCTACAGTATATCGTTCTTAAAGAAGGCTCAGGTGTAAAACCAACTTTAGAATCAAGGGTCAAAGTTCATTATCATGGTACTTTAATTGATGGGACTGTATTCGATAGTTCAGTGGATAGAGGAAACCCAACTGAATTTGGTGTTACTCAAGTTATAAAGGGTTGGACTGAAGGTTTGCAATTAATGGCTGTAGGTTCAAAGTATAAATTCTTCATCCCAAGTGATTTAGCATATGGGGCCAATCCAAGACCAGGCGGAGTTATAAAACCAAATGCAACATTAATTTTTGATGTAGAATTGTTAGGAATAGTTGAGTAGTTAAAAATCAATTATCATAGGATATAAAAAAACAGGAAATTAAAGTTCCTGTTTTTTTATTTTTAAATCTTAAAAATAAAATAAACAAATCAAGATTGTAACTTTGTACCATATAAAAAGGAATAAATGAGCCATAAAGCAGGTTTTGTAAATATTATTGGGAATCCTAATGTAGGTAAATCAACTTTAATGAATGCTTTTGTTGGTGAGAAGTTGTCTATTATTACTTCTAAGGCTCAAACTACTAGACACAGGATTTTAGGAATTGTTAATGGAGAAGACTTTCAAGTAGTTTTTAGTGATACACCCGGAATTATAAAACCCGCTTACGAACTCCAGGAGTCTATGATGGGATTTGTCAAATCAGCTTTTGAAGATGCAGATGTATTGCTTTACATGGTTGAAATTGGAGAGCAAGAGTTAAAAGATGAAACTTTCTTCAATAAAATAACACATTCAAAAATTCCTGTTTTACTTTTACTCAATAAAATTGATAAATCTGACCAAGAACAATTGGAAACCCAAGTGCAATTATGGGCAAAAAAAGTGCCAAATGCTGAAATTATTGCTATTTCAGCTTTGGAAGGGTTCCAAGTAAAAGAAGTTTTTGATAGAATTGTAGAGTTACTTCCAGAATCGCCACCGTTTTATCCTAAAGATCAGCTTACCGACAAGCCAGAGCGATTTTTTATAAACGAAACCATTCGCGAAAAAATATTGCTTCACTATAAAAAAGAAATTCCATATGCTGTTGAGGTTGATACCGAAGAGTTTATTGAAGAGGAAAACATTATTAGGGTTCGCTCGGTTATCATGGTTGAGCGCGAAACACAAAAAGGCATTATTATAGGTCATAAAGGTTCTGCTTTAAAACGTGTTGGAGTTGAAGCCAGAAAAGATTTGGAAAAATTCTTCGGAAAACAAATTCATTTGGAATTGTACGTAAAAGTGAACAAAAATTGGCGTAGTAACCAAAACCAATTAAAACGTTTTGGGTATAATAATTAAATAACGCTAACTTCTTGATTAGGTAACAATTAGTTAATATAGTAATTCAATATTTGCACAAGTCAAATTAGTTTTGCACTTTTTGAGTTAGTTAGTTTTTAAAAAGCCTTAATTGTATATTTCTTTTTCAATTTGGGCTTTTTTCAATATCTAAAACCCTGTACATAAAATCATTTAATTGTCTCATTTTATGGGTGTTAGTAGATTTACCAAAGCTGCCTGCAAAATATAATGATACCCATACAAAAACCATTAAAATGGTTAAGCTTGCAGGTAATAGAAGGCCTTGCTCTAAAGACCAATTGGTGTATGTCCAAATCCCAAAAGCAATAAATAAGCAAGCCACTAAAAAATGAAGAAACATAAAAAAGGTCCATACCGTTGGGTTTGGGCCAAAAAGACCTTTTATGCTGCAGGATTTTTCATCAATGTTATGAATTTCAAGATGTAATTGTGGCGACCAAAAATTTTGTGTTTCTTTTGGAAATCTAATAAAAACATGCTCTTCAACCCTAATAACAATAAATTTGTTTTGGGTGGCCTTTGCATTTTGAAAATCACTAAAAACAGCTTCGCTATATCTTGGGATTTCAAGCTTAAACCTTGGGCGTAAAACTATATCATTACTTAATGGCATCAATACTTAGTTTAGATTGAGTAATTTACTAATTTTTATTAAATAGATAAACAGACTTAATCTTTAATAAAAAACAACTTTGCGTCGAGTAGATTTCATATTTTTGCAAAATATTTCTAAATAGAAATATAATATATCAGCTTCAAGCTGTCTCACAAGTTAAAAATATGGGTAATATAGTTGCTATAGTAGGAAGGCCAAATGTTGGAAAATCAACGTTTTTTAATCGTTTAATACAACGCAGGGAAGCTATTGTTGATGCTGTTAGTGGTGTTACCAGAGATCGCCATTATGGTAAAAGCGATTGGAACGGAAAGGAGTTTTCATTGATAGATACTGGCGGTTATGTTTTAGGAAGCGATGATGTTTTTGAGGCCGAGATTGATAAGCAAGTTGAATTGGCCATTGATGAAGCCGATGCCATTATTTTTATGGTAGATGTAGAAAGTGGTGTTACCGGAATGGACGAAGATGTTGCTAAGTTACTGCGTAAAATAAATAAACCTGTGTTTTTAGCGGTAAACAAGGTTGATAATGCCAAACGTGCTGAAGATGCTGTTGAATTTTATTCGTTAGGATTAGGGGAATATTTTACCATAGCAAGTATAAATGGTAGTGGAACGGGAGATTTATTGGATGCTTTAGTAGAAGCTTTGCCGGAAAAGGAAGATATTGAAGAAGTGGAATTACCGCGTTTTGCGGTAGTAGGAAGACCCAATGCTGGTAAATCGTCATTTATAAATGCACTTATAGGCGAGGACAGGTATATTGTAACCGATATAGCTGGAACCACGCGTGATGCTATAGATACTAAGTACAACCGTTTTGGATTTGAGTTCAATTTGGTCGATACCGCTGGTATTAGAAGAAAAGCCAAGGTAAAAGAAGATTTAGAGTTTTACTCCGTCATGCGAAGTGTACGCGCTATTGAACATTGTGATGTTTGCTTATTGGTTTTAGATGCTAATAGAGGATTTGATGGGCAAGTACAAAATATTTTTTGGTTAGCTGAGCGTAACAGAAAAGGCATTGTTGTTCTGGTAAATAAATGGGATTTAGTAGAGAAAGACCACAAATCGGTTAAAGACTATGAAAAAGCCATAAGAAAGCAAATGGAGCCTTTTACCGATGTGCCCATTATATTTATTTCAGCATTAACAAAACAGCGAATTTTTAAGGCAATTGAAACTGCAGTTGAGGTTTACAAAAACCGAACTAAAAAAATTAAGACAAGTACGCTCAACGAGGTGTTTTTACCATTAATTGAAAATTATCCACCACCAGCATACAAAGGCAAGTTTGTAAAAATAAAATATGTTATGCAATTGCCAACGCCACAACCACAGTTTGCTTTTTTCTGCAATCTTCCTCAGTATGTAAAAGATCCATATAAACGTTTTTTGGAGAATAAATTACGAGAGTATTTCGATTTTACAGGTGTTCCAGTAAGTGTTTATATGCGTAAAAAATAGAGTTATTTAAGTATTTTCTTTTTGATGATGCTGTTCTCGTATCTTATAGAGATCACGTAGAATCCTGAAGCTAATTGAGAAGTATTTACGGTGTTTGTAAAATCTTTTTCTAAAACACAATTACCTAAACTATTGAATATTTTTATTTTATCAGCTTTATTATTTAGTTTAATGATATTTTGAAAGGGGTTGGGATATAGTTTAAGATTGTCGT
>JBMTVT010000097.1:0-5015 GCA_049451635.1 Tamlana sp. | reverse complement strand
GCCCTAGATGTTAGCAAAAATTCTAGTTTAAGCTCTCTTAATTGTGTTTCCAAAAATATATCATGTATTTTGTTCAATAACACTCAATTAGCTGATATCCCAAGCGGATGGGTTAAGGGTAACTCAGCAACTTATATACTGTATGTAATTAAAAACAAAAAAGGATTGTTGGTAAACAATCCTTTTTTTAACAAACTAAATATAATTTACAGAGTGACTAATTCAAATAAATAATTGTTTAGTTTTTGGAGTGTGGTAATTTTATGTTTGGTGTCAATTAACAACGAAATGTTGTTGTTGCTTCCACCATAAGAAATCATTCTTATTTTAACGTCTTGTAATATTTGAAACAATTTATAGGTATCTTGATGGTTAACTACTGAGTGGCCTACCAAACAAACAATGCTTTGGTTTTTATCTACTTCAATAGTTGCGATTTTTTCTAGTTCAACTAAAATTTTATCAAGATTTCTATCATCGTCAATAGTAAGCGAAACTGCTACTTCTGATGTTGTAATCATATCAATGGAGGTTTCAAATACCTCAAAGATTTCAAAAACCTTTTTTAAAAAGCCATGTGCTTGCAACATTCTACCAGACTTAATTTTAATGGCAGTAATATTGTCTTTTGCAGCTATGGCCTTAACCCCGCTACCAGAGGTTTCATCAGAAATCAATGTTCCATAAGTTCCTGGGTCCATTGTGTTTTTTAACCTAACTGGTATGCTGTCTTTACGAACCGGCGTAACAGTTTGTGGGTGTAATATTTTTGCGCCAAAGTAGGCTAACTCCGCTGCCTCATCAAAAGATAAATTTGAAATAGGTCTAGTGTTTTCAACATATCTAGGGTCATTATTGTGCATGCCGTCAATGTCGGTCCAAATTTGCACTTCTTCGGCTTTAATGGCTGCTCCTATAATAGTTGCTGTATAATCACTGCCTCCACGTTGTAAATTTGAAACAGCTCCATTGCTATCTAAACAAATAAAACCTTGGGTAATATATATTTGTGCGTCTTCCGCGTTATTTAAAACTTCATTAAAGTTTTTAGTAATGTACTCTAAATCTGGCTCGTTAAAAGCATCAATACGCATAAAACTTAAAGCTGGCAATAAAGTAGAACTAATATTTTCCTGCTTTAAATAACTATTAACCATATATGTTGATAGCAGCTCACCTTGAGCTACAATTTGATTTTCTAAAGTTTTAGAAAACGTTTTATAAGTACTTTCAACAAGTAAATTAAACACCCCAGAAACATAGGTTTTAACCTCATTATTTAAACTGTTATTTATCAATAACTTATCTATAGTTTCAAAATAAGTTTCGTGAAGCTTATTAATTTTGTCAATTGCTTCGTTTAGGTTATTATTGGCAATATCCTGTGCTATGGCAACCAGTTGGTTGGTAGTTCCAGACATAGCCGAGAGCACAACAACTTTTTTCTCATTATCATTTATAATGTTTGTTACATTACTTATATTTTCAACTGAACCGACTGAGGTTCCTCCAAATTTCAATACCTTCATTTTCATTAATTTGAATGTAAAATTATAACTACTTTGCCTATTTAACTATGTTTATTAAAAAAAATGTTTATTTTTGCACATAATGTTAAATAATTAACATGAAGACTGTATCCAACTGTGTAGAAGACATATTAATTGCACAACCTTACCTGGAAGAGGCATTATCAAGAAACATTATAAATTTCAGTGCTTTGGCCATTGAACTTACTGAGCCTATAAGTAATATGTTAAAAAAAGATGTTAAGCCTGGTGCTATTATGATGGCCTTAAGGCGTTATAATCCCCCTGCATCTTTATCTAACTCTGTTAAAATGAAATGGGTAATTCAGAATTTAGGTGATATCACAGTTCGTTCAAATTTAACAGACTTTACTGTTAAAAACTCAGATACCATTATTGATAACCATGCTAAAATTCTAGACAGAATTAACCAAGAGTCTAAATTATTTTACACGTTTACGCGTGGCATTCACGAAAGTAATTTGATTGTATCTAGCAGTTTGAATACATTTATAGAAGAACAATTAAAACACGAAACCTTTTTAGCTGTTCAAGAAGGGTTATCGGCCATAAGCATCAATCTACCAAAAGATAACTCTAAAATTGCTGGTTTATATTACCATTTTTTTAAGCGTTTAGCTTGGGAAGGTGTGGTTTTATATGAAGTTATTTCTACTACAAACGAGTTTACTATTTTAGTTGAAGATGAGTTTGTAGACAAGGCCTTTGCAGCTATTAAAAAGGTTAAATCTTAAACTTTTAATTTAAACTTTTCAATAATATTCACAACAATAAAAGTTACCATTGCTGGTAAAACCCACCCTAGGTTTTCATTTGCAAAAGGAATAATAGTTTTTATGTTTTCTAAATTTTCAGAAGGCAAAATAAACCCCAAAAAATCTGGAATACTAAAAATAAACGCTATTAAAACTACCCATCTAAAAACAAGGCTAGAGGCAATTCCATCAGGTAAAATATTCAATAAAATAAGCACAATACAAATTGGATAAATAAACATTAAAGCAGGTAATGCCACATCTATAATATATTTCACATTCATTTGCCCTACCAAAATACCAATCAAACAACATATAATAGCTGTAACCAAATAAGCGCTTTTATAGGCTTTAAAATATGCTTTAAAAAAATCTGAGATACTTACAATAATAGCAACTGCAGTTGAAAAACAAGCTAGAGAAACCAAAACACCTAAAAAGGTTGAGCCAATACTTCCTAAAGTTTTTGATGCTAAACCTGAAAGTAGCTCTGTCCTAGAAATTGTACTGTTAAAATGTGTGTTGAAAAAGGCGCCCACAGCTATTAATCCCGCATAAATAATAAACAACCCTGAAACAGCAATTATACCAGACCTAGCAATCATTGTCTTTTTTTCGGCAAAACTCATGCTTTTTTTAAATTTATTTATTGAAACTATCACAACACCTCCGGTAACCATACCTGCTATGGCATCATAGGTTTGATATCCTTCCAGCAAACCACTTACAATTGGTAAATTGAACTGTGATGGATTAATCTCATCAATAGGAGAAAATAGCCCTACAGCAATAATTATTATTAATATGGTGACTATTACCGGTGTTAAATATTTGCCCAATATTTCAAGTACACTGCTTCTGTTAATTACAAAAAGAAATGCCAAGACAAAATAAATAATACTGGTTAACAAAGGACTTGTATTAAAAAAAGGCGCTATGGCGATTTCATGAGTAACAGCAGCAGTTCGTGGGCATGGTAAAGCCACAACAATAGCAAATACGATAAAGCAAAAAACAGTACTAAATAAAGGTGATACCTTTTTACCAAACTCAACCATGGTACCCTGTAATTTGGCATGTACCAAAACTGCCAATAAGGGTATTAAAGTTGTCGTTATCATAAATCCAATGGCAACCAACCACCAGTCTGTACCCGATTTAAAACCTAACAATGGGGGTAAAATTAAATTCCCTGCACCAAAAAAACCTGCGAATAGCGCGAAACCAAACACAAAGGTTTCTTTAGTTTTATTCATAGTATGACTTTATCTTTGTACAATATAAGTTAAAAATGATTTTAGAACATAAAGGCATCGATATTTTTTATTCAGACCAAGGAAAAGGTAATACCGTGGTATTGCTTCATGGTTTTTTAGAAAACAGCACCATGTGGAAGTCGTTTTTCCCTGTTTTATCGAAAACCAATAGAGTCGTTTGTATTGATTTATTAGGGCATGGAAAAACAGGATGCTTGGGATATATTCATACCATGGAACTTATGGCTGAAGCTATTGAAGCAGTTGTTAAAAAACTAAATATTAAAAAGGCTTTTTTTGTAGGACATTCTATGGGTGGTTATGTAGCACTCGCTCTCGCGGAAAAAAAACCAAGTATCATTAAAGGTTTATGCTTAATGAATTCTACTGCCGAAGCCGATTCTGAAGAAAGAAAAAAGAATAGAGACAGAGCTCTTATTGCAGTAAAGGAAAACCATAAGAGGTTTATAAGCATGTCTATTTCCAATTTATTCAGGCCAAAAAATAGAACTATTTTTTCTAAAGAAATAACCCAAATAAAAACAGAAGCTTTACAAACGCCTTTACAAGGAATTATTGCCGCTTTGGAAGGAATGAAAATTAGAAAAGACAGGACCCAACTACTAAAAAGCACTAATTATAAACAACTTATGATAGTAAGCAAAAAAGATCCTGTTTTAGATTATAATGCCTTAATCAAGCAAGCAGAAAATGCATCTTTAAAAATAGTAGAATTACCCGATGGACACATGAGCCATATAGAAAATAAACAGGACCTACTACAAACAATTATGCGTTTCATCGAAAAAAATAACATTTTATCGTTCTTTTAATTTTTTTTTGTAAGTTTATTTCCGAATGTGCCTACAATGAAAAAAACTACTTCTAACAAACCTGCTTTAATCTCAAAAATATACTGCAATATCTTTGGCCACAATTATCAAGTCACTAAAAAAGTAACTTATCACGTTAAAGAATACACTTGCAAGCATTGCAAAAAAGAATTAACTACTAATGGTAATGGCAGTTTAATAGAACTAACTCCAAAATTTAAAGAAATCAATGCTATTTTAGAAAAAATTCATTCAACCAGGATAGAGCGTTTAAAGAGAAAAACCATCACTTAGTCGATTTACCATCAGGTTATTTAAAGCTTTAAATTTTTTTTAATAATTTCATGCTCTCTGCTTTAATGAATTTATTAAAAGATATTAGATTAAATGAAAAACATCCATTGTAAAGTGTTTGGGCACAATTTTGTTGTAACAAGACATGTTACTTGCCACGTTAAAGAGTACTCCTGCAAATATTGTAAAAAAGAATTAACTACTAATGGTAATGGCCATTTAACAGAATTAACCCCAAAATTCAGAGAAATTAATGATGTTTTAGAGCGTATTCATCATAAACGAACCAAGAAAAAAGTTAAGATTAATGGCTCTGTTGATAATTTA
>JBMTVT010000096.1:0-5034 GCA_049451635.1 Tamlana sp. | reverse complement strand
AAATTTTCCAAATAAAAAAGCCCGAGCAAATTGCTCGGGCTTTTTTATTCTTTATTAAAGCTTTATTATTTCATTTTCATTAACCAATTACGAACATCAACTGCTTGTTTTATAATGTTACGTAAATCTTCAATTTTAACGCGCTCTTGCTCCATAGAATCTCTGTGACGGATAGTAACCGTGTTATCTTCTAAAGTATTATGATCAACTGTAATGCAAAATGGTGTACCATTGGCATCTTGCCTTCTGTATCGCCTTCCAACAGCGTCTTTTTCATCATAATCCACATTAAAATCCCACTTCAAATCATCAACAATTTGTTTAGCTATTTCTGGCAACCCATCCTTTTTAACCAATGGCAAAATGGCAGCTTTCACAGGCGCTAACACACTTGGCAATTTTAAAACGGTACGAGTTGTTCCGTTTTCCAGTTCTTCTTCAACCAATGAGTTAGAGAACACTGCTAAAAACATACGATCTAAACCAATAGACGTTTCCAGTACATAAGGCACATAGCTTTTATTTTCTTCTGGATCGAAATATTGTAATTTTTTACCAGAATATTTTTCATGCTGACTTAAATCGAAATCGGTACGTGAATGAATCCCTTCTAATTCTTTAAAGCCAAACGGAAACTTAAACTCAATATCTGCAGCAGCATCGGCATAATGCGCCAGTTTTTCATGATCGTGAAAACGGTAATTATCAGCTCCCATCCCTAAACTTAAATGCCATTTTAGGCGGGTTTCTTTCCAATGCTCATACCATTCTTTTTGAGTTCCTGGTTTTATAAAAAATTGCATTTCCATTTGCTCAAATTCACGCATTCTAAAAATAAATTGTCTTGCAACTATCTCATTTCTAAAAGCTTTACCGGTTTGTGCGATGCCAAACGGAATTTTTAATCGGCTAGTTTTTTGAACGTTCAAAAAGTTCACAAAAATACCTTGTGCCGTTTCTGGACGCAAGTATAAATCCATGGCATTTTCGGCTGAAGCACCTAGCTTTGTAGCAAACATGAGATTAAACTGTTTAACATCAGTCCAGTTTTTACTACCAGTTAAAGGATCGGCAATTTCCAACTCTTCAATAAGCGCTTTTACATCTGCCAAATCTTCTTTTTCAAGAGACTTAGCCATTCTTGAAAGCGTGGCATTTATTTTTTCTTGATACTCAACAACACGTTGATTGGTTGCCAAAAACTGAGCTTTATCAAAGGCATCGCCAAAACGTTTTGATGCCTTATCAACTTCTTTATCAATTTTAGCTTCAATTTTAGCACAATAATCTTCAATCAACACATCGGCACGATACCGTTTTTTGGAATCTTTATTGTCAATCAATGGGTCGTTAAAGGCATCAACGTGCCCTGAAGCTTTCCAAGTGGTTGGGTGCATAAAAATTGCAGCATCAATGCCCACAATATTATCGTTCATTTGCACCATGGCTTTCCACCAGTAGTCACGTATGTTTTTCTTTAATTCTGCACCATTTTGTGCGTAGTCGTAAACGGCACTTAACCCGTCATATATTTCACTGCTTTGAAACACGTACCCGTATTCCTTTGCGTGCGAGATAACCTTCTTAAATTGATCGTCTTGATTTGCCATGGTGCAAAAATAAAAAAGGGATTCAAACTATGCGTGTTCTTTATTAAAATTTGCCATAAATTCATTAATAAATTTTATATTCGTGTACTTGTGGTTGATTTTTGTTAGTAACCCTCAGTTTTACAAAATGCTTAAACCCTTAGTAAATTTATTTTTCCCAAAAGTTTGTTATGCTTGCCATAGTTTGCTTAACAATAATGAGGATACCATTTGTTTAGATTGCAGACACGATTTACCTGTTACCAATTTTCATTTTGAAAATGACGATACGGTATCTAAAGTGCTTTACGGACGTGCTAAAATTGAAAATGGCACTGCCCTTTTTAGGTTTGAAAAAAAGAGTATTGTACAACAACTCATCCATAATCTTAAATATAGAAATCATGAAAATATCGGCTTTTTTCTAGGAAATTGGTTAGGCAACGAATTAAAAACCTTAGAAAGTTATAAAGATATTGATGTAGTGATTCCTATACCCCTTCATAAAAATAAACTTAAAAAAAGGGGTTATAACCAAGTAACTAAGTTTGGGCAACAAATTGCTGAAGTACTAAACGTTGATTATCAAGAGGATGTTTTGGTGAAAATAACAAATACAAAATCGCAAACTATCAAAGGGCGGTTTGCTCGATGGACAAATAACGATGAGTTATTTGCACTAAAAAACATCGAGCCTATTGTGAATAAACACATTTTATTAGTTGATGATTTAATAACTACTGGTGCAACAATGGAAGCTTGCATATCGGTTTTAAATCATGCCAAAAACATAAAAATAAGTATTGCAACCATGGCAATAGCCTAAGAATATTACGCGTTATATCTTTAAAATCATGTACTTTTGCTAAAAATTTAAAATTGTTGATGAACAAAACCTTTTCAAACTTTATTTTAGCTTTTATCATTGGCGTTCTTTTTATAAATTGTGCCAACCGTGGCACACCAGATGGAGGCCCTAAAGATGACACTCCTCCAACCATTATTAAGTCTGAACCAGAAAATTTTTCAACCAATTTTAAGGGTAATGAAATACGTGTGTATTTTGATGAATATATAAAAATTAAAGACATCCAAAAGCAGCTTATTATTTCGCCTCCCATGAAAACGCAACCAGAAATAAAACCGCTTGGTAGCGCCAGTAAATATATTTCTATTAAAATTTTCGACACACTGCAACCCAATACCACTTATGCCTTTAACTTTGGAAATAGCATTACCGATAATAATGA
Source organism: Tamlana sp. (assembly GCA_049451635.1). Taxonomy (GTDB): domain Bacteria; phylum Bacteroidota; class Bacteroidia; order Flavobacteriales; family Flavobacteriaceae; genus JBMTVT01. The sequence continues at coordinate 2,195 of JBMTVT010000096.1, read as the reverse complement.
AGAGAATCCATACCCTTATTACCGCTATGTATTTTCAACTGGTGATTATATTGATTCACTTACCGTAAAAGGAAATATTGTTGATGCCCTAAAAACGCAGCCCGAAACTTTTGTAAATGTGGCTCTCTATGAGGTAGATTCTACATTTACAGATTCTATTTTTTTTAAAGAAACCCCTAAATACATCACCAATACACTAGATAGCTTAACAACGTTTTCCATTGAGAACATTAAAGCTGGGAAATATATGTTAGTGGCTCTAAAAGATGGCAACGGCGATAATAAGTTTCAACAGAAAAGCGACCAAATAGCGTTTCATAAAAGTTTTGTTGAGGTTCCATCAGATTCTCTGTATACACTTCGATTATTTAAAGAAGATATCGATTTTAATGCGACAAGACCAAAACTTATTTCTGGTGAAAAAATTGCTTTTGGTTACGAAGGAAGTTATGAAAACATGCGTATTAAAATATTGTCTGAAACACCTGAAGATTTTGAATACCGCATTACCAAAGATGAAAAAACCGACACCCTTTACTATTGGTATAAACCTCGAATAAAAGTAGATTCTCTACTTTTTAAGGTATCGCATCCTAATTTTGAAAAAGAATTTACCGTTAGAATAAGCGAGCAAAAAAGAGACTCTTTAAAAATTAATAAATCTCCCTCTGGTACCATAGGTATTAATGAAGATTTTAAAATTTGGGGGAATACTCCACTTGTGAATTTTGACACATCTAAAGTAGCTTTGATTGATAAGGATTCTGCACAAGTTGATTTTACCTCAAAATTTGACACCATTACCAATACTTACACCTTAAGTTTCAACAAAACTGAAGATAATGGTTATAAAATAAAAATACTGCCCGAAGCCTTTAAAGATTTTTTTGAGGACACCAACGACACTTTAAACTTTAATGTTAGCACAAAAAAAAGTTCAGATTTTGGGTTTGCCAGATTCACATTAGTTAATGCAAAATACCCGCTTATTATTCAATTAACTGACAATAAAGGAGATGTAAAAACTGAGAGATATGTAACCGATGCAGTGCCTGTTGACTTTTTAAATTTACCTGCAGCTACCTATTATATCAGGGTCATTCACGACACCAATGGCAATGGTAAATACGATACGGGCAATTACTTAAAGAAAATTCAACCCGAGCGCGTTAGCCATTTTGATGAAATTGAAATACGTGCCGATTGGGGCTACCCTGAAACACTTACCTTTAAAGAATAGTAAAATTATCTCTATCGTTTAAAAATTTTAGCTTATTTCGGTAAGCTTCAATATGCCTTTTTTCTAAAGTCACCTGTATTGTTTGCTCCTCATTTGGTTTACAAGTCACCATTTGATTTCCCAAAACATCATACACCGCAGAATGACCAGAATATTGGCTATTTAGGCCATCTACACCTACCCGGTTTACACCAATACAATAGCACATATTTTCAATAGCACGGGCTTTTAACAAAGTGTCCCAAGCAGAAATTCTAGGTTTTGGCCAATTGGCTACATACAACAAAACATCATAATCTTCAACATTTCTTGCCCAAACAGGGAAACGCAAATCGTAACAAATTAACGGGCAAATTTTCCAACCTTTATACTCGGCAATAAACTTTTCTGTTCCAGCAGTGTAAACATGGTCTTCACCTGCAAGTGTAAATAAATGGCGTTTATCATAATATTCAAGCGTTGCATTTGGAGTTACAAAAAGTAATCTGTTATAAAACTTGTTGTCGTGTTCAATAACAATGCTTCCAACAATAGCTACATCTGCTTTTTTTACCATTTGATGCATCCAAGTAATGGTTTCTCCTTGCATGGTTTCGGAAACTCTTGAGGCGTTCATGGTAAAACCTGATGTAAACATTTCGGGAAGAACAATTATATCAACTTCTTCAGAAATATCTTCAATCTTTTTGCTGAAGTTTATTCTATTTTGCACTGGGTTTTCCCAAACCAAGTTAGATTGAATAATCGCAATTTTAAGGAGTTCAGCTTCCATATATTAAAAGTAAATAATTAAAAAATAGAAGTCTCTTTCATTAAACTAATTTTTATATCTGAGTATTCCTTAAAAATACAATCAAAATAAAGAAATCTATTATGAAATTCTTAAAATTCCTTTTACTTTTTATTACCATTCAAGTTTCTGCCCAACAAGGCGGCATGTGGATTCTGTACTTGC
>JBMTVT010000095.1:0-5047 GCA_049451635.1 Tamlana sp. | reverse complement strand
TGATGGTGTTATTGTAGCCATGTTGGATGCTAGAAGGCTAGAGGTATATTCAGCTATTTTTAATGCCAATTACAAACAAATAAGAGAAACCCAAGCACAAATTTTAGATAGTAATGCTTTCGCAGAATATTTACACCAAGTTAAAGTATATTTTATTGGTAATGGTGTTGAAAAAACAAAAACCTTAATCAATCACCCCAATGCCATTTTTATTGAAAACAAATTACCATCTTCAAATGAAATGTCTGCATTAGCATATCATAAATACAAAATAAGCGACTTTGAAGATGTCGCTTATTTTGAACCTTATTATTTAAAAGATTTTGTGGCTTTAAAACCTAAATCTTAAGCATTTTTGCGTATTTCAACTTGATGTGGATAAGGGATTTCAATACCAGCAGCATCAAGTGCTTCTTTGGTTTGCTCGGTTACATCAAAATAAACCGTCCAATAATCGGCAGTTTCACACCATGGTCTCACAGCAAAATTTATTGAGCTATCAGCTAATTCCATAACAGTAACTGCAGGTGCTGGATCTTTTAAAATTTTTGGGTGTGACGTTAAAACATGCATTAAAACTTCTTTGGTTTTCTTAATATCAGAATCATAGCCAACACCAAAAACCAAATCTACTCTACGGGTTCCTTCAGTAGTATAATTAGCAATATTGCCATTAGATAATGAACCGTTAGGAATAATTATTTCTTTATTAGAAATCCCTGTTAATTTAGTTGTAAAAATTTCTATTTGTTTTACTACACCTATTTCCCCTTGTGCCTCAATAAGATCTCCTATTTTAAATGGTTTAAATATCATAATTAAAACACCTCCAGCAAAATTTCCTAAAGAACCCTGTAATGCTAAACCAACAGCTAATCCAGCTGCTGCAATAATAGCTGCAAATGAGGTTGTTGGAACCCCTAAAGTTCCCAAAAGGGTTATAATCAATAAAATTTTTAATCCCCAGCTTAAAAGGTTAATTAAGAATTTTTGGAGACTTTCTTCATAATTACTTTTGGTCATTATTTTACGAATTGCTTTGAGGATTTTTTTAATAAGCCATGAACCAACAATCCATATGACAATAGCACCAATTATTTTAAGACCATATTCAGTAGCTAAAGCAATCCATTTTTCAGTGTCAATATTTTCTAAATTCATATTATTTAATTTAATGATTATACAAAAGTGATTGGATTATAAGGATTTCTTAATGAAATATGGCAACCAAACAGTTAAATATTGTTAACAATTATGTAAATTAATACAATAATAGCTGGAATTGCTTGAATATAAAATAACTTGATTTGTTTTGTAGAGTAAGCTCCAAATACTCCAGCAACAATAACACATACAATGAAAAATAGGGCAATTGAAATATTATTTTGAATGATAGAAAATACTATGCCTGCTGCTAAAAACCCATTATACAAACCTTGGTTAGCAGCCAATACTTTGTGTCTTCTGCAAATTGTTTATACTTTAAGCCAAATGTTTTTATACCTTTTGGTTTAGTCCAAATAAACATTTCTAAAATTAAAAAGTAAAAATCCTTAAAGGCAATTATGCCTAATAAAATAATAGTTAAGGTTGTCATTTTTCAATAAGTTTTATGGCATCATCCACTTCTGAAACAGGAAGTTTACACGCATTGTTTACACATACATAAATTAAAGTTTTTTCAGGGATAAACCTAAGTTTCAACAAAGGCATTTCACTCTCTTTTGTGCTTCCTGCAATTAATTTGTTGGGAATGTAATTTTTGTTGAATTCTGATACTTTTTCTTTAGAATCTATACTAGCAAAGGCAACTTCGTAAAACGGATAGGTATAGTTTAGCATTAAATCAAACCAATTAGAGTATCCTGAAGGATAAGTTTGCATTTCTGGTTTTACATTGTTGAGCATGGTAATAGCGGTTTTTCTAAAATATTCATTATCAAAATAGTGCGATAATTTAAATAAATTTTTAGCCATTATGGAATTACTTGCAGGAATGACATTGTCACGATATTCAATAGGTCTGGATACTAGCAAGGCATCATCATTTGATGTAAAGAAAAACATATTGCTTAAATCATCAAAAAAATGATCAAAAGTATAATTTGTCAAATCTCTTGCTGAGTTTAACCATTTTTCATTTAGGGTATTTTCATAAAGCGCTATAAAAGCATCAATGGTTGTAGCGTAGTCTTCTAAATAAGCATTAATTGAGCTTATGCCATTTTTATAATTGTGATATAAGCCCCCATCTTCTTTTAATTGATTGTTGATGATGAAATTAGCGTTTTTTTCAGCTGAGGTAAGATAATCATCATATCCAAAAACACGATAAGCGTCTACGTAGCCTTTAAGCATTAATGCATTCCATGAGGTTAAGGTTTTATCATCTAACCTAGGCGCTTCTCTTTTGTTTCTAGCTTCAAGAAGCTTGTTTTTCCAAGCTATTTTTTTTTCTTTTAAAGTAACTTGGGATATGTTGTGTTTTTTTATGATTGTTGCATCATCATCTTTTCTTATAAGCACATAATTATCATGTTCCCAATGGCCATATACATTAACATTGTAGTAGTCTGAAAACAATTCAAAATCTTCTTTTAAAATTGATTTTAATTCGTTTTTTGTCCATACATAAAAAGCCCCTTCTTCGAGGTTGCCTTCAGCATTTTTACTATCGGCATCAAGTGATGAATAAAACGCCCCATTTTTAGTGGTCATATCACGTTTTATATAATCCAAAGTTTTAGTAACGACATTTTTGTATAATTCATTTTTAGTAATAAGATAAGCATCGGCATATAAACTTACCAATTGCCCATTATCATAAAGCATTTTTTCAAAGTGGGGAACATGCCATTTGGTATCGACTGAATATCTGGAAAACCCACCGCCAATTTGATCAAAAATACCTCCATAAGCCATTTTAGTCAAGGTCAAGTTAACGTAGTCTAGCAACTCTTTGTCGTCAGTTTGAAAAGCATAACGCAATAAGAAATGATAGTTGTTGGGCATCATAAATTTAGGAGCACGTGTTGTACCTCCAAAAAAACGATCAAATTGACTGGACCAGTTTTTTACAGCATAATCAATATAGTTTTTCTCGAAAACTGGTTCATTGGTATTGAGCTCAACAACATCTAATGACTTTATTCCTTGCTCTAATTTATCAGCATAATCTTCAAGCTTTTCGGGTGTTTCTTTGTATAATTTTGAAATTTGTTCCAAGGCACTTATCCATTGGTCTTTTTTAAAATAAGTGCCTCCCCAAACAGGTCTGCCATCTGGTAATGCGATAACATTTAAAGGCCAACCACCATACCCTGTTATAAGCTGTACGGCATTCATATAAACTTGATCTACATCAGGACGTTCTTCTCTGTCAACTTTTATATTTATGAAATTTTTATTCATTACCTGTGCCACCAAACTATCCTCAAAACTTTCATGCTCCATAACATGGCACCAATGGCAAGCAGCATAACCAACACTTATAACCATCAATTTATTTTCGGTTTTTGCTTTGGTTAAAGTTTTATCGTTCCAAGCATTCCAATTTATAGGATTATGGGCGTGTTGCAATAAATAAGGGCTAGTTTCATTTATAAGATCGTTTGTGTATTGGTGTTCCATAAGTTTTGAATTATGCCCTTTACAGCCAATTATTAAAATGCTAAAGAGAAATATTACAAAATACTTCATATTCAAAGTTAGCGAAATTTAGATATAAAAAAAGCGTTCAAAAATAGAACGCTTATGTTTTAATATGGGTTAAATTTAATTTACTTCAAATGTTATTTTTACATTAACTCTAAAGTCTGTTGCTTCACCATTGCTAACACTAGCGCTTTGGTCTTGAAAACAAACCGATAGAATATTTTTAATACTTTTTGCAGCATGTTTCACTGCTTTTCTAGTTGCATCTTCCCAACTTTTATAAGTGTTTGATAAAATTTCTATTACTTTTAAAACGGCCATAATAATTATATTTATTTAACTAAGCTGTTCTATAAGTATAGTGTTTTTCTCGCAAAATAATGCAAAAGCAGGTCAATTTTTAACCATTTATTGCTTCTACCATATCTACTTTTCCTGGAAGCATTTCTTTAAGCATATTTTCAATACCGCTTTTTAAGGTATATGTTGAGGATGGACAACCACTACAGGCACCTTGAAGCAATACACTTACATTTTTGTTGTTGGCATTATAAGATATAAATTGAATGTTACCACCATCACTTGCAACTGCAGGTTTTACATATTCTTCTAAAATATTTACTATTTGCTTTGAAATATCATCTAAATTTTCAAAATGGCTATCTAATTGTTCATTAGATTTTTTAAGTGTATTGGCAGCTTCTGGTAGCACAACATCTTTACCCTTTTCAATAAAACTTCTAATAAACTCTCGCAATTCTAGAGTAATATCTTGCCATTCAGCTATGTCATATTTCGTAATTGACACATAATTTTCATCAATAAAAATACTTTTAACAAAGGGGAAGTGAAATAGCTCGGTAGCTAATGGTGATAGTTTTGCCTCGTCAATTGATGTAAATTCAAAAAGTGTAGTGACTATTTTTTTATTAGCTACAAACTTCATTGTTGATGGATTAGGCGTGCTTTCTGCATAAACGGTAACAGGAACCTTTTTTGTGTTGGCAGTCTCTTCAATTACTACACCACCATCATTTAAATAGGCTTCAATTTGTTCTGCTACTTCATCTTGTACATCATTCCATTCTACAATATTATAGCGTTCAACAGCAATAAAATTTCCTGAAATGTAAACCTTTTTCACAAAAGGCAAGTAGAACAATTGTTGTGCTAAGGGCGATATTTTAGCCTCGTCAATATTGTTAAACTCAAAACTTTTATGCTGGGTTATAAACTGGTTTATTTCGAATTTTACTATGGCAATATTTGATGTTTCTTGCACTGAAATCTTGAAAGTGTTCATTTCAACTAATTTTTTACAAAAATACTAAAAGAACCCCTTTCTTGTTCATATATTTGAGTTTTGTTGCTCGTATTTGGGCAAAAAGATAAA
>JBMTVT010000094.1:0-5051 GCA_049451635.1 Tamlana sp. | reverse complement strand
ATAAAAACATTAGTTTTGTTGACATATAAGTTATGAATTTATCTACTGACCTCTATAAAATTTTATTATGAATATTAAATGGGAAGGCGTTATGCCAGCTGTTACAACACAATTTAATGCTAACGATGAGTTGGATTTAAATATGTTTAAAAAAAATATACTAGCACAAGTAGAAGCTGGTGTTCATGGAATTGTTCTTGGTGGCACTTTAGGGGAAGCCAGTACTTTAACCGATGCGGAAAGGCGCATTTTAACTAAAGAAACAGTTGCACTGGTTAATGGTAAAGTTCCCGTTTTAATGAATATAGCCGAACAAACAACTAAAGCAGCCATTGGTTTAGCTAAAATTGCCGAAGAAGATGGGGCTAAGGGGTTGATGATGTTACCTCCCATGCGTTACAAAGCAAGTGATGAAGAAGTTTTGGCATATTTTAAAGCAGTTGCCAATAGCACACCTTTGCCTATTATGATTTATAACAACCCTGTCGATTATAAGATTGAGGTAACACTCGATATGTTTGAGTCTTTACTTGCTGATTGCCCAAATATTCAAGCGGTAAAAGAATCAACAAGAGATACAACAAACATCACCAGAATAAAAAATAGATTTGGAGATAGGTTGGCAATTATGACAGGTGTGGACACACTAGCGTTAGAAAGTTTGGTATTGGGAGCCGATGGATGGGTTGCAGGTTTAGTTGACGCATTTCCAGCAGAGACTGTTGCTATTTACGAACTGCAAAAAGCTGGTAGAATTAAAGAGGCATTGGCTATTTATCGTTGGTTTATGCCATTATTGGAATTAGACATTAATACTAAATTGGTACAATATATTAAACTAGCTTCGGTACATACAGGAATTGGTAATGAGTATGTACGAGCCCCGCGACTTGTATTAAAAGGAGATGAGCGTATTAAAATTGAAAAAATTATAAGAGATGCTATAGCTGTAAGACCAACATTACTCAATTACAAACACTAAAAAATCGATTGCAATCTTCATTAAAAGTTTTTTAGATAGTAAATTTGATAGAATTTAACAGAGAAAAATGGTAACAGGAAAAAATTATATAGGAAACAAACAATCAGCAAAAGGGGATAAAACTTTTAAGACCTTCAATCCATTGTTAAATATTGAGAACAATTGGGAAATCAATGAAGTTACAAAAGAAGAAGTTAATGAAGCGGCATCTTTGGCAACAGAAGCATTTAAAAGTTATTCAAAATTCCCAGGTAATAAGAAAGCAACATTTTTAAGGGCCATAGCAGATGAAATTAAAGCTTTAGGAGATTCCTTATTAGAAGTGTATTCAGCCGAAAGTGGTCTGCCTACTGGAAGAGCGATAGGAGAAAGAGGTAGAACCCTAGGGCAACTTAGGGCTTTTGCAAATCACATTGAAGAAGGCAATTGGGTTGAAGCATCTATAGATACGGAACAACCGGAACGTCAACCAATTCCAAAAGTAGATTTAAGAAAAATGTATGTAGCTTTGGGGCCTGTTGCTGTTTTTGGAGCATCAAATTTTCCATTGGCTTTCTCAACAGCAGGCGGAGACACAGCTGCCGCATTGGCAGCCGGATGTCCAGTTATTGTAAAATCACATCCTATGCATGCTGGTACAGGCAATATGGTTGCAGGTGCTGTAATAGCAGCAGCCCAAAAAACAGGCATGCCAAATGGTGTTTTTTCAAACCTTAATAGTAGCGGTACAGATGTTGGTCAACTACTTGTTCAAAATCCACATATTAAAGCAGTAGGCTTTACGGGTAGTATTAATGGAGGCAGGGCATTATACGATTTAGCTGCTAAAAGAGAAGAACCCATACCGGTATTTGCAGAAATGGGTAGTATAAATCCTGTTGTAATTTTACCTGAAGCGTTAAAAAACAGAGCTGAATCGATTGCATCTACGTATGCCGGCTCAATTACGTTAGGTACTGGACAGTTTTGTACCAATCCTGGTTTAATATTGGCTATTAAATCTGAAGGGTTAACAAAATTTGTAAATTCTTTGGCACAAGAAATTGTGAAAGTAGAACCTTCTGTTATGCTTCATCCAAATATTGCCGGTACCTATGAAGACAAAAAGAAAAAAGCGTTATCTCAAATAGGTATTGAAGTATTAGCTGGTTATGAAGATAATGTTAAACCTAATTATGCAAGACAGCTAGTTACTACAGTTGAGGGAAAAACATTTCTAGAAAATACAGCGTTGCACCATGAAGTTTTTGGACCCTATTCTTTGGTTGTTCAATGTGAAAATGAATCACAATTAGAAAATATCATATCAAAATTAGAAGGCCAGCTTACGGGTACTATAATTTCTGATGATAATGAAATTGAAAAATATCCCAATATGGTCAATGCGCTTCAAAGTAGAGTAGGGCGCATTATTTTTAATGGTGTTCCTACCGGGGTGGAGGTTTGCCCTTCTATGATGCATGGCGGACCCTATCCAGCTTCAACAGACACTAGATTTACTGCTGTTGGTGTTGACTCTATTAAAAGATTTGTTAGACCTTTTAGTTTTCAAAATTGGCCTCATATATTATTGCCAGACGAACTGAAAAACGACAACCCTTTGAGTATTTTGAGAACTGTAAATGGTGTAAAAACATCAGATAAAATATAGCATGAAAACAGTTAGCCACTAGTTTTAATATTAAATGAGTAGAAAAACTTTTGTTTGTATAGATGCACACACCTGTGGAAATCCTGTAAGGGTTATAAAAGAAGGTGGTCCAAAGCTTTTAGGTAATACTATGAGCGAAAAACGCCAACATTTTTTGAAGGAGTACGATTGGATTAGAAAAGGCTTAATGTTTGAGCCGCGTGGGCATGATATGATGAGTGGTAGTATTTTATACCCGCCACATGATCCAGAAAACGACTTTGCTATTTTATTTATAGAAACTTCTGGATGTTTACCCATGTGTGGCCATGGTACTATTGGAACAATAACTATAGCTATTGAAGAAGGCTTAGTAATACCAAAAATTCCAGGAAGAATTAAAATGGAGGCGCCTGCAGGATTGGTTCAAATTGATTATCAGCAAACAGGTAATAAGGTAGATTGGGTAAAACTAACCAATGTGAAAAGTTACTTGGCAGCAGAAAACTTATTTGTTGAATGCCCAGAATTAGGTGAGATAATTTTCGATGTATCTTACGGCGGTAATTATTATGCTATCGTAGATCCACAAGAAAATTTTGAGGGTGTACAGGCATTTTCAGCTTCAAAAATAATTCAGTATTCGCAGGTTGTTAGACAACGAATCAATCAAAAATACCCTAATTTGTTTATTCATCCAGAAAATAAAACTATTCGAGATGTAAGCCATGTGCTGTGGACAGGAGACCCTATCGATCCAACCTCATCAGGCAGAAATGCCGTGTTTTATGGTGATAAGGCTATTGATAGAAGTCCATGTGGTACGGGGACTTCAGCGCGATTAGCACAATTGTTTAGCAAGGGAAAATTAAAACAAGGAGAACCTTACATTCATGAAAGTTTTATTGGAAGTAAGTTTATTGGTCGTATTGAGGAGGAAACCACTCTAGATGGTAAACCAGCTATTATACCAAGTATTCAAGGATGGGCAAAAATATACGGTTATAATACTATTGTAATAGATGATGAAGATGACCCTTATGCCCATGGGTTTCAAGTAATATAAAATGGCAAAAAATATAATTATAATTGGAGGAGGTATTATAGGTTTATGTTCTGCATACTATCTCAAGAAAGAAGGGCATAAGGTTACCGTTATTGATCAATCTAATATGGATGCTGGAGCATCCTATGTTAATGCTGGTTATGTAACTCCAAGTCATTTTATGTCATTAGCCGCACCAGGAATGATTTCAAAAGGAATCAAATGGATGTTTAATTCGGCAAGTCCTTTTTATGTAAAGCCTAGGTTGGATTTAGAGTTTTTAAAATGGGCATGGGCCTTTAAAAAATCTGCCACAACAACTAAAGTGGAACAATCTATAAAAACCATTAAGGATATAAATTTATTTTCCAGAGACTTATATGAAGATTTGAAACAGCAAGCAGGATTTAATTTTCATTATGAACGTAAAGGCTTATTGATGTGCTATAAATCTGATAAGGTTGGAGAAGAGGAATGGAACATAGGGCAACGAGGTATAGACGAAGGTTTAGGTGTGAAACATTTATCAAAAAAAGATGTTCATATATTGGAACCCAACGCCAATTTTAATATCAAAGGCGCTGTATTTTATGATTGTGATGCCCACATGACTCCTCATAGTTTTATGAGTGAAATGGTAAATTTCTTAAAATCAAAGGGAGTTAATATACTAACGAATGAGTTGGTTAAGGATATAGAGGTTTTAGACATATCTATTAAAAAGGTAATTACGGATAAACAAACATATTCCGCTGATGAAGTAGTCTTAGCTGCTGGCAGTTGGAGTACACTTTTAGCAAAAAAACTAGGGTTGAAAATTCCCATTCAAGCAGGTAAGGGGTATAGAATAAATGTAGAAAGAGAAACCCATATTTCAATGCCTGCTATTTTGTGTGAAGCTAAAGTAGCGGTAACACCCATGGATGGTTTTACAAGTTTTGCAGGTACCATGGAAATTGCCGGTATAAACCATAAAATAAATCCAAAACGAGTTAATGCTATCGCCAATGCTGCTCAAGATTACTATAATGGTTTAGAAATTACTTCTGAAGAAAAAACCAACGCAAAATGCGGTTTAAGACCGGTATCTCCAGATGGGTTGCCATATATAGGAAAATCCATAAAATGTGACAATTTAACCATAGCAACAGGGCACGCTATGATGGGGTGGAGTTTGGGGCCAGCTACAGGTAAATTGGTAGCCGAAATCATTTCCAATCAAAAAGCATCTTTAAGTTTAAAGCCTTTTCATCCAGATAGAAAGTTTTAAAAATAAAAAAACCCAAGACTCTAAACCTTGGGTTCTACTTTGCTTTTTTGTAGCGAGAGGGGGGCACGATCCCCCGACCTCCGGGTTATGAATCCGACGCTCTAACCAACTGAGCTACCTCGCC
>JBMTVT010000093.1:0-5115 GCA_049451635.1 Tamlana sp. | reverse complement strand
AGGTTGATGAAGGATATAGATAAAATTGAAATGGAATAAAAGCAGCACACCTTAAAAAATTTTAAAAAATACAGCAATGAACATACAAAACGCACAAAAAATAGTTGATGATTGGATTAACGAACACGGTGTTCGTTATTTTAACGAGCTTACCAACATGGCACAACTTACCGAAGAAGTTGGCGAGGTAGCCAGAATTATTGCGCGCAGATATGGCGAACAAAGCGAAAAAGAAAGCGATAAAGACAAAGATTTAGGCGAGGAGCTTGCCGATGTTTTATTTGTAGTATTGTGTTTAGCAAACCAAACAGGAGTCGATTTACAAAAAGCATTTGACAAAAGAATGGATAAGAAAACAAAACGCGACCACGATAGGCATCATAATAACGAGAAATTAAAATAATTTATAAGTATATTTGAACGCTTCTTTTCAGAAGCGTTTTTTAATACACAATAATGAACATCACTCTTCAAAAATCTAAAATTGCGAAGCAATCTTCAATAAAAATCACGGGATCAAAAAGCGAATCTAATCGTTTGTTGTTATTGCAGGCATTATACCCTGAATTCAAACTTGAAAATATATCAAATTCTGATGATAGTAATTTAATGACTAAAGCATTAAACACCAATTCAAAAATTGTAGACATACATCACGCAGGTACTGCCATGCGATTTCTTACTGCTTATTTCTCAATACAAGAAGGTAAGGAGGTTTTGCTAACGGGTTCAAAGCGTATGAAAGAACGCCCCATTAAAATATTGGTTGAAGCGTTGCAAGATTTAGGAGCAGATATTACTTATGAAGAAAACGAGGGCTTTCCGCCAATAAAAATTAATGGTAAAAAATTAACTAATAATAAAGTGTCGTTAAAAGCCAATGTTAGTAGCCAATATATTTCGGCGCTATTGCTCATAGCATCAAAATTGGAAAATGGCATAGAATTAACCTTGGAAGGCGAAATTACTTCTGTGCCATATATAAACATGACCTTGAGTTTATTGGATGAAATTGGATTGGAGACTTCATTTATTGGAAACACAATCACCGTTAAACCAAACACCCAATACCTTAAGCCAAAAACCTTAGTAGTAGAATCCGATTGGTCATCAGCATCCTACTATTTTAGTATTGTAGCTTTAAGTGATGTTGGAACCCAAATAACCTTATCCTCATATAAAGAAAACTCTTTACAAGGTGATTCTGCTTTAGTTGACATCTATAAACATTTTGGTGTTGAAACCACTTATTCAAACAACGCTATCATTATCAAAAAGGCATCAAAAGTCATTCATAAATTGCCAATTGAATTCAACCTAACAAATTCACCAGATATTGCCCAAACCATAGCAGTAACTTGTTTTGCTTTAGGGTTGGCTTGTAATTTAACTGGACTTCACACCCTTAAAATTAAAGAAACCGATAGGTTGGTTGCCCTGAAAACCGAAATTGAAAAACTTGGTGGCGAAGTTACAATCACTAATGAATCGTTGCATTTGGCAACATCAAAAACCATAAACGAAATGGTTTCAATAGCCACCTATAACGATCACAGAATGGCCATGGCATTTGCGCCTTTAGCAATCAAAGCATCTATAAATATTGAAGATGCAGAAGTGGTTTCAAAGTCTTATCCAACCTTTTGGGATGATTTAAAATCCATTGGATTTGAAATAACCCAATAATAATTAGTCATTTACTTGACAACCCCTATTCTGAGATTGTATATTTGCAACCTTGTTGAAAAAAATAAAAAATTTAATAATACATGAAATTATCACACTTCGGTTTTAATTTACCAGACGAACTATTAGCAGAATACCCGGCAGAGAACAGAGATGAATCTCGCTTGATGGTTTTAAACAGAAAAGACCAAACTATCGAGCATAAAATGTTCAAAGATCTTATAGATTATTTCAATGAAGATGATGTATTAATATTGAACAACACTAAAGTTTTTCCTGCTAGATTATATGGTAATAAAGAAAAAACAGGTGCAAGAATCGAGGTATTTTTATTAAGAGAATTAAATCAAGAACAACGCCTATGGGATGTTTTAGTGGATCCTGCTCGTAAAATAAGAATTGGAAACAAACTATACTTTGGAGATGATGATACTTTAGTGGCAGAAGTTATAGATAATACAACCTCTAGAGGCCGTACACTACGCTTTTTATATGATGGGTCCTACAGAGAATTCCGTTTAAAACTTAACGAATTGGGTGAAACTCCGCTACCTAAATATATAAAAAGAGCAGTAGAGCCAGAAGATGAAGATCGCTACCAAACTATTTTTGCGAAAAATGAAGGTGCCGTAGCAGCACCAACAGCTGGTCTTCACTTTTCTAAACACTTATTAAAGCGTTTAGAAATTAAGGGCGTTAATTTTGCTGAAGTTACGTTACATGTTGGTTTGGGTACGTTTAACCCTGTTGAGGTTGAAGACTTGTCCAAACACAAAATGGATAGCGAAGAACTTAAAATTGATGAAAAAGCAGTTGAAATAGTAAACACTGGCATTAAAAATAAAAAACGTGTTTGCGCAGTTGGTACTACAGCAATGCGTGCTATAGAAAGCTCTGTATCATCAAACGGTATGTTAAACGAAATTGAGGGGTGGACCAATAAATTCATTTTCCCTCCATACGATTTCAGTATTGCCAATTGCATGATTACCAATTTCCACACCCCAAAATCAACCCTTTTAATGATGGTTTCAGCCTTTGCAGGTCACGATTTTATTAAGCGTGCTTATGAAGAAGCTGTCAAGGAAAAGTACAAGTTTTACAGCTATGGCGATGCCATGTTAATATTATAAATCCTTAAAAGCCTTGTTAAATCAAGGCTTTTTTATTGTGCTTAATTTGTTTTATTATTTAAGGCATTACCGCACAAGTGCGGTCGGGCTTTACATTACAATCTTTTGCAAAAGCAAAAGGATTTCCATTGCAATCCCTAATGCATATTCAAGTATCAATTTATAATTCATAAACCAAAAATCGTAAATCGTAAAACCTTTCACTATTTTTGCATCACTAATGGCAACAAGTAAAAAAGACATACGAGCGTTAACCAAAGAACAACTTCGGGAATTCTTTGTAAAACAAGGCGATAAAGCCTTTCGTGGCAATCAGGTTTATGAATGGCTATGGCAAAAATCTGCCCATACTTTTGAGGATATGACCAATATTTCAAAAGAAACCCGCCAAATGCTCGAGGATAATTTTGTTATCAACCACATAAAGGTCGATACGATGCAGCGAAGCAACGATGGTACCGTAAAAAATGCGGTGCGTTTGCATGATGGGTTAATTGTGGAGTCTGTTTTAATCCCAACTAAAACAAGAACAACCGCCTGTGTATCCAGTCAAGTTGGGTGTAGTTTAGATTGTAAATTTTGTGCCACGGCGCGTTTAAAACGCATGCGAAATTTAAACCCAGATGAAATTTACGATCAAGTAGTGGCCATTGATAACGAAAGTAAGCTCTATTATAATCGCCCGTTAAGTAATATTGTATTTATGGGCATGGGTGAACCGCTTATGAACTACAATAACGTTATAAAAGCTATCGATAAAATTACTTCAGATGAAGGTTTGGGGATGTCGCCTAAGCGTATTGTTGTATCTACATCTGGAGTCCCCAAGATGATAAAAAAAATGGCAGATGACGATGTTAAGTTTAAACTTGCAGTGTCATTGCACTCAGCTATAGATGAGGTGAGAACATCTATCATGCCTTTTAATGCCACGTTTCCATTAAATGATTTAAGAGAGGCTCTGCAATATTGGTACGTAAAAACCAAAAACAGAATTACTTACGAGTATGTTGTTTGGGATGGCATAAACGACCAAAGAAAAGATGTAGATGCCTTAGTGGAATTCTGTAAATTTGCGCCAAGTAAAGTAAATCTTATTGAGTATAATCCTATTGATGACGGCGAGTTTCAACAAGCCCAATCTCAAGCTTTGGATATGTATGTTGATGTTTTAGAAAAAAACAATATCACAGTAACTGTTAGACGAAGTAGAGGAAAAGACATTGATGCTGCTTGTGGGCAGTTGGCTAATAAATCATAATACTTATATTTGGCTTTCTTAAATTAACAGATTGAAAATAGTAGAGCAAATAAAACAGCCCATAGCTTTTGAAATGGATCTTTTCGAGCAAAAGTTCCAACTCTCCATGTCCAGTAAAGTGGCTCTGCTTAATAGAATTACCCATTATATTGTTAACCGAAAAGGGAAACAAATGCGACCCATGTTTGTGTTTTTGGTGTCAAAAATGGTATCCAATGGCGAGGTTAGTGAGCGCACCTATCGTGGGGCATCTGTAATAGAGTTAATACATACGGCAACATTGGTGCATGATGATGTGGTGGATGACAGTAACAGACGTCGTGGATTTTTCTCGGTAAATGCCCTTTGGAAAAACAAAATAGCCGTTTTAATAGGTGATTTTTTACTATCAAAAGGTTTGTTGTTGTCCATTGATAATAATGATTTCGATTTACTTAAAATCATATCTATAGCGGTTCGTGAAATGAGCGAAGGCGAACTACTCCAAATTGAAAAAGCCAGAAAACTAGATATTACTGAAGAAGTATATTACGAAATCATTCGTCAAAAAACAGCAACCTTAATAGCAGCGTGTTGTAGTTTGGGCGCTGCGTCGGTAAAGCCAGAATCACAACATGTAGAGACCATGCGAAAGTTTGGAGAGCTTATTGGTATGGCTTTTCAGATAAAAGATGATTTGTTTGATTATGGTGATACGCAAATTGGAAAGCCCACGGGCATTGATATTAAAGAGCAAAAAATGACCTTACCTTTAATTTATGCTTTAAACCAAGCTTCAAAACAAGATAAAAATTGGTTAATAAACTCCATTAAAAACCATAACAAAGATGCAAAACGCGTAAAAGAAGTTATTGCATTTGTAAAAGACCATGGTGGATTGGATTATGCCATAAAAAAAATGAAAGATTTCCAAGAAGAAGCATTGCAGTTGCTTAATACGTATCCAGATTCTGAATATAAAAATTCACTACAACTTATGGTGAATTATGTGATTGACAGGAAAAAGTAATTAAAGTTTTGGGAGATTCGTTTAAC
>JBMTVT010000092.1:0-5727 GCA_049451635.1 Tamlana sp. | reverse complement strand
AAATTTTATTGTCATTAAGCTTCTTTATCAATGGAATTACCAATTCAATTTGTTCCTTTTCAATAATTTTAAAAACAAAGGCCATAAATAAGTTTTGTGTGAAAGTAATAATTCCTTAAAATATTTTTATGTTTGAAACACTAAATTTTAATCTAGTTAACTATCAAAAATATTGATTACCATATTAAAACAATAACTTCCAAAGAAACACACGCGGTAAGACACCCTGTTTTAAGATTTGGAAAGCCTATTGAAACTTGTGTTTTTGATGGTGATGACCTCGATACCACTTTTCACTTTGGTATTTTTATCAACTCAGGCTTAATTGGTATTTGTTCTTTTTTTAAAAATAATCATAACTCAATTACCGAAAACAATCAATACCAACTTAGAGGGATGGCTATTCTTGAAAAATTTCAGGGCAATGGTTTTGGCAATATTATTTTAGACTATGGCGAGCAGTTTATGAAAAATAAAAAAGCCAATATCACATGGTGCAATGCCAGAGAAATAGCTGTAAATTTTTATCAAAAAAATGGCTATAAAATTATTGGTGATGCCTTCGATATAAAAGATATTGGTATACACTATACCATGTACAAATTACTAAATGGCTAAAAATAAATTAAACCAACAAAAAAAGCCTTGTTTCCAAGGCTTTTTTTAACGAGTGACTAGCTCAAATAATTACAATATTTTATAATTACTTTTTATCTTTAGATAATTCTTCCTTTAAAATTGTCACAGTGTCTTTTGCACCATGTAATTCGGCATAATCTAAAGCTGTTTTTTTCTTATCACATTTTGCTTTTAAGTCAGCTCCATGGAAGATTAAAAGCTTTAAAATTTCAGTTCTGTTAAACTTTGCTGCATACATTGCAGGTGTCATTCCATTCGATTTTTCATTAACATCTGCTCCCCTAACAATTAGTTTTTGTACAGTTTCTAAATCGCCTTTAGCAATAGACACACAAAATGAGTTTACTTTAAAAAAGTACTCATAATTAGAAGTGCTTAAATTTTCAGTTGTTGTTTTTGCATTTACGTTTACAATAGAAAAACATAACGCAATAGCGGAAATAATGATTGTTTTTTTCATGATGAAAGATTTTAATTTGATTTAATAATTCGTTTTTTGATGTATTAAATAGACGTATAAATTTTCAGTTTGTTACATTAAATTTGGTTTATAACACATTTTTAACTTTTATTTCACATATAATTAACGAAACGATTAATTATTAAAAAAAACATAAAAAGCCCTGAAAACTCTAGTATTTCAACAGTAATTTATTTATTATATAGGTAACTTAACTATCTTTGTAATACATTTAAATTTTAACATGATGAACAAAAAAGTTATCTTGATGATACTAGATGGCTGGGGAAATTCTCCAGATCCAAAAGTCTCTGCAATAGACAATGCAAACACACCTTTTATAGATTCGCTTTATAAAAAATATCCTTATGCAACATTGCGTTCAGATGGTTTGCATGTTGGTTTACCAGAAGGGCAAATGGGCAATAGCGAAGTGGGGCATATGAATTTAGGCGCTGGCAGAATTGTTTATCAAGATTTGGTTAAAGTTAATTTGGCTGTAAAAAACAAAACTTTAAATACAGAAAAAGTTTTAGTTGATGCTTTTAACTATGCACAAAGCAATAATAAAGATGTTCATTTTTTGGGTTTACTAAGTGATGGTGGTGTACATTCCCATATCAACCATTTATTTGGTTTATTGGATGCTGCTAGCGATTATGGATTAACTAATACTTATGTACACGCTTTTACCGATGGTCGTGATGTAGATCCCAAATCAGGCTTTGGGTTTCTTACAGAACTTGAAAGTCATCTTGAAAAAACAAATGGAAAATTGGCTACCGTTACAGGCAGATATTATGCCATGGATAGAGATAAGCGTTGGGAACGCGTAAAAATAGCTTATGATGCCATGGTGAATGGTGTTGGTGAAAAATCTACTAATGTAACAGATACCATTCAAAAAAGTTACAACAACGATATCACCGACGAGTTTATAAAACCAATCATAATGGTTGAAAATAATGGAGAACCTGTTGCTAAAATTAAAGATGGTGATGTGGTCATCTTTTTCAACTTCAGAACTGATAGAGGGCGAGAATTAACCGAAGCTTTATCACAAACCGATTTTCATGAGCAAAACATGCACAAATTAAATTTGCACTATGTTACCTTAACAAATTATGATGAAACCTATAAAAAAGTTAATGTTATTTTCAACAAAGACAACTTAACCGAAACATTGGGAGAGGTTTTAGAAAAACATCATAAAAAGCAAATAAGAATTGCTGAAACCGAAAAATATCCTCATGTTACTTTCTTCTTTTCTGGTGGAAGAGAAACACCATTTAATGGAGAAACCCGTATTTTAAGAAACTCTCCAAAAGTTGCTACCTATGATTTAAAACCTGAAATGAGTGCATTTGAGTTGCGTGACGCTTTAGTACCTGAATTACAAAAAGAAGATGTTGATTTTGTTTGCTTAAATTTTGCAAATGGCGATATGGTTGGTCACACAGGTGTTATGGAAGCTGCAATAAAAGCTTGTGAAGCTGTTGATATATGCGTAAAAGATGTTGTAACAACCGCGCTAGAACATGGTTATACAACACTATTAATTGCAGACCATGGAAATTGTGAAACCATGATTAACCCAGATGGAACTCCAAATACAGCTCATACAACCAACCCTGTTCCTGTTATTTTAATTGATAATGAATTGACTGAAATAAAAGATGGTATTTTAGGAGATATGGCACCAACCATTTTAAAACTGATGGGTATACCGCAACCAGAAGCTATGACCCAGCATGCATTAGTATAAAAATTATTGTACTTTTGAACAAACCCTAGTCTTAAATTAAAATGAATTTTAGCCAACGCTTAATTATTGCAGTCGATTTTGATGGAACCATTGTAGAAGACGCATACCCAAACATAGGCAAGCCTATGCTATTTGCTTTTGAAACTTTAAATAAATTGCAGTCTATGGGCCATATGCTTATTTTATGGACTTACAGGTATGGTGACAGATTAAATGATGCGGTAAAATTCTGTGAAGAGAATGGTATTGTATTTTATGCCGTTAATCAGAGTTTTCCTGAAGAATACTTTCAAAATGATAGTAGCAGAAAAATACATGCCGATTTATTTATAGATGATAGAAATATTGGTGGGTTTCCGGGATGGGGAGAAATTTATCAAATGCTTACCAACGAAACCCCTAAAATTCCTGAAAAGAAAAAAGGCTTTTTCAGTAATTTATTTAAATAAAAGCTAATCCCTGTATTTTAAGTATCTTTGTCATTATTTTTTAAAGTATGATTATCGTAAAAACTAGGGAAGAAATTGAATTGATGCGCGAAAGTGCCTTGATTGTATCAAAAACTTTAGGCGAAATCGCCAAAGCAATAAAACCTGGTGTTACAACGCTACAACTAGATAAAATTGCTGAGGAATATATTAGAGACCACGGTGCCGAACCTGGTTTTCTGGGGCTTTATGATTTTCCAAACACACTATGTGTGAGTCCCAACTCACAAGTGGTGCACGGTATCCCAAACGGAGACCCTTTAGTTGAAGGCGATATTATTTCAATTGATTGCGGTGCCTTAAAAAATGGTTTTTATGGTGATCATGCCTATACTTTTCCTGTTGGTGAAATTAATCATGAAACAGAAAAACTTCTTCAAGTCACCAAAGAATCGTTGTATGTTGGTATTAGAGAATTTAAGGCTAACAATCGTGTGGGTGATGTTGGTTATGCCATTCAAAAATATTGTGAAGACCGTGGATATGGAGTTGTAAGAGAATTGGTTGGCCATGGTTTAGGAAAAAAAATGCACGAAGACCCAGAAATGCCAAATTATGGTAAACGAGGTAGAGGCAAAAAATTTATAGAAGGAATGGTTGTTGCCATTGAACCGATGATTAACATGGGCACACATCGTATAAAACAACATCGGGATGGCTGGACCATTACAACTCTTGATAATAAATCAAGTGCCCACTTTGAGCATGATGTTGCCTTAGTAGACGGAAAACCAGAATTGCTATCAACCTTTGCCTACATTTATGAAGCTTTAGGAATTAAAAGCAATGAAGAAGAAGAATTTAGAAAGGAAGTATTAGTCTTGTAATTATGAGCTTAAATATTTCTGATATCCCCAAAAAAGAATTAACAAAAGGTATAACAGGCAGATATGTTCATGCTGAAAATATAACAATAGGTTTTGTTAATATTAAGAAGGGATCAATAATGCCTGCACATTCCCACCCACATGAACAAACAACCCAGGTTATTTCTGGTAAACTAGAAATGACTACTGATGGCATTACTAAAATTTTAGAACCAGAAATTATTACCATTATCCTCTCAAATGCTGTTCATAGCGCAGTTGCTCTAACTAATTGTGAGGTTACAGATACCTTTTGGCCTGTAAGAGAGGATTATAAATAATCTATATTGAAAAAACTTTTCAAGGTTATATTACGTGTTATACCCAGACCTCTATTAATTAGGTTAAGCTACATTATTCGTCCGTTTTTAGCCTTCATTTTAAAAGGTGAAAAATATATCGACCCCATTGATGGCAAAAGCTTTAAAACCTTTTTACCTTATGGCTATGGCAAACAACGCAAAAATGTGTTATCGCCTTCTACCCTTTCTTTAGAGAGACACCGATTACTATGGTTGTATTTAAAAAATGAAACTAATTTCTTTTCAGCCAAATTAAAAGTTTTGCACTTTGCACCCGAACAAGCTTTTTATAAGCGCTTTAGGAGCATGAAAAATCTAAACTATACTACCACCGATTTAAATTCACCATTAGCTGATGTTAAAGCTGACATATGCAACTTACCTTTTAAAGATGAGGAATTTGATATAGTTTTATGTAATCATGTATTGGAGCATATTCCTAATGATACCAAAGCCATGAAAGAACTTTACAGGATATTAAAAACCAATGGCATGGGAATATTTCAAATTCCGCAAGACATATCAAGAGCACATACTTTTGAAGACCATACTATTACTGATAAAAAAGAACGCGCAAAAATATTTGGACAATACGACCATGTTCGCGTATATGGTCGTGATTATTTTGATAAACTCAGACAAATAGGGTTTAAAGTAGAAGAAGTTGATTATACCAAAAAATTTTCTGATACCGAAATAACAACATATTGCTTAGCTAAAGGCGAGATTATTCCTGTTGTTTTTAAATAGTTTAATTCTCTGGAAATCCATTAAGCGAGAGCGTTTCAAATTCTTTTTTATCATTTTCAAAAATTAAAAACACATTTAATTCTGGATGTGATTTTAAAAAATCCTTAACTTTTTCAATCCCCATGCCTTTAAAAGCTGTTGCATAAGCATCCGCAACCATACAATTATCTGCTATAACCGAAATACTTAGCAAACTGGTTTTACTGGGATAACCTGTCTTAGCATCAATTATATGAGCATAACGATTGCCTTTTTCATCTATTTTAAATTTCCGGTAAGTGCCAGATGTTGCCATGGCTTCATCCTTTAAGCTAATGACTTTTAAAATTGATTGCTCTCCATTAAAATTTGGGTTTTCAACCCCCACTTTCCATGGGCTTTCCTTTACTATATTTATACCTTTGACTCTAATTTCACCACCAATTTCAACTAAATAATTTTCAACCTTTTGAGACTC
>JBMTVT010000091.1:0-5927 GCA_049451635.1 Tamlana sp. | reverse complement strand
TAAACTTTTGTGCGCTATCGGGGGTTTTCGTCTATTAAACTAGTTAATACGTTTAAACTATTGAATAAAAATGCGGATCTAATTGATTTTTTAAGGCATCAAACTTGGCGCTGGCGGTACCTGTAATAAACTTTTGTTCTTCCATTAATTATTAGTTTTCAGTATATTTAAAAAAGATAGGTACTGCGTAGGCAACCTTTACGGGTTTACCTCGTTGTTTCCCAGGTTTCATTTTTGGTAACAGCCCAATAATACGTTCTGCCTCTTTTTCTAAAAGTCTATCTGGTCCTCTTGATTTAATATTTGTAGTATAGCCTTTGGAGTCTACTATAAATATTACAGAAACCCTACCTTGTACACCCAATTGTAAAGCTGATTCGGGGTATACAAAATTCTTTCTTACATGTTCTTGAATTTTAGTTTGAAAACAATCTTTGGTTTCGCTTTTGCTCAACCCTTCACAACCGGGAAATATAGGTACATCTTCAATAACTGCAAAAGCAACTTCAACATCCTCTTCAACGTCTTCCACATTGATGTCCGAAACATCAACAGCCACAAAATCTTCAATAGCTTCATTTTGATTGGTTTCGGTACTTTCAATTACAGTTTCCTCAACTTCTTCAACGTCTTCAATAATTTCAATACTTTGGCTTACAACTGCAGGAGGTGGCGGAGGTGGAGGTGTGTTAATATTTATTATGGGAATGTCTTCATCTGTTTCTTGCTCCATGTTTATAATATCCATAGCAATATCGCTCTTTTCATAAGTTTTATACTCTAGTGCACGCCATGATAATAATAACATGATGTTAAGCCCAATAGCGAAATACAAACTGCTATTGCGGCTTATTTCCAGTTGTGGGTTCTTTTTAGCTTTCATCTGTTAATATTTATTGTTTTACAAAGGTCAGACGTAATGCCAGTATATCATATCGCTTGGTTTGCAATTTGTTAAAGGGCATTTCATGACAAATAAAATTTAGTACTATAAATTTATCGTAAATGGCTATAAATAAGTATGATATTTGTCATGAAACAATTAAGGGTTTATTTGTAGCTTAGGTATTGGCAAAATAAGCCCAAATAAAAAAGCTGCATTGGGCAGCTTTTTTAAAAATTAACTAAACTGTTTTTAAGTAATTATGAAATATCAATGGTACGAGGCGGCTTCTGTTTAGCCTCTTCTTTTTTAGGAAGATATACATGTAAAATACCCTCATTATATTTTGCATTTATTTTACTATCATTTACTGTTTCTGGCAAAGTAAAGGTTCTTTTAAATGACGAATAACCAAATTCTCTTCTGGTGTAATTATCATTTTGTTCCTCATTCTCTTCTTTCAACTCTGCAGAAATTGATAAAATGTTATTTTCTAAATTAATATTGAAATCAGATTTTTTTAAACCTGGAACTGCCATTTCTACTATAAAAGTATCGGCAACTTCTTTAATATTTACTTTAGGAAGTGAAATACCGGTGTTAAAGTTTGAGGCGAATAGTGATGGAAAATCGGATAATGAAAAATCGTCAAACCAGCTTGATAATGATGGGAAGTTTGAGACGTTATTTTATATAAGTATAGCAGAACTTGTATTTTGGATACTTGTTAACTCTATCCCTTATTTTTATTCTGAAGAATACAAACACAAACTTGAGGTTTTGTATAGCAATGAACATGTTTTAACAACCCTTACAATTTTTAGTTACGGTATTATATTATTTTTTATCTATCTGCTTTTTAAATCTTATAAATCCATTTCTGTTACCGATAGCGCCAAACAAATAATGGAGAACATTTTAAAAACTAGAAAAATAATTAAGTATTATATGCTTTATAATTTAGTCATGGCTGGAGTATCTCTGGTAATTGGTTTTTATTACGCATTACATAATGACCCCGTTATAACAGAGCAAATAGCCAATTATGATGATGGGAAAATGGCAGGGATATACATTGTATTGGTTTTTATTACTATCATTTTTATAGCATTAATTTGGTTGTTTTATAGGCTTATTTATGGGTTTTTGTTGAAGCGTTTAAACAATAATTACAAAGAATTGCAAAAATTGGATGATTAAACTTTAAAATCATCAACCTCTAAAAGGTCTCCAGGTTGCATATTTTTAATATTAATTTTTCCAACTTTAACCCTTACTAATCTTAACGTAGGAAATCCAACTGCCGAGGTCATTTTACGTACTTGCCTAAATTTACCTTCAGTTAATGTTATGGAAACCCAACTTGTTGGGCCATGTCTGTCGTCACGTATTTTTTGAGTAGGTATTGGTAAATCAGGGGTATTTTCAAGCTTAAAAGCTTTACAGGGCTTGGTATTGTATTTCTTTCCTTCAAAACCAATTTCAACCCCAGTTTTTAAGGTGTTTATCGCATCTGCGGAAATATTGCCATCCAATTGGGCATAATACGTTTTTTCAACTTTTTGGCTGTTTATATAGTTACTTGTTTTACCATCTGTTGTTAGCAATAATAGGCCTTCCGATTTCTCGTCCAACCTACCAATTGGCATAATGCCTTCTGGGAAATCGTGAAGTTCGCCTAAAAAATTTTTGTTTTTCTGTTGTATGGAGTTGCTGTAAAACTGACTTATATAACCATAAGGTTTATAGATGATAAAATGCCTGTGCGTGTTTTTAAACCCTTCCATTTAAAATTTGATAAACAAGTTCCTTGGTTGGTTTTTGCCCCTTTATTTTACTTCTAACGGTCTCAAATGTCATTTTAAAATCGCAACCCAATTTGTAGTTACTGCAACCGTAAGCTGCTTTACCCTTTATAACCTTTCCCTTTTTACATTTCGGACATGTTAACTCATTTGGTTTAGCTTTCGTAGAATTGTTTTTAGGTTCTAATTTCAATTTAAATTCATCGTCAAAACGAAGTAAACCTTCAACCGCTCCCGAATCGGTTTTAAACCCTTTTAAATTCACTGTACTTCCTTTTTTAAGAAGCCTAATATATTGTTTTTCTGATATCTTTTTATTTTTAAAACGGAATGGCAACACAACATTACAGCCAGATTTATAATTGCTACAACCATAAGCTTTTTTCCCTTTTATCAATTGTCCAGTTTTGCATTTTGGGCAACTTTCGTTGGTAATGCCTTCTGTTTTATTTTCGGTTTCTTTAGCTTTCCTGTTTTTAATAACTGTTGCTTGCGAAATATTGGCGCGTTTGGTTTCGCTTCGCACTTCGTAAACCAAAGCATCAACCATTTGTTTCATGTTTTTTATAAATGCCGAAGCGCTAAATTGGCCTCTTTCTATATCTTTTAATTGTTTTTCCCATGAGCCGGTAAGTTCGGCAGATTTTAATAATTCATTTTGAATGGTATCAATCAATTGTATGCCAGTAAAAGTTGGTAAAATTTGCTTTTTATTGCGTTTAATGTATTGGCGTTTAAAAAGCGTTTCAATAATATTGGCTCTGGTTGAAGGGCGCCCAATACCATTTTCCTTCATTAAATCACGCAATTCCTCATCATCAACTTGTTTTCCAGCTGTTTCCATAGCGCGCAATAATGAGGCTTCAGTAAATTGATTTGGTGGTTTGGTTTCTTTTTCTAAAAATGAGGGTTCATGAGGGCCTTTTTCACCTTTAATAAACGTTGGTAACAACTTATCTGTATTTGTTACACTGGCTGCAGTAGAAGTTTCAAAAACAACACGCCACCCTTTTTTAATAATCTCTTTAACGGTTGTTTTAAAAATTACATTAGATGCATGACCTATAACCGTGGTATTTGATACCTCGCAATCATCATAAAAAACAGCTATAAAACGTTTTACAATAATATCATAAACCTGTTGTTGAGCAGGATTCAATTGAGTTTGTATGCCCGTTGCGATGATGGCATGGTGATCGGTTACTTTTTTATCGTTGAAAACCTTAGGGGATTTTTTAATTTTCTTACCTAAAAGCGGTTGCGTTAATGCTGAATAATTCGTTAATTTTTGAAGAATACCCGAAACTTTAGGGTAAATATCATTGGGTAAAAATGTGGTGTCAACTCTGGGGTAGGTTATTACTTTGCGTTCATACAAGGCTTGAGCAATTTTTAGGGTATCGTCTGCCGAAAATCCAAACTTGTTATTGCAATACACTTGCAAACCTGTTAAATCGAATAATTTTGGGGCGTATTCTGTGCCTTTCTTTTTTGTAATGGATGCAATTTCAAAATCATTTTCCTTTACTTTATTAGCTAAAGTTTCCCCGTCTTCTTTTTTTAAAAAGCGCCCTTCTTCATAGCTAAACAGTGTATCTCTATAAAGCGTTTGTAGTTCCCAATAAGGTTGTGGTTTGAAATTTTCAATCTCTTTAAACCTATTGACTACCATGGCTAAAGTAGGTGTTTGTACCCTGCCAACTGATAATACTTGTTTGTAACCCCCGTGTTTTACAGTATAAAGTCTAGTGGCATTCATCCCCAATAACCAATCACCAATGGCTCTAGAGAATCCTGCATAGTATAAATTATCGTATTGCGATGCAGGTTTTAAGTTTTCAAAACCTTCTTTTATAGCTTCAGTAGTTAGTGAAGAAATCCATAGGCGTTTAACGTCGCCTTTATAGTTGGCTTCATTCATTACCCAACGTTGTATAAGTTCGCCTTCTTGTCCGGCATCACCGCAGTTTATAACCACTTCGGCTTTATCGAATAGACTTTTTACAATTTTAAATTGTTTTTGAATACCAGAATTCGAGACCACTTTGGTTTCAAATTTTTCGGGAAGCATCGGTAAATTATTCAAATCCCAACTTTTCCAGTAAGGTTTATAATCGTTGGGTTCTTTTAAAGTACAAAGATGACCAAAAGTGTAGGTAACAGCATATCCATTACCTTCATAATAGCCATCATGCTTGGTATTCGCACCTAAAACAGAAGCAATTTCTCTGGCAACACTTGGTTTTTCTGCAATACAAACTTTCACTTATAACGCTTTAAAAGGAAGTTGCAAAATAGAAATTTTGATACGTTTTTTAAAAGCTAATTATAAGTAGTTATCAACTATTTTCTGTAGCAACTAACATAGAAATTGCTGGAACCATAATAGACTGAGTGATAGTTTTTCCATCTTCAAAAGAAAATTCATCACCTATAGCGGCTAATTGCCATTCATCATCCAAAGTATAATTAAATGGTGTGGTATTGGTATTATAAAGAACTAAAATATCTTTCCAAGAATCACCGTTGGTATGTCTCTTTATTTCATAGCTAACTAATCCATCTTCAATGGTTTTAAATTCCTCAATACGTACTTCAGCATCATAAGGATTGGAAGAGAAAGACCCTTCTTGCACATTGTAATTTTGTGGATCATAGCCCCAATTAAATTTTGGGGTTTCTAAATGGGTTTCGTCAATAGCATACTGGTAAAAAGTAGGCAGTAAATGTACATGTGTAATGCCCAATTCTTTTATATGGTCTATTGCTGTGGCAACATTATCTGGTCCTTTTGTGCGAATTAAGTTTGGGTCCTTTATCAGAATCCCAATTTTTCAGGGTTTGTAGTTTCTAGATCTAAAACCATAGCGCGTTTTCCGTTTACACCAACAGCTTGCGCATAAATTCCTGGTGTTTCCTCAAGCCATTCGCCATTAATCATAATTTGATAGGTATAGTAAACACCTTTTAAATCCCCTTCAATCTCTAAAATCCATACATGATTTTCGCTTGGGTTTAACTCATGGGTTTAGTAAGCTTCACCTTCAACTCCGTTTTTGTAAAAATTAAGTTTAACTTTTTCTGCCGTAGGAGACCATAATTTAAATGTGGATGATTTTTTGCCATATTGTAAACAAAGATTGGTTTCAACAGCTTTAATGGTATCTTTAGTATTCTTTTTTTCTAAACAGGAGTTTAATATCATAATTAAAAACAAAAACTGATTGTCCGTAATCACT
>JBMTVT010000090.1:0-5961 GCA_049451635.1 Tamlana sp. | reverse complement strand
CTAATTACTGGAGGCGCAGGTTTTATAGGGTCACATGTAGTAAGATTGTTTGTTGAAAAATATTCAAATTATCATATTTTTAACTTAGACAACTTAACTTATGCTGGGAACTTGGAAAATTTAAAGGATGTTGAAAATAAACCAAATTATAAATTTATAAAAGGTGATATAACCAATGATGTTCTTGTAAACAAGTTATTTGAAGAATACAAGTTTGAAGGTGTTATACATCTAGCAGCTGAATCCCATGTTGACAGATCTATTTCAGATCCTTTGGCTTTTGTTAAAACAAATGTTATTGGCACTATGGTTTTATTAAACGCTTTTAAAACTTGTTGGCAGAATAATTTTGACAATAAAAGATTTTACCATGTGAGTACGGATGAGGTATATGGCACCTTAGGGGAAACAGGATTGTTTACTGAAAAAACTTCATACGACCCTAATTCTCCCTATTCAGCATCAAAAGCAAGTTCCGATCATTTTGTGAGAGCTTACGGCGAAACATATGGGCTACCCTATGTTATTACTAACTGCTCTAACAACTATGGGCAGAACCAGTTTCCAGAAAAATTAATTCCGTTATTTATAAACAACATTATTCAAAACAAACCATTACCAGTTTATGGCGATGGAAACTATACTAGGGATTGGCTTTATGTAAAAGATCACGCAAAAGCAATAGATTTAGTCTTTCATGAAGGCAATAATGCTGAAACGTATAATATAGGTGGTTTTAACGAATGGAAAAATATCGATTTAGTGAAGTTACTTTGCAAGCAAATGGACAGAAAACTTGGTAGACAAAATGGGGCTTCAGAAAAATTAATAACCTTCGTTAAAGATCGCCCAGGACACGATTTACGTTACGCTATTGATGCATCAAAAATAAAAAACAATTTGGGGTGGACACCATCAGTTACTTTTGAAGAGGGATTGGAAAAAACGATTGATTGGTATTTAAATAATGAAGCTTGGCTGGGACATGTAACGAGTGGCGAGTATCAAAATTATTATAGTAAGCAGTATGAGTAGTTATGCTGTTATGGAGTTATGTGGTTATGAAGCTCGAAATAACTATCAGTTAAATGATCTGTGTAACAAGATAACTTGGTAACAGGATAAGAGCAATAATGCAAAAAATACAATCTCATAAGGATTTAAATGTGTGGCAGAAATCAATGGATTTGGTAGAAATAATATATCAATTAACCGAAACCTTTCCGAGTAAAGAACAATTTGGTTTAGTAGCACAGATGAGGAGGTGTGCCGTCTCTATCCCTTCGAATATAGCAGAAGGCGCTGGACGAAAAGGTAATAAAGAGTTTTCACGATTTTTATATATTGCTCAAGGCTCTTTATCTGAATTAGAAACTCAAATTGAAATTTGTGAAAGATTACATTACAGTAACCAACTTAAGGATATTAAAGAATTGATTATTTATATAAGACGCATGTTATCAAAATTAACAAGAAGCATAGCATCATAACAGTAAAAAAGTTACGAAGTTATCAAGTTATGAAATCAGAATTAAGTTTCGACTAAACAGTTTTGTAACACGATAACAAGATAACAGGATAACGAAAAAAAATGAAAGGAATTATATTAGCAGGAGGTTCAGGAACACGGTTACACCCATTAACACTTTCAATAAGTAAGCAGTTAATGCCGGTTTATGATAAGCCTATGATATATTATCCTCTGTCTACATTAATGTATTCTGGAATTAAAGAGATATTGATTATTTCTACACCTAAAGACCTACCGCTCTTTAAAGATTTATTAGGTGATGGCAAGAAATATGGATGTGTTTTTCAATACGCTGAACAAAAGGAGCCAAAAGGATTGGCCGAAGCGTTTATAATAGGAGAACAGTTTATAGGCAATGATAAAGTAGCCCTAATTTTAGGGGATAATATTTTTTACGGAACAGGATTAAGCAAGCTTTTACAGGCCAATAACAATCCAGAAGGAGGCATTATTTATGCTTACAGAGTTCAAGATGCAGAACGCTATGGTGTTGTCGAGTTTAATAAGGAAGGTCAAGCTATTTCAATTGAAGAAAAACCAAAAGAACCAAAATCCAATTATGCGGTTCCAGGTATTTACTTTTACGATAATACGGTAGTAGAAATAGCAAAAAACATAAAACCAAGTTATAGAGGGGAACTAGAAATAACCGATGTTAATAAAGCTTATTTAAAACAAGGCAAACTACATGTAAGTATACTAGACCGCGGTACCGCGTGGTTAGATACAGGCACATTTCAATCGCTTATGCAGGCCTCTCAATTTGTTGAGGTAATTGAAGAACGCCAAGGCTTAAAAATAGGATCTATTGAAGCAGCTGCATTTGAGATGGGTTTTATAAATGAAGAACAGTTTAAGGCTTTGGCAGAACCTTTGCTAAAAAGTGGATACGGAAAAAATCTATTGGGATTGCTGAACAAGAAATAATGATGGTAACAGAAACAAAGCTAGAAGGATGTTTTATAATAGAACCAAAAGTTTTTAATGACGAAAGGGGCTATTTTCTGGAGAGCTTCAATCAAAAAGTCTTTAATGAATTAATTGGCGAAAAAATCAGGTTCGTTCAGGATAATGAATCCTTATCATCTAAAGGGGTGTTAAGAGGTCTTCACTATCAAAAAGGAGAGCACGCTCAAGCCAAATTAGTTAGAGTTGTTAAAGGAAAAGTACTCGACGTCTGTGTTGATATTAGAAAAAACTCACCCACATTTGGGCAATATGTTTCAGTGGAATTATCCGAAGAAAACAAAAAGCAACTTTTCATACCAAGAGGGTTTGCTCACGGTTTTGTTGTTTTAAGCGATAAAGCTTTATTTTCATATAAATGCGATAATTTTTATGACAAAGAGTCTGAATCAGGTATTATTTTTAACGACAAAAGTTTAAATATAGATTGGAAGTTGAATGAAGAACAATTTATTGTATCTGAAAAAGATAGGCTACTTCCTAATTTAGAAAATGCTCGGATATGATAAATGTGTTAGTGACAGGTGCTAATGGACAATTGGGGCTTTGTATAAAAGATTTAGAACGCAATTATACCGATTTAAATTTTATTTATACAGATTATGAAGATTTAGATATAACTGATTTAAACCAAGTAAATCAGTTTTTTGAAATACATAAACCAATACATTATTGTGTAAATTGCGCGGCTTATACGGCAGTCGATAAGGCAGAAGAAGAGCCTGAATTAGCTTTTAAAATTAATGCAGAAGGACCTAAAAACTTAGCCATGGCTTGTTTGGAAAATAAGGCGACCCTTATCCAAATTTCTACCGATTTTGTGTTTGATGGGACTACAACCACGCCGTATAAAGAAAGTGATTTGCCTAATCCCATTAGCACCTATGGTGCTTCAAAATGGGAAGGAGAAAAGCATATTCAAGCTATTTTGGCAAAACAATTCATCATCAGAACGTCTTGGTTGTATTCTCCCTACGGATCCAATTTTGTAAAAACGATGTTGCATTTAGCAGAAACCAAAACAGAATTAAATGTTGTTAACGACCAAATAGGGACGCCAACAAATGCCTATGATTTAGCCGAAGCAATTATTCATATTATATCTAAGCATATGTTATTAGAGCAAAATAATGAGCTGAAAAAATTATATGGAACCTATCACTTTAGTAATGAAGGCGCCTGTAGTTGGTATGATTTTGCTAAAAAAATATTTAGTATCAATAAAATTAATATAGATTTGCAACCAATACCATCATCAAGTTATCCTACGCCAGCCAAAAGACCTGTTTATAGTGTTTTAGATAAAAGTAAAATTAAACATGTTTTTGGTGTAAATATTCAAAGCTGGGAACAAAGTTTAAAAAATTGTATAAGTGTATGAGAAGACTGAAAATTTTACTTTATTGGATATTTACCCAAAAAAATAATGTGATTTTTACCGAATTAATTAAATTTCTTGTAAAACCTAAAAGAGAAAAAATAGCATCAAAATATATTAAGAGTATAACAAAAGGAGACCATTATCTCGTTACGTTTAAGAATACTTCAGTCAAATTGTTTTGGCCTATAGAATTTGATACAAACTCCATATATCAAATAACAGCCGAAACTTTTGACCCTAATGACTGGCATTATTATAGAAAAGATAAAACCGAAATTGAAGAAGGCGAAGTTTTGCTTGATATTGGAACGGCAGAAGGGCTTTTTCCATTAGTTGTTGCAAAAAAATGCAAAAAAATATTTTTAGTTGAACCTAGCAAGTTATTTGTTAATTGCTTAAAAACAACTTTTGAGCCATTTAAGCACAAAGTGACGATTTATAATGTGGCTGTAGGTAATATAGATGGAGTGATTGATTTTCATGAAGATTCGTTAAGCGGTAAAATAGGAGAGTCCCAAAAGGAAAACCCTTCTAAAACAGCAATTAAAAGAATAGACACTTTAATTCCACAAGACGAAAAAATCACGTATCTAAAGGCAGATATTGAGGGGTTTGAATTTGAAATGCTGAAAGGTGCCGAAAATACGATAAAGAGAAACAAGCCAAAAATTGCCATAACAACCTATCATAAAGAAAATAATGCTCAAGAGATTATCAATTTAATTTTGAGCTACGTTCCAGAATATAAATATTATGAGAAAGGAATTTTTGAAATTGGCCCAAAACCTGTAATGATTCATTTTTGGATTGATTAGAACAAACTTAAATCACCAGATAGTATATGGATAAAATTAAATATATATATTGTTTGACACCTGTATATAATGATTGGGAGAGCTTTGAGGTTCTTACTAAACACATAGAAAATTTACAGAAAAGGTATTTAAACAAATATGTTTTTTCAATTATTGTGGTAAATGACGGATCGACGGAAGAGCGAAATTTAAAAAAAGCAAAACTTAATATTACTGTATTGAACCTTAAGATAAATATTGGTCATCAAAGAGCAATTGCAGTAGGTTTACAATATTTTTATAATGAATTAGAACATAAAGATTTTGTTGTTGTAATGGATAGTGATGGAGAAGATAATCCTGAGGATATTATAACTTTAATAGAAAAATCTGAAGAAGGGAATAACAAACAAATTATTTTTGCCCAACGAAAAAAAAGACAAGAATCTTTTTTATTCAAGGTAGGATATATTATTTATAAGAAGCTATTCTATTTTTTAACAGGTCAAAAAATTAATTTTGGAAACTTTAGTGTTATTCCCAAGGAGCTTTTATCAAAAGTGATTCATCAAAACAATATATGGAACCACTTTTCAGGTGGAATAATACAGTCTAGAATACCTTTTGATAAAGTTTTATTGGATAGGGGAAAAAGGTATCATGGTGTTTCTAAGATGAATTTTAACAACTTGATAATTCATGGTCTTAGTTCTATTTCGGTTTATTTCGACTTTTTATCTTTAAAAGTTTTAAAATATACTTTATATGGTATAGTGCTTTGCGCAATTTCAATAATCTATATACTTTTTCAGAAAATATTTACCGATTATGCAATTCCCGGTTGGGCATCAAGTTTAACACTTATAATATCTGGAATTATTCTTCAGCTTTTTACTGTTACTCTGATTGTATTACTATTACAATTAAGCTCTAGAAAAAACATTAGCGCTCCAAATCCCAAAATATATTTAGATTTTATAGAAAGCATTGAGAATGGAGAGAATTAATAATAACAAATACTTTCTATTATCATTTGTATTAATAATAGTTTTATTTCACCTTAGCTATGGTATCTCTATTGTAATTCCTGCAAATATAAATTGGTTAATGTCTGTCTATCATGATTGGGGGCAGCATTATCTAGGATGGGTTTATTTTCTAGACGAACCTTGGCACTTTCCAATTGGCTACATTGAAAACTTTAATTATCCGGCAGGAACAAATATTGGATATACAGACTCTATACCTTTGCTGGCAATATTCTTTAAGATATTTTCTTTTTTATTACC
>JBMTVT010000089.1:0-6321 GCA_049451635.1 Tamlana sp. | reverse complement strand
GAACCGAGCTACAAGGATTTGCAGTCCTCTGCATAACCAATCTGCCAGCGGGCCAGTGAAAGAATTTTTACATGATAACAAGAGATTTGTCACCTGTTTGTCATCTAAAAAGTCTATATCTTAGCTAGGTATTACAATTAAGTGCCATAGTTATTAATGCAATTACTAAGCTCTAAACTTATAATATTGATATACTAAAAATAAATAAAATCTTTTTAGTTCTGGAAAAATCATCGCTTTAGGCTTGCTTGTTAAACAGTTTGGGAGATTGTCTATTTTTATTTTTTCATCTAGGAGCTGAGATAACAATTTACCAAAGTAAGTAGCTAAACTCACACCATTCCCATTATAACCATAGCCATAGAAAATACCTTCATCGACCCCAATATGTGCAATTCTTTCATTAGTTACGCCCACTAATCCTCTCCAAAAATATTCCACATTTGAATTTTTAAATTCTGGAAAAATTTTTCTAAAGTCGTTTAAAAGAATCTTTTTATAGGTTTGTTTATCCTGATAAGAATGCCCACCTCTGCCTCCGAACATAATACGATTATCTTTTAAAAGTCTAAAGTAATGAAGTAGGGGGATATTATCAGCGCAGGGAACAAATGTTTTCCAATTAGAAAATTGATTGTTATCGATAGGTTCTGTTACCAATATATTAGATAATGCGGGCATTAAATTATTATAAACTGATGAAAGTGGTTTCTTGCTATTTAAGTATCCATTAGTGGCTAAAAGACATTTTTGAGCCCTTATGCTTTGATTGTTTATTGTAATTTCAAAACCATCATCCTTTTTTTTAATTAACTTGACATCAGAGTTTTCTAAAAAATCTACATTTTGATTATTCAAAATTTTTTTTATTAATTTAGAAACTAAATTTTTTGGATTTATTCCAAATCCATAATTCATTTTTATAGCTCCTTGAACCCCATTTAAGTTTAGTTGATTTTGTATTAATTGATTTTTTGAAAATACATCAAATTCTAAATTTAATTTATTTTTATATACTTCGTACTCATGAACATCATTTAATAATTCAGACTCATTGTAGTAATACAGTATTTCTCCGATTTCATCTGAGGGTAGTTGTTCATCCAAAATACTTCTAACTAAATTAATAGCATTCTTTTGGATATTAAAAAAATCTATGAGATCGTTTGAACCATATTTATTTTCTATTTCTTTATATGATAATTTTGTTCCACCAAGACAACAAAAACCTCCGTTTCTAGATGAACCACCATAGCCAATAGAACTTTTATCGACAATTAAGACTGATTTATTTTTATCAAGATGGTAAGCAGTAGATAAGGCCGTATAACCTGACCCAACTATTATAAGATCATAATGTTTTTTTAAATTTACTTTTGGTATTTCATAAAAGTTATTTGAATTTTCCCAATAAATTTTTTCATTTTCTGCATAGTTATACTGCGAGTATCTCATTTTATTTTCAACTAAAACAAATTAATATAATTTTGAGTTAAGAGTAGTATATTCAATATAATATAATTTTATTGTCTAATATATTTTATGTCTAATAGTATAAGTAATTCAAATTTAAATAGATTTTATTCAAATGAATTAATTGGTTTTAAAAAAAAACATGTAAATTCGGCTAAATCGAAACTTAATAATTCAAACATTTTTTTTAATAGACACCCTATGAATTGGATGGCTGATTGGTCATTGCCTTTTTTACCATTGATTGATCAGGCGCTTGGAAGTCAGATTAGGGATATTGATAATAATACCTTTGATGATTTCTGCCTCGGAGATACTGCCAGTATGTTTGGTCATAGCCCCAGCGCTGTTTCTAATGCAATTATAAGACAATCTAAAAAAGGGTTTGCTTATATGCTACCCTCAAAACAGGCTGTTAATGCAGGAATTAACTTAACTCGTGTCTTTGGAAAATATCAATGGCAGATAGCCAATACAGCCTCCGATGCTAATAGATTTGCAATTAGAGTTGTGCGAGCAGTGACACGTAAATCAAAGATATTGGTATTCAACGGATGTTACCATGGCGCTGTTGATGACACTCTTGTGGAACTTAA
The DNA here is from genome assembly GCA_049451635.1 of Tamlana sp. GTDB lineage: Bacteria > Bacteroidota > Bacteroidia > Flavobacteriales > Flavobacteriaceae > JBMTVT01. Next base: position 4,252 of record JBMTVT010000089.1, on the reverse strand, counting down.
AAGAAATAAAACTGTAAATGCACAAGGTCTAACGGGTCAGGTTTATGACTTATCTAAAGGTACAGTGGTTGCAGAATTTAATAACTTAAAACAAGTTGAAATGCTTTTTAAAAAACACAGTATTGCTGCAGTTTTAACAGAGCCAGTATTAACCAATTGTTGTATGGTTTTACCTGAAAAAAAATTCTTAGAAAAATTAATTAGACTTACTCATAAGTACAAAGCCTTCTTTATTTTAGATGAAACACATACAATTTCTTCAGGGTATGGTGGGTATGGAAGACAGAATAATCTTAAACCAGACTTGATTGTAATTGGAAAATGTATAGCTAGTGGAATAACAACTGCTGTTTGGGGAATGAATGATCGATTTTCTAAGCTTTATCAAAATTATTTGAAATCTAAATTTGATGGAAGATCGGGCATTGGCACAACATTAAGCGCTAATCCTATCCAATTTGCATCTTTAAACGCTACTTTAACTAAAGTTATTACTAGATTGAATTATAAAAAAATGGAGCAAGGAGCAAAAAAACTCGAAATGGGATTGAATAAGATTATCCAAAAACATGAATTAAATTGGCATGTTGTCAGAGTAGGGGCACGAGTTGAGTTTATTTGTTCTCCTGGACCATTAAAAAATGGCAGTGAGGCATTAAAAGCGCATAAACCTAAGCTAGAAAGAGCAGTACATTTGGGTTTAATGAATAGAGGTTCTTTAATTGCACCATTTCATAATATGATGTTAATAAGTCCTGTTACTTATGATAAACAAATAAATAAACTTGTTAAAAACTTTGATGATGTATTACAACAATTAATCTAACTCTCCCATGAAATCAAAATATTCTCCTTTTGCCTCTATTAAAGAAGCTGAAAAGTTTCTTAAATTAAACCCTGCCGTAAAATCATTTGATATTTTGATGCACGATGCGAATACAGTGGGTAGAGGAAAGATAATCAGAAGACATGAGCTTTTGTCTCTTTATAAATCGGGAAGAAAATTACCACTGTCAACGTTAGGTATGGATATTACTGGAGAAGATGTTCCAGATACTGGCTTGGTATTAAATGAGGGTGATATGGATATTTTTGCGCATCCAATCCCTAACTCTTTAATTTTAGTTCATAAATCCAATCCACCTAGAGGTGAGGTGATGATGTCCATGCGCGATAAGTTTAAAAAACCTATTTTAACTGATCCTCGTAATATTTTAGAAAACAAAATTTTGGAATTGAAAGGTAGAGGTATTTCAGCTAAAGGCGCCTTTGAATTAGAATTTTTTTTAGTTTCCCATGAGCCCGATCAATACGGAAAGCTTCAACCCGCTAAATCTATAGTGGGTAAGAGAAAAGGGTCTCGCCTTCGAACTGATGTTTATTCTGTGGATCATTTGCATGGCATGATGCCTTTGTTTGATGATGTCTATGAAGCAGCCCATCTGGCAGGTATACAAGCAGAAACGGTTATATCCGAATACGCACCTGGCCAATTTGAACTTACTTTAAATTATCAAGACTCCCTTTTAAAAGCAGCTGATGATATTTTACGATTGAAAAGAATAATTCGAACTCAAGCAAGGAGTTATGGAGTAACCGCATGCTTTATGCCTAAACCCATAGAAAACGTCTCAGGTTCTGGGATGCATTTTCATATTTCCCTATTTGATAAAAAAGGCAAAAACATGTTTGCGGAGAGTAAAAAAGATAAATTTAACCCTAACTTACTCCACGCTATTGGAGGGTTAAGAAATACCATGGCAGACTCGATGCTGGTATTTGCGCCCAATGCCAATAGTTGGAGGCGATTTTTAGTAGGCTCTTACGCACCAATAACCCCAAATTGGGGATTTGATAATAGATCGGTCGCCTTTAGAATTCCTTCGAGTAGTATAAAAAGTCGAAGAATAGAGCACCGCGTATCTGGAGTGGATGCCAACCCTTATTTAGTGGCATTAACAGTTTTATCGGCGATTGAATTTGGTTTAAAAGAAAAATTAGATCCCGGTGCTCAAACTTTTGGTAACGCCTATGAACAAAAATTCGAAAAAATTAAAAATATGCCAGATGACTGGAATTCTGCAATTAAAGCCGCAAAAAAATCTTCTTTTTTGAAAGATACCTTTGGGGCTGATTTTCATAAGGCCTTTATCGCTATTAAAAAAATGGAATATAGAAAAGTTATGGAAACCGTATCCGAGTTAGATTTGGAATTATACCTAAACGCTATTTAATTTTTTATTCACCTAATAAATTTACAATCAAAACACCAGATATAATTAATCCTAAACCAAATATTGTCCATGCATTGGGTATTTGGCTAAAACGAATTACACCAATCGCTGATGTTGCAATGATACATAGTCCTGCAAAAGATGCGTAGGTAATTCCAACAGGGATTGATTTCATTACTTGAGAGAGTGAGTACATACATAAAACAATAGTAATCATACTGAAAAGCGTAGGAATGAACTGAGTAAATCCATTAGCGCTTTTGGCAAAGCTATTTGAAGCCGTACCGAAAATAACAGCAATGACTAAAATTAAATAAGCAGAGATGTTTGTCACTTTACTTTTTCTAAAAAATTTTCAAATTCGACTTTTTCCATTTGAATTTGATGTTTTGACTCTGGGTAGGCGCCATTGTTGACATCGTTAACAAAAAGATCAAAACCCTTTTTTCTTAGAGTTTGAAGCTCATTTTCTACTTTTGCCAAATCAACATACCTTTTGGAGTGTCTCGGGTAATGCCCTTGATTGGTTCCTAAAATATCATCACTAAACAAATATTGTGTATCACAAACATTTCCGCAGCCCATTCCCATAGTAATCATATTCGTATTTTTGGTAATATAATCTGCAAGTTCAACGGGTATAACTTCTACTTCTAAAAATGCAGCACCCGCATTTTCAATATCTTTAGCCTTTTGAAGCACTGTCATTGCTTCCTCAGCGGTTTTTCCAACAGCCCTAAAATTTGTCCATGCTGCAAGATTGGGTACCAATCCTACATGAGAGGTAATCGGTATGCCTTCTCGTGCCATGGCTTCAATAAAATATACCGAGTGAGAGCAATAAACAGCATCGCCGCCCATCTCAAGAATTTCAAAACCTCTTTTAATAGCTTCAGCAGGAGAGTGAACACTTCCATGTTTTAGGCCCACAGATAAAAAAGCATGAGGGGCGTTGAGCCTTATCTCTTTCAATGCATCTGGTTCACAAGATATTATCTCAATTCCAACCTGAACTGCTGCTAATGCTTCAAGCTCATTATTTACATGCACCTGAGGCCATTTTTTTTTACCTTTTAAACTTAATAAATCATAAACAGAAATTTTTTTTTTAGGCATATATTTATTGAGGCACTCTAACTTGTAGTTCGTAGCTGGGGTTCTTTGCCTGTTTGATTATAGTGGGAATAATTTCTGAATACGCATCCCACAATCCTTTCTTTGCAGGAGGCATTTGATCTTTAATTAGTTCATGAAGTTTGGGAAGGTTATGCGAGGGTACCGTTGGGAACATATGATGTTCAATATGATATTCCATTTGCCAATATAAAAAACTAAATATTGGATTTAAATGCATGGTGCGGGTGCTGTAACGATGATCTTTAATGTTGTCTTTCAATCCTGTGTGTTGGGTTAATCCAAATAAACGTCGAAGTTGTTGCCCATAATAATTCGGCAAAACAAAATATAAAACGGGTAACCATGATTGTGAAACAATGGAAATAAGTATTACTGCTAACCAAATTCCCACATGTATTCTTGAAGAGTTAATACATTTTGGATGTTCTCGCTCCGGTATGGCTTGTTTCATCACTTCTGTTTTAATACCTAAGGCATGAAGTATAGTTTCGTACTGTGTAGTTTTTTTAAAATAGAAAAAATCAGAAAAAGGAATAAATAAAGAAAAGAAATACAATAGATCGGCAGGTTTTCTTATAGCGATTTCAAAATCTAAAGGGTCATCAAAATAGGTATGCCCGTGATGTCTAAAATGAGACCACCGCCAACGCACAGGCTCAAATCCCGTCATAAAACTTCCTATTTGATAAAAGAAGTTATTCCAGAAATTAGATTTAAAGGCAGTCTTATGACCTGTTTCATGCCAAATGGGGTCAGCACAGTTCCAGATGTTTCCATAAATAAAGAAAAATAAAACAGCCCACCAAGTCCCCCAACTAACATATGCAAGGTATCCAAAAACTAGTAAAGAACCAAAGAAAATAAACATATGTTTAAAACCT
>JBMTVT010000088.1:0-6624 GCA_049451635.1 Tamlana sp. | reverse complement strand
TTTCCCTTCTTTGAGCATTAGTTTGTAGGCAGCTTCATATTCGTTTGGAATATCACCTTCTAAAATAGCCTCTTTAATGGTTTCCTTAATTCTTCCGATTTCTCTTGATGGTTTTATATTGAAAGTTTCCATTATTATTTCACCAGAAATAGGAGGTTGAAAATTACGTATGTGATCACGCTCTTCAACTTCAATTATTTTATCCCTAACTATTTTAAAATTGTTATGATATTTATTAAATTTTTTAGGGTTTTTTGTAGTAATGTCTGCCTCACAAAGCGTCATTAAATCATCCACAAACTCACCTGCATCAAAAACCAAACGGCGTACAGCAGAATCAGTCACCTCATCATTCGCCAAAACGATGGGTCTGGAGCTCATCAATACCATTTTTTGAACAAACTTCATCTTATCATTCAATGGCATTTTTAATCTTTTGAATAATTGATAAACCATTTTGGACCCTTCAAATTCATGACCATGAAACGTCCAACCTACTTTTTTACTGAATTTTTTAGTTGGCGCTTTACCAATATCATGTAATAAAGCTGCCCAACGTAACCAGAGGTTGTCCGTGTTTTTAGAAATATTGTCAACAACCTCTAAGGTGTGATAAAAATTATCTTTATGGCGCTGGCCTTCAACTTCATCTATACCCTTTAAGGCTATTATTTCGGGTAGGATATAATCTAATAATCCAGTTTTTTCTAATAATAAAAAGCCAATTGAGGGTTTTTTGCTTTCAAGAATTTTATTTAGCTCCGTAACAATACGTTCTTCTGTAATAATTTTAATTCTATCTCTGTTTTTTGAGATGGCTTCAAGAGATTTGTTTTCAATTTTAAAATTTAGTTGGGTAGCAAACCTAATGGCGCGTATCATGCGTAAAGGGTCGTCACTGTATGTGATATCTGGGTCAAGCGGTGTTCGAATGATTTTATTTTCTATATCTTGAATACCCCCAAAAGGGTCTAGTAAATCACCAAAATTAGTTTCACTTAAATTTAAAGCAAGTGCGTTAATAGTGAAATCGCGTCTATTTTGGTCGTCTTCAAGCGTGCCGTTTTCAACTGCGGGATTTCTACTATTTTCAGTGTATGATTCTTTTCGTGCTCCAACAAATTCTATTTCAATATCCTCTTGTTTTAACATGGCAGTGCCGTAGGTTTTAAAAACCTGCACTTTAGGAGTATTGGGTAGATTTTTAGCGACCTGTTTTGCCAATTGAATGCCATCACCAACAGCAACAATATCAATATCTTTTGTGTGGCCACGTTTCAAAATGAAATCACGAACAAAACCACCAATTACATAACTTTCAATACCTAATTGAAAGGCTGACTTTGAAATGATTTTAAAAATTTTATGTTGAAGTGCTTCTTTATAGTTCATTTTTTTATGCCACGAATTCACAAATATTTTTATAAAACAATTCTTTTATGGTCTAATAAATCTTTATGAAAATTTACTAAAATTGCTAGTTTACATTGAGATACTTTTAAGTAATTAATGCATTGAGCTATATGTTTGTCATTTAAGTTTTCTATCGATTTTATTTCCAAAATAATTTTATCAAATACAATAAAATCTGCATGAAATTTATGTTTTAAAATAATGTCTTTATATGATACGGTAAAGGCTTTCTCTCTTTGAAAATTAATATTTCTTAATCTAAATTCATGTTCAATAGCATCTTTATAAACTATTTCAGAAAAGCCACTTCCTAGATTGTTATAAACTTCGAAAAGCACACCAACTATGGCATAACTTTCGTCTTTATAAATAATTTTAGACATAAATATTCGTGTATTTGTGGCTTCTTTTACTCTCGAATAATCTTAACAATTCCGTTGTTACTCAACTTGATAATTGAAGAAGGTTTGTTACAGATTTTTTCGTGGTGCAAATTTACGACATAGTCTACACCTTTTAAAACCTCTGGAGAGATTTCTTTAAATGATTTTGGAATTGGTTGGCCACTAATATTAGCTGACGTTGAAACGATAGCGCCATTAAATTTTCGGGATATCCAATAGCAAAATTCATCATCTGGTATGCGAATAGCAATACTACCCTCAGCTGAAATTAAATTGCTGGCTAAATTTTGGGCTTCATCGTAAATTATGGTTGTTGGCTTATTGGTAACTTCAATGATATTAATAGCAGCTTCGGGAATTTGTTTCACGTACTTTTTTAACATTCTCTCATCGGCTACCAAACAAATGAGGGCCTTTGAGTCTTCACGTTGTTTAAGTTTATATATCTTTTTTACAGCTTTTTCATTTGTTGCATCACAGCCAATACCCCAAATAGTGTCAGTAGGATATAATATGAGACCTCCTTCTTTTAAAATTTTGAGGGTGTTGGTAATTTCGGTTTGCATATTTTATAAACGATAGATTTGTTGTTTATGTTTTAATGAATATGTTAAGGGAGCTTGTTTAAGTAGCATTAAAAAAACTGCCCAATTTTTTGGCTTAATTAAGCTGCTTAAAAAATATTTTATCTGTAAATAAAATAGCAGAATGTAAAAGTCCATAATGCCATAATGCTTTCTGACAACGTAAAGCAAGGAAATTTTCAATTCAATTTTTAAGGCTACTATTTTTTGTGTGCTTGCACCATGAAAATGAATAAAACGGCCTTCAGGAACTAAAAATGCTTCTTTTTTTATATTAGATAACCTTTTACAAACATCGGTTTCTTCATGGTATAAAAATATATTGGTGTCAAAACCACCAATTTTATTAAAATCTTCAGAGGAGAAAAACATAAAACTTCCCGCTACAAATTGTCCTTTTTTAGGCTGGTTATATAATGTTTTGCGTTTAGGATATTTTTTTGAATTTATTTTTTCTAAAACTTTTCTGCCCAATAATTCTCTTCCCAGTGATGCAAAATGGTCTATAGTTGGTAGAATATCCCCATTTTCTTTAAAGGCCTGAGGACCACAAACTCCAACATTACCATTAGCGTCCATAAATTTTTTAAGAATACTTAAACAATCGTTCTTAAATAAAACATCGTTGTTTATAAATGCAAGATAGTTGCCTGTAGCTTTATTAACACCAATCATGTTACCACCACCAAAACCGGTATTGATATTGCTTCTTATAAGTTGAATTGAATTGGTTTTTGAAATCGAATCTATATATTTCTTTAAGCTCAGGTAACTTTCATTTTTAGAGCCATTATCAACGATTATATATTGACATGATATTTTTTTTGAAGTATGCTTTACGATAGACTCAATACAATTAATAGTATATTTCTCGGTATTGTAGTTTATAATAATGATTGAAATATCATACAACATAGTTATAGGTATTGATTGATGCCTTTTTCAATAAAAGTTATTTTTTTTGCAGTAGTTTCATTTTCAATAATTTCATTAAGATGTACCAGACTTCTGTCCTGTTCTTTATGATAAATATGATAAACAATACCTCTAAATTTCAAACGTTTACCTCTAACGCCAATATTTAACATGCGTTGAATCATTTCACTATCATCAATTCCCCAACCAACAAGTTTTTCATTAAAACCATTAATTTTTATGAGATCATCTCTCCAAAATGACATGTTACAACCTCTCAATTTTGATGATCTTGTATTTGATTCCTTATAAAAATTTGACAGCAAAGGTATTCGAATTGTTCTACCACGTTTTTTTATGCCCCTGGAAAAAAAGTTAAATGAGATTTGTTTCGTTTTAAATAAATCTGCCAAATGGTGCTCTTGAACATTTACTCTACTGCCATATAAAAACATATTTTTTTTAGACATGGCTAAATGATCTTTTACAAAATCTTTGTGCATGATAATGTCTCCATCGATCTCAATAATATAATCATATTTAGCTATAGCTATAGCTTTGTTCATGATGGCTGGTTTCTGATTTTTATTATCTTCATGCCAAACATGATGCAGCGGAACAGGAAAATTATTTTGAAAGCGTTTAATTAAATGTTCTGTTTCTTTTTTTGACCCATCATCTGCTATTATAACTTCATTGGGTAAATAAGTTTGGTTTTTTATACTTAATAATAAAAGTTCTAAAGCTTCTGGCCAATTATATGTTGGTGTTACTAAAGAGCACTTAGGAAACGTTGGCATGTGATTATTTTTATATGCAAATTAATGTATTTTTTATTAAATAGAAATTAGTTTAAAATAGGAGTTTGAATTTTTATACTTTTGAAGAATGGATTACGAAAACAAACCTGAAGGCTATTACGACAATGTGCGTTCAGAAATGCTTGAGTTTTTGCCTGCTGAGGCCAAACGGATTTTAGATGTTGGTTGTGGCAACGGTGCTTTTGCTCAAATAATTAAAGAAATGAACCAGGCTGAAGTCTGGGGTATTGAGTATATCAAAGAGCATGGTTTAGAAGCATCCAAAAAGCTAGATACGGTTTACATTGGTAAATGTGAAGATTTTATTGAAGGCCTTCCAAATAATTATTTTGATGTTATTTATTGTAACGATGTCTTGGAGCATTTGGTAGACCCTTATTGGGTACTAAGCATTTTAAAGAAAAAATTATCAGAAAATGGTAAAATAATTAGTTCATTGCCCAATGTAAGATTTTACAAAAGTTTTATAAAAGTTTTGCTTTATAAAAATTGGGAATATGAAGATTACGGAATTATGGATAGAACTCATTTAAGATTCTTTACCAAAAAAAGCATAAAAAAAATGTATGAAGATTTGGGATTTGAGATATTAACACACAAGGGAATCAATAAAAGTAAATCTCTAAAACCCTATTTATTTTATGCATTGACTCTTTTTACGCAACTAGATATGCGTTATGTTCAATTTGCAATAGTTGCCAAAGTAGCGAATGAAAATTAAAAAGGCAATTCATACAAGTTTTAAAACACATTCTAATTTTTTTGATGATATCATTCTAAACTTTGATACTAAAGGGGAAACCTATGGAAATCAAGATAGAAACTCATTAAAACTTTTTCAATCAGAAGATAAAACTTTAAATGTAAAATCCTTTAGAGTTCCAAATATCATAAATCAAATTGCTTACAGATTTTTAAGAAAAAGTAAAGCAGAACGTTCTTTTGATTATGCCAATAAGCTTGTAGCATTTAATATTGGGACACCACAACCTATTGCCTATTATGTGTTTACAACCACATTTTTATTTAAGAAGAGTTTCTATATAAGTGAACAACAAGACTGCGATTTAACCTATAGAGAGCTTACAATCAATTTGGATTATCCAAACCATGAAGCAATACTTCGCGCATTTACCAGATTTACATTTGAACTTCATGAAAAGGGCATTCATTTTTTAGACCACTCACCAGGTAATACCTTAATTAAACTTAATAATGGTGATTATAAATTTTATTTGGTTGATTTGAACAGAATGGAATTTAAGCCTTTGGATTTTGAAACACGCATAAAAAACTTTTCACGGCTAACCATTCATAAGTCTATGATTGAAATTATGAGTGATGAATATGCCAAATGTACAGGTAAAGATTATAAGGATGTTTTTAATTTAATGTGGCGAGAAACAGAGGCTTTCCAAGAAAAATACCACCTTAAACGCCAATTAAAAAAGAAGCTTAAATTCTGGAATAAGAACTAACCATTCTGTTTTATTAATTCACGAAGTTTGGTATACTTTAAAAAAGTAATATTAGCAGTTTGAATACATATTATAAAACCGTTTAAGCCATCAAGAAATCCTAATCGTAAAAAATAAGCTTTAAAAAATGCCCAACTTGGGTTGAAAATTATTTTCCATATTGGAGCTTTTATACCTAAATCATAATAGGCTTTGGCGGCAATAGTGGAAAAATGTTCGGTTTTTATGTTTAACTCAGAATAGGTTTGGTAAGTCAAATGCAAAATATCACCATTTAAATAGCCCGTTTTTTCTTTTGGGTTGTGTAACTCGATATGATCGTGGGGGTTTATACCTTTCCAGGTTGCTTTTTGCTTGTTAAAAACACGCAATTTTTTATTAGGATACCAATCGGAATGTTTAATCCATTGGCCACAAAAATTATTGTACCTATTGCAATAATAGCCATTAAATTGCCAATTGTTTTTTAAAGCTATAATGGAGTTTTGTAATGTTTCAGAAAGGGCTTCGTCTCCATCAAGAGAAATAATATAATCAAACGAAGCCTGTGTTAAAGCAAAGTTTTTTTGTTCAACATAGCCTAAAAATGTTTGTTCAATAAAATTAACAGGATATTTTAAGCAAATAGCTTTGGTCTTATCTGTTGAAAACGAATCTACAACTACAATTTCATCAACAACATGTACTAGAGATTGTAAACATTTTTCGATGTTTCTTTCTTCATTATAAGTAATAATTACCCCCGATAGTTTGATCATGTTCTGCATTATGATTGGGTAAAAATAGTTATTTTTGTAACAATGGAAGCATTCGATATATCTGTAATTATAAGTACCTATAATAATCCAGAATGGTTAGAAAAAGTATTGTGGAGTTATGAGTTTCAAAGTTTTAAGAATTTTGAAGTCGTTATTGCTGATGATGGCTCTGATGAAAACACAAAAAAACGTATTGAATGCCTACAAAAAATAGTCTCATATCCTATCCAACATATTTGGCATGAAGATAA
>JBMTVT010000087.1:0-6655 GCA_049451635.1 Tamlana sp. | reverse complement strand
TTTTTTGTTTTAATTATAATCTATACTATTACTTATACATCAATGATTTAATCTATTATTTTTATTACATTAGTATTGTTACAATCTTTTAAAGGATTACAATGCCATCTAAACTACTACTTATATCCATCGTTTTTCTTTTTAGTTTTTTTTTAAAGGCTCAAGAACATCCACCAATAAAGGTTTACACACCTAATGAGTATGGCGCAGAAAATCAAAATTGGTCTATATCTCAATCTAATGAAAAATATATTTATGTAGCAAACAATAAAGGTTTGTTAGAGTTTAATGGCGCTAAATGGCAACTATACAATTCACCCAACCAAACCATTGTAAGATCGGTAAAAGTAATAGATAATTTAATTTATACAGGAAGCTACCAAGAATTTGGATATTGGAAAAAAAACGAATTTGGAATATTAAATTACACCTCTTTATCAAAAAATCTTAATATATCATTTTTAGAAGATGAAGAAATATGGAACATTGTAAATGTAGAAGATTTTATATTATTTCAATCACTTAAACGTATTTACATTTATAATAAAAATAAAAGAAATTACACAGTAATTAATTCAAATAGTGTTATTTATAAAATTTTTAAAGTAAAAGAAGATATCTATTTTCAAAAAGCTAAAGAAGGAGTTTTTGAAATTGTAAATGGCACGTCCAAATTAGTTAGTAATCATCCAATTTTAAAAGACAATTTACTGGTTAATATATTTAATCATCAAGGTCATTTATTATTTCAAACCGAAGACAACGGTTTTTATTTCTTTAAAAATGATAATCTTGATCAATGGAAAATACCAGCAAATAATATCCTTTTAAACGACCGTATTTATTGTAGCACCAAGTTAAAAGACGATAGTTTTGTTTTAGGAACTATTTCTAATGGTATTTTACATTTAAATTCAAAAGGAGAATTAAATATTAAAATAAACCAAAGCAACGGTTTAAGTAATAATACCGTTTTATCGGTTTTTGAAGATGTTGATTACAATGTTTGGTTAGGATTAGAAAACGGTATTAATTGTATAAATATAAAATCACCATTTAGTATTTATAATTATGAAAGAGGTAAAATAGGTTCAGTTAATACATCAATTTTATTCAATAATTATTTATATATAGGCACTAACCAAGGGCTGTTTTATAAAGAGTTTAATACCGAAGATGCATTTACCTTAATACCAGGAACAAAAGGCGCTGTTTGGTGTTTAACAAAAATTTATAACACTTTATTTTGTGGTCATAATTCAGGAACGTTTCTAGTTAACGGTACAACTGCTAAGTTAATTTCAGATATTCAAGGCACATGGGACATTAAACCTATTTTAAATCATAATAATATGCTACTTCAAGGAAATTATAACGGTTTAAATATTATTGAAAATAAACAAGGCCAATGGGTGTTTAAAAACAGTATAGAAGGTTTTGATATTTCAAGTAGGTTTTTTGAAATGCTGGATGAAACTAATGTATTGGTGAGTCATGAATACAAAGGTGCATTTAAAGTTACGTTAGATACAAATTATACAAAAGCTGTAAATGTAACTAAAGATAACTCGGTAGTAAAAGGTTCTAAATCTAGCTTAATAAAATACCACAATGATGTTTTATATTCACAAAAAGAAGGTATTTATAAATATAATACTGAAAAAAATAAATTTGTTAGAGACACCATTTTAAGTGGCTTATTTAAAAAACAACAATACACTTCAGGTAAATTGGTTTTTAATGAACAAACCAATAAATTATGGTCTTTTTCTAAACAAGAAATTAGTTATTTAACACCTTTCAAACTTAGTAATAGTTATAAAATAACTAAAATTTCTTTACCAAGTTCGTTAAGAAATGATGTTTCGGGTTACGAAAACATATCCTACCTACAAAACAGTAAGTATTTATACGGTAATACTTTAGGTTATATAGTTATAGACTTAAATAAACTTAGTCATAAATCGCATGATATTAAACTTAATTTGGTTTCAAATAGCAGTTATAAAATCGGATTTAACCCAAAATTTTTAAATGTAAATTCAAAAGGGGATTTTAATAACAATGAAAATAATTTACAATTTAGTTTTAGTGTTCCCGAATATGATAAATATTTAGAAACTGAATACCAATATAAACTAGAAGGTATTTACAATTTATGGAGTAACTGGACAAATACTTCAACAGCTATTTTTGAAAATTTACCATATGGCGACTATACATTTTATGTTAGATCTAGAATAGGTAATGAAGTTTCTCAAAATATAGAAACATATAGCTTTTCCATTAAAGCACCTTGGTATTTAACTAAAGTTATGTTTGTTATTTATTTTATTTTATTAGCATTATTTTCATTATTCATGCATTTTGTTTACAAACGTTATTACAAAAAACAGCGTGAAAAACTGCTATTAAAAACACAACGCGAATTAGAACTAAAAGAGCTAGAAAATAAAGAGCAAATTACGCGTCATAATAACGAGAAGCTTAAACAAGATATTGAAAATAAGAATAGAGAATTAGGCATCTCTACCATGAGTTTAATAAAGAAAAACGAATTTTTAAATAGTATTAAAAACGAATTACAAAAAGGACAGGATACCAAAAATTTAAAAAAAGTTATTAAAATCATTGATAAGAATTTAAACAATAACGATGATTGGCACGCTTTTGAAGAAGCCTTTAATAATGCCGATAAAGACTTTCTTAAAAAGATAAAATCACTTCATCCAGCATTAACCTCAAACGATTTAAAATTGTGTGCTTATTTAAGGTTAAATTTATCTTCCAAAGAGATAGCTCCATTGCTTAATATAACAGCCCGAAGTGTTGAAGTAAAACGTTACAGACTACGAAAAAAAATGGATTTACCACGCGAATCGAGTTTAACAGACTATATACTAGAAATTTAAATACAATACATCTTATCATTTTACCTATACATTACCACAACATTTATTAACTTTTATGTTTGGTTTTGTAAAATTCAGTTTATCATATTGTTAAAAAATAGCTTTAAAATTGCGATATTATTAAAATTTAAAACTTTTTATTAATATGTATATTTTTTGTTGCGGTTAAAAATTATAATAAACAAAAGCTTTAAGGTAATTTTAGGAAAACTAAACTAAATTCATATGAAACATTATCTCTTTAAAATTCTAACATTAGTTTTCATTTCATATTCAAGCGCTCAGAATATAAATGTAAACGGACATGTTCAAGACAACTCAGGCATGCCTATTCCTGGTGTTAATGTGGTTGTAAAAAATACAACTAAAGGTACTGTAACAGATTTTGATGGTAATTTTATTATTTCAAATGTACAATCTGGTGCTACATTAATACTTAGTTATTTAGGTTATGTTACTAAAGAAGTAGTTGTAACCAATAGTTCAAAATTAACCATTCTGCTTCAAGAAGACTTAGCAAAGTTAGATGAAGTGGTAGTTATTGGTTATGGAACTCAAACTAAAAAAGAAATTACAGGAGCCGTAAGTGTAGTTTCTAGTGAAAGTATTGAAGCCTTAAAGCCAACGCGCATTGAACAAGCTTTACAAGGGCAAGTTACAGGTGTTAACATCACATCGCAATCGGGTACGCCTGGTGGTGGTTCTACCATTAGTATTCGTGGGGTTGCAACCAATGGTGATAACAGACCATTAATTTTGGTTGATGGTAACGTTATAGAAGACCTTAGTGTTTTAAACCCTAGCGATATTCAAAACATTAATATCCTTAAAGATGCTACAGCAGGTATTTATGGAGTTAGAGCAGCCAATGGTGTTATTCTTATAAAAACCAAAACAGGTCGTAAAAACATGCCAATAACCGTTGAATACAATGCTTATGGTGGTTTCCAGCAAACAACACGTAAAATTCCAGTATTAAATGCTACCGAGTATGCTGCCATTGTAAACGAAGCGTTTGCTGCTGGAGGAAATGCGCCGCCGTTTTCAGATTTAGCTTCTTTAGGTGTTGGTACCGATTGGCAAGATTTGGTTTTTGAAAACGCACCTATTACAAATCACAGTATTTCTTTTAGTGGTGGTACAAAAAAATCAGCCTATGCTTACAGTGGGTCATTTTTAACCCAAGATGGTATTGTAGGTGGAAGTAAATCTAACTTCACTCGTTTTACAAATAACTTAAATTATACACTCGATTTTCTGGATAATTTCAAGTTAACTTCTGGTTTAACCTTAATGCGAACCAACAAAAGAAATCTTCCTGAAAACTCTAATTCGTCGGTACTTTTTAATGCTATAAACATGGCACCAACATTTGCGGTTTACGATGAAAATGGCGATTACACCTTGGCTGAAGGTTTAGGTGGCGAAGTAATTAACCCTTTAGCTCAAATTGATGATACGTTTGATAGAGGAAAAGTGACAAAATTAAGCGGAAACGCAGGGTTATCGTATAATTTTTTAAATCATTTTACAGTTCAGTCTAACATTCAATTTAACTATTCTGAAGTGGCTTCAAAAGTGTTTAACCCAATAGCCTATTTTGGTAGTGGAAAAAACAGTAATGTTGATAGAAGCAGTGTTTTTGAAGGTTTAAACTATTACAGAGATTATACGTTTGATGCTTTTGTTAAGTATGAGAATAAAATAAACGATATTCATAATATCAATGTTTTATTCGGAACATCGATTTTTAAAACTACAGGCGAATTTACAGGAGCTACAGGTTTTGATATTATCGATAATAGTTATGTAAATGCTAACTTAGACCAAGCTTTTGATGTAGAAAACATCAATCGTTTTACAGGTAGAAATGCTACTTTCGATTCTAGATTATTATCTTATTTTACTAGAGTACAATACGATTATAAAGGAAAATATTTACTATCAGCAGTAGTGCGTCGCGATGGTTCTACTAAATTCGGACCACGAAACAGATTTGGTATTTTCCCTTCTGGTTCTATTGGATGGGTAATGTCTGATGAAGATTTTCTTAAAGATAGCTCTTTTATCAACCTATTAAAGTTAAGAGCGTCTTATGGTATTTTGGGTAACGACCGTATTCCAGATTACCGCTATGTATCACTTTTAAATGGTGAAGGAACTTATATTTTTGATGATATTGAATATATAGGAACTGCCAGTGGTGGTATTTCAAACCCAGAAATTAGATGGGAAAAACAAAAAACCTTTGATATTGGTTTAGATCTTCGATTTTTAAATAATAAAATTGATATAACAACCGATTATTTTAAAAGAAGAACAGAAGATTTACTAGTAATTCCAGAAGTTTCAGGCTTGTTAGGTACTGGTGGCGCACCTGTGGTTAATGGTGGTACCGTTGAAAACTCGGGTCTTGAGTTTGCTATAGGTTATTCTGAAAACTTTAGTGATAATTTCAAATTCAGTGTAAAATACAACGTAACCTATCTAAAAAACAAAGTACTTTTTGTTGATACCAATACAGGATATTTAACAGGTGGTGGTTTTGGTATAAGTCAACCAGCACCTTCAAGAATGGAAGCTGGTTTTCCAATGGGTTATTTCTACGGTTACCAAACAGCTGGTATTTTCCAGAATCAAGAAGAAATTAATGCTTCTGCTATTGGAGATATTGCTCCAGAACCAGGAGATATTAAATATGTAGACCAAAATAACGATGGTGTTATTACCGAAGACGATAGAGTAAACATTGGTAACCCATTACCCGATGCCACTATGGGTTTAAGTATCTCCATTGATTTTAAAAACTTCGATTTTAGTGCCTATGCGTTTTCTTCAGTAGGTAACGAAATAGTTCGTAATTACGAACGTGGGCAACAACTTACCAACCGTACTAATTCTTATTTAGCTAGATGGACGGGTGAGGGTACTAGTAACACGTTTCCTCGTGTATCTAATGGTGCTACTCCTAACAACTTGTTTTCCGATTTTTATGTAGAAGATGGTTCGTTTGTACGCCTTCAAAACGCACAATTAGGATACACTTTTAACACTTCTGAAAATTCCAAAATAAGCAAACTTCGTATTTATGTTTCAGGCAATAACTTATTTACACTTACTAAATACAAAGGTTTCGATCCTACAGCTTCAAGTGGTGCACCACTTGGTGGTGGTATAGACCAAGGGTTTTATCCTAGTGCTAAAACTTACTTGTTAGGAATTAACTTAAAACTATAATTAAGCATTATGAAAAATTTTAAAACAATAAATATACTTGCATTACTTGCATTATTCGCAACGTTTTCGTGTGCCGACAGTTTTATTGATGTAGATTCTCAAGACGAAAACTCCGAAGATTTTTTCAATACCGAAGAAGATTATCAAAAAGCATTAATTGCTGCATACGATTATTTACAAGCAACAGCACAACAATTTCAAGTTGGTGAAATTGCATCCGACAATACCCTTGCTGGTGGCGAAAGCGCTACTGATACACCTGGTATTCAGGAAATTGATGATATGATTCATACACCACAAAATGCACAATTACGTAATATCTGGACGTGGATGTACACAGGTGTAAATCGTACAAACTACATTATGGAGTTTAAAGATAAAACGGACTTTGCTAACAAAACAAGTGTGTTAGCACAAACCAGATTTTTAAGAGCATTCTATTATTTTCAACTGGTTAAATGGTTTGGCGATGTGCCATTAGTAGTTGATAAACGCATTCAATATGG
>JBMTVT010000086.1:0-7385 GCA_049451635.1 Tamlana sp. | reverse complement strand
AACAATATTAAAATCAGCATTATTTAAAATGCACAACGGGTTTCTCATAAATATATGATAAGATTAAAACATATTAGAAGTGTTTCTATAAAATATATTTATTTTAAAATACTATTTATAGATTTTATCCAATCGTCAATTGAGGTTTCGTTTGTATTTAATGCCATACTGCCATTGCCATAAGGAGCATAAATACTAGATTGTGTAACAGAGAAAAATCCAACGGTTGGGGTTAACGAAGCGCTTGCTAAATGCATCACACCATTATCGGCAGCAATAAATATGGATGTGTTTTTTATGATGGCACCCATCTCCCGAATATCTTTACTATAAAAATTTGGAGCTTTAAAATTGATTTTTGAAATATTTTCAATTGGAAGCATTTCAATAATATTATAATCTGGATATTCTTTTAATAATCTGGAATAAAAGATTTCCCACCAATATTCAGAGTAGCACTTAGCCCCTGTAGCATTGGTATAGATACAGATAGTTTTTTTGTCATTTTTTATAATATTATCAAGAATCACTTTTCCTTTAGCAATTTCATCACTATCAAGTTTGATGTTTAAAAGCGGTAAGTCGCTTTTGTTTTCAGGAAACCCTAACTTTTCTAGATAACGTCTTAAATTATAAATTGGATATTTTGAAATATGGGTATAATCAGGATACTTAGCTTGAATATCTTCGTTTACATCACCAAAAACCTTAAATGTAGCTTTACTTATTTGGGTAAGCAATCGTCCTGAAGAGGAATCTTTATCACCGTTTATTACCAAATCATAATGTGTTCTTTTGATAGAGACCCAAACCAAAATATACTTTAGCAAATTATTGAAGGGCTTTTTAGGTAGCTGAATAATTTTATTAACCTTCTTATAATTTTGAAATACCGGATTGGCAACACCGCCTTTTACAAACAAATCTATTTTACAACCTGGGAAGGTATTAATAACCTCTTGCACAATAGGAATTAAAAGTAGCTGGTTACCTAAACGGTGATTAGGACGTATGATTAACACTTTTTTTACGTCGAGTTTTTTTGATGGGTCAATGATAGGATTGGTATACGATTTGCCTATATTTTTGGTAATGCTATGCATTAAGCGACGTCTTATATTGTTTATGCTTGCTGGTACTTTCACTTGTAAATATTATTGTTTTTTAGTTTCGAGTTTAGATTTATAAAGCACATTTAAAACTAATCCAATGATGATTAATGCAATACCCAACAAACTCCAAACGGTATAAATTTCTGCAAATATAAAAATGCCAAATAATACGGTAAAAATAACTTCAACATATTTAAATGGCGCTACTTGGTTTGTTGCAGCTATTTGGAAAGCTTTGGTCATATAAACCTGTCCAAAATAACCAAAAATACCTAACGAAAAAAGCATAATCCATTCATTGCCAACAGGATTAACCCAATGGTTTATGGATAATAGTCCTCCAACAATAGTCGCTATTACCATAAAATAATTAACCACTACAACAGGGTGATCACCTTTCCCTATTTTGCTTATTAAAATATATACAAGCCCACTGGTAACAGAAGCTATAAAGATGAGTATTAATCCGTAAGTGCTTATTTGGGTGTCTAGTCCTTTTAAGATAACTACGCCCAAAAATGCTATTGAAAAAAACAACCATTGCAAAGGTTTTATTTTTTCCTTAAAAAAGAATACAGCAAAAATAGCTGCAAAAATAGGAGCTAAATAACGTAAAGATACCGCCGTGCCAATGGGAAGATATTTGGTAGACATGAAAAATAATGTCATAGACGTTACACCAACAACTCCCCTTAGAATCAATAATTTTATGTTGTTACCTAAAATGGGGATATTATTTTTTAGAAGAAATCCGAAAGTAAAGAATAGCGAACTTAACGATCTAAAAAAAACAATCTGATACGAATTAACATGTAACAAGTATTTTACAGTGCCATTCATACACGCAAACGCAAACGTACTGATAAGCATGTATTTTATAGCAGATTTAACGTCCAATACCCCGTGGTTTTATAACGCGATTTGTATTGATAAAATATACCCCTGTAAGCAAAACTATAGCAGCAATAATTGACTGAAGGGTAATAGTTTCATTTAAAACCCACCACCCAAGAAATAAAGCTATAATAGGATTTACATAGGTATTGGTGGCTACTTTTTCTGGAGATACTTCTTTAAGCAAATAATTAAATGCAGTAAAAGCTATAATACTTCCAAACAAAACAAGACCTAACATAGACCATTGTAGATTGGCACTCCATGTAGACGGTAACGACCAAGTTTCACCAAAACATAGACTCGCTATGGCTAACATAATACCACCTGCAAGCATTTGGTAGCCTGTATTTACAAAATAGTTTTTTGGCATATCTGATTTACCAACAAACAAACTACCATATCCCCAGCTTATCATACAAACAAAAATCATGACCATACCAATAATTTGATTCTCTTGACTTATAAGTTCTTTTTGGCTCACTAGTAGATAGATGCCAATAAAACCTAAAACTACCCCAATGCAAGACATAGTTGTTATTTTTTTTCCTTGAATAACCCACATTAAAATAAGGACCACCAATGGTTGTGCAGATATTTCTAAAGCAGCAAACCCACTATCAACAAACTTTAAGGCCCAAACCACCACACCATTACCAAATGTTAAAAATAAAAACCCTGCAATAAAAGTGTTTTTTAATTGTTGCTTAGTAATTGAAATATCAACCTTTAGAAATTTAGCAATTATGAAAATTATGATACCCGCAACAATAAAACGAATGGCAGCTAATTTAAAGGGAGGTAATTCTGAAACTGCAATTTTATTGAGAAGATAGGTAGAACCCCATATAACATAAATTGCAAAAAAAGCCAATACAATTGAAATCGTTTTACGAGATGCCCACATAAATAATTAAAATAAAATCAATAAAAACAGAACTATATTTTTTTTACCCTAACAGCATTCATGCCTTTTAGACCACGTTCCAATTCGTAAGTTACTTTGTCGTTTTCTACGATGTCTTCAAGCAAACCACTTACATGCACAAAATATTTTTCCTGATTGATGCTATCTATAATAAAACCAAAACCTTTAGAGCTATCAAAAAATGACACCTTGCCTTCTTTGGCAACTGGCTCAGCTTCTACTCTATCTTCTTTTTTAGGAATTCCAAGTTCAATACTTTCTGCCTCAACTTTTTGGCGCATTGCTGGATCTGGTGGTGTATCGGTTAAATTTCCATTGAAATCCACATAAGCAAACTGAATACCTTTTGGGTTTTCTTTGGCTTCGGCTTTTCTAGCTTCTTTCTTTTTTTGTTTGTCTTCTCTCTTTTTTAACCGTTTTTTTTCTTTTTCAATTTTGTTAAAAGTTACTTGCGATTTTGCCATAGTTTATAGTATACTGAAGATTTTATGTGGATTAACAGGCGTAAAGATACGCCTTATTTTAAGGCTATCACTATAAAAGCAAGTATTTATTAGTCGTTAGGTGGATACCCATGGATTTGCTCAAAAATTTCATCAAAATTGCTACGTATATAGGCATTGAGCTTTTTTCTGTAATCACCTTTAAGCCATTCCACAAAATTGAAGGTACTTTTACTAATACACTTGGTATAGCGCTGAATTCTAAAATCAATATCATCGCCCAATTTTTTAGCTAAGGCTAAGGCATCATAAACATCCTCACTGTTTTCGGTACAAATTTTAGCGTGTTGTTCTATAGAGCGTTCTAAAACTACTTTTGATGATTCCCCATTTCTTATGGAATCTACATAGGTTTTCTGAATGTCAAAATGGACATCTTTTGAGTTTGAAAACTCCTTACGCAACTCATTAGGCATTTCATATCGAAAATTACTTTCAAGCTCCTCATCGCTTAAAATTGAGTCTAAGTAATAATTAGGTGATTTAAATATGCGTTGCCAATCTAAATCATCACCCCAAGGGCCAAAGCGGTGAAAATTATTCCCTAAATCAACAACCGTAAAAGTTTTTTTATTTTTTAAGATTCTGGAGCCTCGACCAATCATTTGGTAATAAAGTGTCAAGGATTTAGTAGCCCTATTTAAAATAATGCTCTCAACAGTAGGCTCATCAAAACCAGTTGTTAAAATGCTCACCGAAGTTAAAATAGCATCGGGTGTTTTTTTAAACCATTTTAAGATTAATGCCCGTTCTTTCTTTGTGTTGGTGTTATCCAGATGTGCTACAGGATAGCCAGCTCTTCTAAAGGTATCGTAAACATGTAAAGAGGTGTTTATGCCATTATTGAAAATTAATGTTTTTTTTCCTTTTGAACGTTCTTCATATGCTTGTAATAGCTTGGTTAGCATATCATTATCTGTATACAGGTCTTCTGATGATTTAACTGTGTAATCACCATTAGCACCTACAACCAATGAAGTTAAACCTACGTTGTATGTAAACATTTCAGCACGTGCCAAAAAACCATTTTCAATAAGAGACTCAATACTTTCACCAACAATTAATTCATCATAATTATCCGTCATGGGTAATTCTATACTAGAACTTAATGGCGTAGCGGTAACTCCAAGTATAAATGATTGGCTAAAAAATTTAAACAACTTGGTGAACGAATTGTAATGCGCTTCATCAATAATAACCAAACCAATATTAGAAATATCAAGTTTGTCGTCGTTAAGTCTATTGTTCAGGGTTTCAACCATGGCAACAAAGCAGCTATAGTTCCCTTGGTCACTCAAATCTGCCTTACTGTCAACAACTTTATTAACCACACCAAATTCAGTAAGCATGTTTGAAGTTTGCTTGCATAACTCAATTCGATGAGTCATCACCAATACTTTTTTTTGATGATGCTTTAAATATTGTCTAACTATTTCAGAGAAAATAACTGTTTTACCACCGCCAGTGGGCAACTGGTATAGCAAATGGTAATCGTCCGGAGATTCTTCAAAAGCCTTGAATATTTTATTTATAGCTCCTTTTTGATAACTATATAAATCTTTACCAGCTTTTCTTTCTTCTAATTCTGTTTTTGAAATGGACATATTTGCAATTTACTGACGTGCAAAAATAACATCTTTAAAGGGTTTATCTAGTATCATTTTAATGAAAATTACTAAGGAATGTTAAAAATGTCGTATTAGTTGAATTTCTCTAGATAAATAATGTAAAAACTAATTTATATTTTTACCAGATAAAATATTAGTACCATGCAAATCAATGACAAGTCAGAAATAAAGGGTTATCAAGCAGATTCAAAAAGATACGATTCCATGACCTACAAAAGAACAGGGAAAAGTGGTATACTGCTTCCTGCGATTTCTTTGGGTTTGTGGCATAACTTTGGATTTGTTGATAGTTTACAAAATGGGCGGGATATATTAAGAACAGCTTTTGATTTGGGCATTACCCATTTTGATTTGGCAAATAATTATGGACCCCCATATGGGTCAGCTGAAGAAAATTTTGGCACTATATTTAATAATGATTTTAAATCATACCGAGACGAATTGTTTATTGCTTCAAAGGCTGGGTTTGATATGTGGCCTGGACCTTATGGTAATTTAGGCTCGAGAAAATATTTAATAGCTAGTTTAGATCAAAGTTTAAAACGTATGGGATTGGATTATGTTGACATTTTTTATCATCATAGACCAGACCCAGACACCCCTCTCGAAGAAACCATGGGTGCTTTGGCTGATATTGTGCGACAAGGCAAAGCTTTGTATGTTGGTATTTCAAACTACAAACCCAAAGAAACCCAAGAGGCTGCAGACATATTGAAGCGTTTAAATGTACCGTTTATTTTGCACCAAGCTAGATATTCCATGTTTGATAGATGGGTAGAAGACAGACTTTTGAATACTTTGGAAAATACTGGTGTGGGTTGTATTGCCTTCTCACCATTGGCACAAGGTATGCTTACCGATAAATATATTAATGGGATTCCTGAAAACTCAAGAGCAGCCAAAACCTTAACGTATTTAGATACCGATACGGTTAACAGTAACATCAATAAAATTCATAAACTCAATAACATCGCTCAAGAACGCGGTCAAAAGTTATCTCAAATGGCCATTGCATGGATTTTAAGGCAAAAACAAGTAGCGTCTGTACTAGTTGGAGCAAATTCATCCAATCAATTAAAAGACAATGTAAAAGCTTTGGATAATTTGAGTTTTACAGGCGAAGAATTGAAAATGATTGATAAGATTATTTCTTAATCACTTTCCTTAACCACAATAATAGTGGCTTTAACACCTGTTGCTAAATTCCATTGATTGTGCGATACTATAAATCCGTTATCATCAATCACTTTAAATTCAGCAGTATTGGGCCCAGATTCTCCTTGGTTAAGAGCTACAAAATCAATTTTATTAAATCCTGTTTTTAAATCAAGTTTAAACCCACTGTAACCGCCATTTAAAAATACTCTGGGGTAAATAATGTCATCATTTATCCTAACTTGTATTAAGTCGCCATCAACATATCCGTGGTCGCGATATATAACATTAACAAACTTAGCCTTACTTTTAAAATCACCTAAAAATTGGTCGGTAATACTACCATTGCGCTGTTCAACTTCCTCGGGGTTCAATTTTAAGTCGGCAATGTTTTTATCTATCCGTTTTTCATAGAGCTCTCCAGGATTCCCAAATTTTTCTTCTGGAAACATGGAAAATTCCTTTTTTGGTATCTCTAAATTTGGTGATACTTTAGGTGTATTTAAACCAAAAATCTTATTTTCAATAGGTTTTGACGGTGTTAAAGGCGATATATCGGCAGAGTCTTTTTTGCTTTCAACAGCTGGAATAACCAAAGATTTGGTTTTATTATCTATTTGTGCCTGTATAGATAATGAGAATAAAATTGCAACTAAAAACAAAATAGGAAACTTCATCAATCCTTGTATAATTTATTTGTTTACTAAAGCTTAAACATTTCAAAGGTATTTTAATATGTTTAAATACGCCAAAATCTAATTCAATATTTAATATGGGTTTAACAATAATCGTTCCTAAACTTAATTTTCATATTAAAACTAACAAATCCAACAGTACTACCCTATCCAAAATAGTTAAAATATGTTAATTTATTACTTTGTTATGCATAGTACTGTAACAAAATTAATTTATGGTCGTCTATCTAGTATAAGACAATTAAAAATTAATCATTAATCAAAAAACAACAAATCATGAGAACTTTAAACAACAATCAATTAACTGGAACTTTAAGCGGTACAAAAAGTAACGCATGGAACAGCAAAAGACGTTACAGATAGTAACGTCTTTTTCGAACAACTTTCATCAATCAAAAAAATGAACACAATACACAACATATCAAGACGATTAAAACATATAACACAAGAACAATTATTCACCAATAACC
>JBMTVT010000085.1:0-7440 GCA_049451635.1 Tamlana sp. | reverse complement strand
TGACCGTCTGCTTAGAAGGCAGATGCTCTATCCAACTGAGCTACGCGACCAATAAAGCGGTGCAAATATAAAATTAACTATATATCTAACCAAAAGAAATGTTCATTAAATTTTTCACAATAACATTCGCCTTAAACAGCTGTAATAAATAATTTTTTTGTTTACCAAAATAAGCTATATAACACAGTTAAAATAAGTAAAACTGCAAAAGAACCAATATTGAATACTGGTGAAGTCTTAAATAAAGCCTTGGTAACTGGTATCCCTTTTTCGTCATCAGCACCATTATGCTGAATATAGCTAAAAATCATAATAACTGCCATAGTTAACAATAATGTGTAACCCATTTGGTCCATAAAAGGTACATCAACAAAAAATGGTGATAAAGACCATCCTTTAGGTGCAACTTTGAAATACATGGCAATAGGAATTGATGCCAATGCACCTACAATAGCAGCTTTATTTGTTGTTTTCTTCCAAAACAAACCTAATAAGAATACTGCCAATATACCTGGACTTACAATACCTGTATACTCCTGTATGAATTGGAAAGCTTGATCTAAATTCCCTAATAATGGGGCTACAATACATGCAATTACTAAAGCAACAAATGCAGAAATTCTACCAGTATTAACTGTAGCCTTATCACTTGCTGTTTTATTAATGTATTGTTTATAAATATCCATAGTAAAAATAGTAGATGTTGAATTTAACATAGATGCTAAACTAGAAACTATAGCTGCAGCTAAAGCTGCAAATGCAACACCTTTAAGTCCAGTTGGTAAGAACTGTAATAACCATGGATATGCTTTATCAGCTTGTTCTAATGATGGTAGATTTTCTTGTGCTGCAAGCCCAAGTCTTGCCATAATTTCTGGATCGTTAACCATAACAAATGCTGCAATTCCTGGAATTACTACTATTAATGGAATAACTAATTTTAAGAATGCTGCCAATAAAATCCCTTTTTGTGCTTCTTTTAAAGATTTAGCAGCAAGGGTTCTCTGGATAATATATTGGTTAAAACCCCAATAATATAAATTTGCAACCCACATACCGCCAACGAGGACCCCTAAGCCTGGGAGATTTTTGTATTCGGGATTTGATTTATCCAATATCATTTCAAAGCGTTCAGGAACAGCATCAAAAACTGAATTAATTCCTGATAATATACCTTCTCCTCCTGAAACCGTATTTAAAGCCAAATAAGTAGTAACCAAACCTCCTAGTACAAGAAAAACAACTTGAATTACATCTGTCCATGCCACTGCTGAAAGTCCTCCGTACAATGAGTAGGCAGCAGCAAATAATGCCAAGCCTATCACACCGTAAATTAAATCTATACCAATAATAGTTTTTAAAGCTAGAGCTCCTAGATATAAAACCGTGGTAAGGTTAACAAAAACGTATAGAGCAATCCAGAAAACGGCTAGTATCGTCTTTAAGTTAGTTGAGTATCTTTTTTCTACAAATTCAGGAATCGTATAGAGCCCTTTTTCAATAAATATAGGTAAGAAATATTTACCAACAATAATTAATGTAATAGCTGCCATCCACTCATAAGAAGCGATAGCTAATCCAGAAGCAAATCCAGAACCGGACATACCAATAAATTGTTCAGCAGAAATATTAGCAGCTATCAAAGAAGCCCCTATTGCCCACCATGGCAGAGATTTACTTGCCAAGAAATAATCTTCGGCATTTTTTTGATGCCCCTTTTTATCTCTAGACACCCATAAACCTACACCCAAAATTAAAATTGCATAAGCAATAAAGACCACGTAGTCCCAAATATGAAATCCTGATGTCATAATAATATTTTTAGTTTAGTTAATTTTAAAAACCAAATATAAAAATTTAATTTTTTAAAAAAATTTTTCTCCTAGTTTATAATAGAACATATAACCAAAAGTTATACATTTATCCTTTATAACGTATTCTTTTTCATGAAACGCTACTTTTTTTTCTCCTTTTTGCTTGGTTTTATATTATTATGGAGTTCTTGCAGAAAAGATTTTGATTTTTCCCCAAGTAATGGGACTCTCCAATTTTCCAAAGATACTGTTTATCTTGACACTGTTTTTACTAATATTGGCTCTAGCACCTATAACCTTAAAGTTTATAATAAAAGTGATTATGATATATTTATCCCCTCTGTAAGATTATCCTTAGGGGAAACATCAAATTACAGATTAAGTGTTGACGGTATCGCTGGTAAGGTTTTTGATAATGTTGAAATTTTAGCAAATGACAGTTTATATATTTTTATTGAAACAACATTTGATACCAATGCAACGCCTTTAGCACAACTACAATACTTAGATACAGATGCAATAGAGTTTGATTATGGTTCAAATCTTCAAAAAGTTGAACTTGTTACCTTGGTGCAAGATGCTGTTTTTATTTATCCAAACAGGGATTCCAACAAGGTTGTTGAGACATTAACGCTCAATATTGGAGGTGATATGGTTGAAACCGAACTCCAAGGACGTGAACTACAAGCCTCAGAACTTACCTTTACAAACGAAAAACCCTATGTTATTTATGGTTTTGCTACAGTACCCGAAAATAAAACCCTCTCTATTGAAGCTGGTGCTCGCATACATTTCCACGATAATTCTGGTATTATTATATCAAATGGCGCTTCGTTACATATAAATGGTGCTTTTAGTAACGATCAAGAACTCTTGGAAAACGAAGTCATATTTGAAGGTGACCGGTTGGAACCCAATTTTTCAGAAGTTCCAGGACAATGGGGTACCATATGGTTTTTAGACGGCAGTGTCAACAATTCAATTAATTATGCTACCATTAAAAATGCTACCGTTGGTATTTTATGTGATGGAAATCCTGATGAAGCTTCAAATAAACTCAAAATTACTAATACACAAATTTACAATAACAGTGCCTTTGGAATTTTAGGTAGAAATACATCTATAGCTGGTGAAAATGTAGTAATCAACAATGCAGGACAATCTTCTTTTGCTGGTACTATTGGCGGGAAATACAACTTTACACATTCAACCATTGTTAATTATTGGAATAATGGATTTAGGCAATTCCCTTCGGTATTGCTCAATAACTTTATTATAGATGAAGACAATGTAGCCACTTTAGCAGATTTAACAGAAGCTAATTTTAATAATTGTATCATCTACGGAAATGATAACCCTGAAATTCTTTTGGATGAAATTGAAGATGATGCTGTAGTTTTCAATTTTAAATTCACAAATTGCCTAATCCGTTTTCAAGATTCAAACAATAACTTTGTTGGTCCAAACTACAACTTCAATGATACCAATCGTTATGAAGGCAATATTTTTAACGAAGATCCTAATTTTCTGGACACCGAATTAAATAAGTTAATAATTGGAGATGAATCGGCAGCCAATAACCAAGGTTTATCAACTTTTGCAACTCAAGTTCCTGTAGATATTTTAAATGTAAACAGAACAACTTCACCCGATTTAGGAGCCTATCAACACATTACCTTTCCAGAATAAAGATTAACGAAGTCTTAACAAGTTAGCTTCAATATATGGGTTACTTTTTAAAAAGTATCATATTGTCTATCAATCAATAAAAATGAAACTAATGAAAAAATTAATTGTATTAGTTGTGTTTTTAAGCATATTAACCATTGTTAAAGCTCAAACTTCAAGTACTGAAGATTTTGAAAAAGCATGTATGAATTACATTGAAGGATTTTATAAAGGAGACGAATCAAAACTTAAAGAAAGCCTGCAACCTACATTAAACAAATTTGGATTTTGGAAAAACAAAGACTCTGGTGAGTATGAACAACAAGATTATATGTCTTATGATAAAGCTTTAGCATATGCAAGACGAGTTTTAGAAAAAAAACATTTTGCAAAAAAAGATGCTCCAAAAAAAGTAGAGGCTCTAGACGTTGGAAATTCCATTGCTTCGGCAAAAGTTACAGCTTGGTGGGGCATTGATTATATTTTACTTTTTAAAAGAGGTGATAAATGGATGATTGAACAAGTGCTTTGGGAAGGTTCTCTAGAGAAGAGTTAGAAATAAAAAAATCCTGCTAATAGCAGGATTTTTTTATTAATATATTTTAGTTGATATCTAAACAAACAATGGCTTGTCCTTCATCATAGCATTTACACTAGCTTTTACAGCTTTAAGAACTGCTTCATTATCATAATTGCTAATCACTTCATCAATAAAATCAACAATAATAGCCATATCACTTTCCTTTAAACCACGAGTGGTTATTGCTGCAGTTCCTAAACGGATTCCTGAAGTTACAAATGGTGATTTATCATCAAAAGGAACCATATTTTTATTAGCAGTAATATCAGCTTTTACAAGCGCTTGTTCTGCATCTTTACCCGATACATTTTTGTTACGCAAATCAATCAACATCATGTGGTTATCGGTTCCTCCCGAAATAATATGGTAATCTTTAGCCACCAAAGCATTTGCCATAGCATTAGCATTCTTTTTTACCTGTAATTGGTAATGCAAAAAGTCATCAGTTAAGGCTTCACCAAAAGCAATGGCCTTAGCTGCAATAATATGCTCCAATGGACCTCCTTGATTTCCAGGAAAAACTGCTGAATCTAATAACGATGACATTTTTTTCAAACTGCCGTTTTTTAATGTCTGACCGAAAGGATTATCAAAATCTTTTCCCATCATAATCATTCCTCCTCTAGGACCTCGTAATGTTTTGTGGGTTGTAGTTGTAACAATATGACAATGAGGTAACGGATCATTTAAAATACCTTTGGCTATCAATCCTGCAGGATGTGAAATATCTGCCAACAAAATAGCATTCACACTATCGGCTATTTCTCTAAAACGCTTAAAATCGATATCACGAGAATAAGCAGAAGCCCCAGCAATAATTAACTTTGGTTGCTCTTTTTTGGCAATTTCTTGTATTTTATCATAATTTAAAACACCTGTCTCTTCCTCTACTCCATAAAAAGATGGTACATATAATTTCCCTGAAAAATTTACTGGCGACCCATGTGTTAAATGACCTCCATGGGATAAATCAAAACCTAAAATTTTATCCCCAGGTGTTAAGCAAGCGTGATAAACTGCTGTATTTGCTTGACTTCCAGAATGTGGTTGCACGTTTACATATTCAGCTCCAAACAAGGCTTTTGCTCTGTCAATAGCTATTTGCTCTACTTCATCAACTACTTCACAACCACCATAATAACGCTTTCCTGGATAGCCTTCAGCATATTTATTTGTAAGTACAGAACCAGCAGCTTCCATAACTTGTTGGCTTACAAAATTCTCAGATGCTATCAATTCAATACCATGGAGTTGGCGTTCTTTTTCAGCTTCAATAAGTTCAAAAATTTGTTCGTCGCGTTGCATAAAATTAATTTGGTGTTAAAAGTTGGGCAAAAATAGGAAATACATTAGTTAAATTCATTAAAAAATATATATTTACTACTAAGTTTTTAACCAATTTATTAACGATTAAAGAAAACTCAATTTTTAAGCAGTTTTATCTATTAAAATGAAAAAATTATGTAGGTTTGAATACAATTTAACATACTAAATAAGATAGAAATTATGCCATTATCAGCTAACAACCCAGATAGAAAGTCGTGGTTACACGTCGATAAAAACTCAGATTTTCCTATTCAAAATATTCCTTTTGGCGTGTTTTTAACCCGTGATGATATAATAACTATTGGTACAAGAATTGGTGATACTGCTATCGATTTGGGAGCTTTACATCAACTAGGGTATTTTGAGGGCATTCCGTTAACTGATGATATTTTTCTTCAAGATACTTTAAATGATTTCATTGCAGATGGTCGTAAAACTTGGCGTGCTGTAAGAAATAGAATTGCACATATTTTTGACAGTAATAATGACACCTTAAAACAAAATAAACACCACAAGGAAATTGTTTTATTTCGATTGGATGAGATAGAAATGCAATTACCCGTTCAAATTGGCGATTATACCGATTTTTACTCAAGCATAGAGCATGCCACCAATGTAGGTACCATGTTTAGAGACCCTGATAATGCTTTGTTACCAAACTGGTTGCATATACCTGTTGGTTACCACAGTAGAAGCTCATCAATCATAACATCAGGAATACCAATACATCGCCCTCAAGGTCAAACCCTACCTAATGGCGCCACCGAACCTGTTTTTGGCCCTAGTAAACTGGTAGACTTTGAATTGGAAATGGCTTTTATTACTACTGATGCCAACGATTTGGGCGAACCCATACCAATTGAGGAAGCTGAAGAATACATTTTTGGTTTGGTTTTATTGAACGATTGGAGCGCCCGTGATATTCAAAAATGGGAGTACGTGCCTTTAGGGCCTTTTTTAGCCAAAAATTTTGCAACCTCAATTTCACCTTGGATAGTAACTTTAGATGCTTTAGAGCCTTATAGAGTAGAAAGTCCTAAGCCTATAAAGCCACAGCTTCCCTACTTACAATACAAGGGAAAAAAGAGTTACGATATAAATTTAGAAGTAGCTATCCGCCCAAAAGGCGCCAAGGAAACGGTTGTTAGTAATTCCAATTTCAAATATATGTATTGGAATATGGTTCAACAATTGGCTCACCATACAATTAATGGATGTCCTGTAAATTCTGGGGATATGATGGGAAGTGGCACGATTTCTGGACCAACTCCAGATTCATACGGATCGATGTTGGAATTAACCTGGAAAGGAGAAAGACCATTAAAAATGAAAGACGGCAGCGAGCGTAAATTTATAAATGATAACGATACTGTTATCATGCGCGGTTATTGCGAAAAAGATGGAACTAGAATTGGCTTTGGAGAAGTTTCTACAAAACTACTACCTGTTTACAATAAAAAATAATATATTTCTTACAAAAAAACATTTTAATACATTTTATTGTTTTTATCAGCATTTTATCTATCATTTTAGTGTTTTGCCACCCTTATTGAAATAGTACCCCCAATAACCCAAAAACTAATGTAGATGAAAAAAATTCTACTTTACTGCTTAACCATCGTGTTATTTACTGCATGTAGTACACGCAGACAAATGAAAAAAACTATAAGCTATGGTAATTACGACCGTGCAATAATTGACGCCATTGGCAAACTTCAAATAAATAAAGACCGAAAAGGCAAAACCGATATCATCATATTACTTGAGGAGGCTTTCAACAAAGCAACAGCAAGAGATTTAGATAGTATTAACTTGCTTAAAAAAGATAATAACCCTGAAAGCTTTATACGCATTTTTGATGCCTATGTAAGTTAGATAATCGTCAAGAGCAGCAGTACCTTTCCCTAGTGAAGAACAAATGATTTATGATGCCGGTGAAGATTTAAAACTCCAACTCAAGAATATTATCAACTCTTATACCTTAAATTAAAAAAACTCCCAATTAATTTGGGAGTTTTTTTTGTGATATTATTGGAGGCTACGCTTATCAGT
>JBMTVT010000084.1:0-7549 GCA_049451635.1 Tamlana sp. | reverse complement strand
TAGAACCACATTTACAGTTGACACCTATTTTATCGCGTTGCTCTTTAAAATGAAGTCTACAAGCTTCTTCGCTACCAAAATTTGCTGTAAAATTAAATAAGTTCATGTCTTATATTTTATATAAAAATAAGAATAAAAAACAGTTATAAGTGATTACGGACAATCAGAAATTTTTTAAAGTAAAATGGTTTTTGAAAATTCTACCATCTTGTAGTTTTATAGCAAACCAATAATCATCGCTTGGAAGTTTGTTACCATTTATTGTGCCATCCCAACCTTCACCTACAGGATTTAGTGCTTTTAAAAGTTTTCCGAACCTATTAAATATCAATATTTTGGTATTAGGTTGAAACATTTCTGAAACCCCATAAACTTGCCAGGTATCATTGTAGCCATCATCATTTGGTGTGAAAAATTTAGGAAAACCAATTACTGAAACACCATTATTTACCTCACCACAATTATTTTTAATATCTCTAACGTAAACTTTATAGATGCCTGGACTCACATTTTCAAATACATTGCTATCTTGGTAAGGAGCAACCAATATATTGTTACTATCAAACAAACTGTACTCATAAAGCCCCTCTCCTGATACCAGAACAGTAATGGTATTATTGGCTGTAACATCCAAAACTTCGATAGATTCAAAAGAAGCTATGTTTGATGGTTCAACGCTTATGGTTCTTGTTTTTGAGCAACCATAGGCATTGGTTACAGTAACATTAAAAGCACCAGTTTGATTCACTTGAATTTCATAAGTATTTTCACCAGATGACCAATTGTAACTGTAATTATTTGGTGAATCATTTAATACTGCTGCATTTAAAGAAATGGTATCAGGAAATAAGTTTAAACAATACGTAGCAAAGCCTTCTGTGTCAATATCGGGCAATTGATTAACGGTAAGTGTAACCTCACTAATACCATAACAATTGTTGGCATTTTCGACACGGGCATAAATAGTTTGTGAATAGCGTATACTGTTTGTGTAGGACGCATTTAGGGTATTTTGTTCCAAAAGGGCATCATCGTAGGTTTCATAATAAGAAATATCCAATCCAGATATTGGCAACCCATTAAGAATTAAAGCATCTGCATCATTTAAGTTGAAAACATGCAGTCCATCTTCAATGCCATCATCATCACAAACAGGAGGAAGGGCAGCATCGTTAGCATCGGTTACGCTAACATCAAGCACAAGCTCGCAATAGCTAAAACAGCCTGTAGTGTTGTTAATAACTTCAACGTAAATTGTTTGTGGGTTTGTGGTATTATCAAAGGCGTCTGCGTTAACCTCGACACTTCTACTAATATCTGAATAGAACCTTGTGGTTCTGTCTGGGGTATTTCCGGTTAAATCGTCATGAGCTTCATTGAGGTTAAAGGTTGTTAGGCCATCAATGGTACCATCTTCATCGCATTGTAAAATGGTATGGTTATATGCTTCAGGGTTTTCATTAAATACAACAAATGCCTGACCTTCAATGGCACAATCCCCATTGTTTGGATCGATATATACTTCATATCTACCAGCTTCAAATACCTCTAAATCAAAATCATTTTCAGTAAGAACTACTTTATCTCTATACCAACTGTATGATGCTCCAGGAATGTTTTCTGAAACTAAAGTATATGAATCTCCTTCACAAAGAGCTAAATTACTTGAGCTTTCACCATTTTTAATAATATCAATTTCTGTATTGAAAAATGAAGCAATAAATGGAGGTAATCCCTGCGAGGATATAAAAGGAGACAAATTGATGGCATTATGGATATAGTTACAACCGAACCCAACTGTGTTTGGGTTTTGAATAACCCCTAAGTTTGGTAAGCCTTGATTATAAGTGGCGCTCAGAGCCCTGTAAATTTTACCATCTGGTCCTAATTGCAATCCGCCTCTATATAGTTTTCTATCATCGAGTTTAACTTGAGATCCTTCTATATCTGAATCTGATAAATTAAATTGGGTTAAAACTGAAGTATGGTAGGCTGGATTATTTGAATTAGCAGGGTTTTGAACATCAAAAAAATCGTTTGATGAATGTACGTATAGCAGTTGGCTATTTGGTGAGAATTCAACTCCATATGGAAAAATACTGCCATTATTTGAGTTTATTTGAAGTCTTAGTTCATTTGAAAGCAAACCGGAATTCACGTCAAAATCATAAACATAAAGACCGCCTTGCACATTTGCACTTGCAACTTTGGTACCATCTGGTGATAATTTTAAATAACCCCTTGAGTCTCTTACATCCAGAGAGAAAGTAGAAGTAATAGAAGAAGGATTCACACCTTTACTAGTTACTTCAAAAGCATGAAAAGTATCATAAATTTTACTTAAACCATCTTCTGAAGAAAAAGTTACTACCCAAATGGCTTTGGTGATACAATCTTTTAAAACAGCCGTAATTTTTTCAGAACATATAGGTAATAAGTTTTTGTTTTTTTCTGAAACTGCACCCAATCCACCATCTGAAGTCATATTTATTTCAGAGTAGTTTAAACCATAATTAAAATCGTCTAAATTATTATCTACCGTGAAAACGTAATAAATGTTATCATCTTGTGGTTTGGGAACAATGATGGCAGATTGTGTGCTAGAAGAATCTCCATTAAGCCCAAAACCATTTTTCATTTCTGAATGATTTTTATTCCAAACGGTTACTCCATCAGTATAAAATAATAGGTTGCCAGAATCGTCAGAAATTGATGCACATCCTTCACGCGTATTTAATTGCCCATCTGTAGAATTAGAAATTGTATTATTCCCAAGATTAAATTTTATACCAGCATTTTCACCAAAATACCAGTTAGAAGCTTCGTATTGTGCATAAACACTAAAACCAATAACACAAAAAATAGTAAGTAAAATTTCTTTTTTCATCCTTTACATAGCAAATGCGAGTAAAGATATTATAAATCACGCTTTTTTAATAATCTATATGATAAAAACACAAATAAGGCAGTCCAACCTAAAACGATGGCAATTTCATGCCAATGAACTGCGTAGTCATAAGCTAATTCTGCTTTATCTGGAAATTTAGTTATGGCAATACGTTGAAAAGGCTGGTCTATCAATTTATACATAGATTTAAGCGGAAAGAAATTCTGAATTTTTTCAGCCAAATAATGGTCAGATTGCCAAGTAATTAATCCGAAAATAATCCATTCAAGTATATATAGAATAAACAAAAATGCTAGTGCAAATGCTGAGCGCTTAACTAGCATACCAAAAAACAAACACAAACTAAAAAAGCCGACTAACTTTACAAAATAAGCAACTAGATAGTTGGTTTCTCTAATGATGATATTGAATTCATTATAACTCGAATAGTATAACCCAATACACAATGAAATTAAACCTATTAAAATGGTCGATACCAAAGAAAAGAAAACAATGGTATAAAATTTTGATAGTATAAATTCTTTTTTGCTTAAGCCATCGATTAGGTTTTGTTTTAATGTTTTGTTACTATATTCATTGCCTATCATACTAACTACTACAATGGCAAAAAAGAATTTAAATTGTGCAGCAAAAAAGGTGGTTAAATGCCAAATTATTGGAAAGTTAAAAACTCCCAGTTCGCCTAATTCTAAAGTAAAAAAGCCAAAAACATTAATTTTTAATGAAGATAAAAGGATGACAAAGAATGGTAATATAAAGGATACAAATATGAGTATTTTACTGGTTCTATTTAGTAATAGTTTTTGTAGTTCTAAGTTTAAAAGTCGAAACATGTGGTTAGGTTTAGTTTTTTTGATTATCAGTTAGTTGTAAAAATTGCTCTTCTAAACTTTCTTTACGTTGCACTAAATGGGTGAGTATGATACCTTTTTCGAATAAATACTTATTAAAATCATCAGATTTCATGGGCTCGTTTAAAAAGGCGGTTACCAAATTGTCCTGAACTGTAATTTTTCCAAATGCTGTGTTATTTTCCAATAGCTTTACTAAAGCTTCTTGATTATTACATTTTAATTCAAAAAAGCCATGACTTGAAATCATTTCGTCAACCCGACCAGAATATAATTTTTTACCTTTTCTAAGAACCACAACATGAGAGCAAACTTTTTCGACTTCATCAAGTAGATGTGATGCCAATAAAATGGTGGTGCCTTGTGCAGCAATATCTTTTATTATTTGCCTAATTTGATGAATACCTTGGGGGTCAAGTCCATTTGTTGGTTCATCCAATATTAAAATCTCTGGGTCGTTTAATAAAGCTGAAGCTATCGCCAAACGCTGTTTCATACCTAAAGAATAGGTTCTAAATTTACTGTCTTTTCTGTCTAAAAGACCAACAATTTCAAGTTTTTCGTCAATCTTATTGTAATTTACCCCTTTAATTTTACAAACAAGTTTAAGATTCTGTGCAGCAGTCATGTAAGGGTAAAAATTAGGACGTTCTATAATAGCGCCAACCTTTTTTAAGGCATCATGTGTAGTGGTTTTACCATCAAACCAATGGAAGCTGCCTTCAGTTTTATTCACAACGTTTAAAACAATGCCAAGAGTGGTTGATTTACCACTTCCGTTAGGGCCTAAAATACCATAAACATTGCCTTTATTTATAGTGAATGATAAATCTTTAACAGCAGTTAAATACCCAAATTTTTTGGTAAGATTATTAATGGTAAGTATTGATTCCAAACTACAATGGTTTTTAATACTAATTTTATTGAAATTAGCATGGGTTAGTTATAAAAGTATGACGACAGTCCTTATTTTTTGTTACAAAATTATTAATAAAAGCACTAAATTTGAATAAGTTTCAAGCTCATGCAAGATTTAAAAATATCGAAAAAAAAACCATCGTTTCCAATTACATCCAAGTTAAACGATTATTTGGCAGAATACAATAGGAACATAAAAATCCCCATTTTTTATGAGGATTTACTTAGGTTTCAAGGCTCTATTGTGGTTTATGATAAAGAGGACAATGATACGCTTTGGATTCGTGTTTATTACAACGATTATGAGCGTGAGGAGATTGATTTATCACTAAAAAAAGTATATACTATTTTACATTCTGATGGTAATGAAGATACCATACCGTTTTTAAATGTTGATGCTATAGACTTCTGTACTTTTGGTAATTCTAAACCTTTTCGGGTTAAAATCAGAAATATTTTAAATGATAACTACACGTATTTTTATATAAAAATTGCTGATGCTTCACGTGTTTATGGGTTGGAGTTGGAGCATATGTTATCTCCTTATAACCTGAATTTTTTGGTGTACAAAAATACATTAATAGAGGAGCATATTGCGGGTATACCAGGTGATGATTTTATAAAGAATTTTTTGCCTAAATGTGACAAATCTGAAAAATCACAAATAGCAAAAGAGTTTGTTAAGTTTAATGAGCGTTGTATGATAAGACTTTTGGGAGATATGCGTTCATACAACTACGTTATTGTTCCTACACACGATTTTGACCATGTGGTTTACAAAATTAGAGCTATAGATTTTGACCAGCAGTCTTACGAAGGGAAGTTTAACATTTATAGGCCACAATTTTTTAAGGAGAATTTAAAAATGGTAGAGCTGGTTACTGAGAGCATGCAGAAATTATCTATCAGCCAATATAAAACTGAAGAACGTTCAATTTTAGTGAAACGTTTAAAAAGTTTTCACGGTAGAATAGATGAGTTAATAGCTTGTATGCTAGAAGACAACATTTCAAATAAAGAAAATATTGATTTGTTAAAAACTACCATTTTTGAGTACACGCAAGATATTAAATTTAAGCGCAGTGAAAATATGGGTCAAATTTTAAAATACTCTTTGGAGTTTTTGACCCGTAATTATGAGAATGTAAGTTTGGAAAATTTTAAAGAATAGGAAGTTTTTTTAGTTCCAGTGTTCATCAAAATCTAGGGAGTCGTAATCGTCAACATCAAAACCATCTTCAAATTCATCAAAATCATCCTCATCATCGGCTTCAAATAATTTTTCTGGAGCGCTATCGGGTACTTGACCTTGAGCGAATATTAGGTTGGGATAATCGTGCCCTTCTGTTTCATCAACAATTTCTGCTAATTCAACATAAAATGTCCACATACTTAAAAAATCGTAAACATAAATAAGCTTTGTTTGCGCTTCGAGAACAACACTGTCAAGTGAAGTTTCGTTCATTAAGCGTGCAGAGGCATCCTCACTTAAATCAAAAAGCGATATTTCTTCACCTTGTTCCCAAGCATCATTACTAATATAAAATGAAGCCATTTCGGTACCATCAAACCCAAAAGATTGTATAATGATATTGTGTAAATCCTCAAGTGTATCACTTTCACTAATTTCTACATCGCGAAAAATATCTTCATCAGTGTCATTATCTAAAATAATTCTAAATCTGTAAATCATCATTAAAAAAAAATATGCTACAAAGGTAGCTTTTTTAGGTTATTTTGAGAAACGATGTAAAGTAAATATCATAGCACTTAGCAAGAAAAAAGCCCCTACTTGGTGCACAACACCTAACCAAACAGGAACTTGTAATATAATAGTGAAAACACCCAACAAAAATTGAATGCCTACAGTTAAAAGTAAACTATTAATAGCTCGAGATTGTGGTAGCGTAAGTATTAATTTTCTTGATTTTAAATATACTAAAACAATCAAACCAACTACAAAATATGCTAATGTTCGGTGCACGAACTGTACGCCACTTTTACCTTCAATAAAGTTTTTGTAAAGCGGGGAATGTTCAATATAAACTGTTTGGTGCATAAATTTGCCTTCGCTCATCATAGGCCAGTGATTGTGAATAAAACCAGCATCTAGACCTGCTACAAATGCACCATAAATTATTTGTAAGAGTAAAATAGCAAATGTAAAACGAACTAAGTTTCTAAAGGATTTGCTGATTTCTTTTCTATTTTGATAGATTAAATCAAGAGCTACCCAAAAGGTGTAAGCAAAGGTTAAAAAGGCGGTTGTTAAGTGTGCGGCAAGTCTATAATGGCTAACATCAGGATTATCTACCAAGCCACTTTTAACCATATACCAACCCAAAAAACCTTGAAAAGCACCTAAGCACATGAGTATTATTGATTTTTTTATAGTTGGTTTTGAAAGTTGTTTAGTTATTAAAAAGTATAAAAAAGGCAGAAAGAACACTAAACCAATGAACCTTCCAATAACGCGGTGCAACCATTCCCAGAAGTAAATATCTTTAAAGTCTTGTAAATCAAAATGATTGTTAAGTTTCTGGTATTCAGGATATTGTTTATATAAATCGAATGCTTCTTGCCATTCGGTTTCATTCATTGGAGGTATGGTGCCTGATATTAATTTATAGTTTGAAATAGATAAACCAGAATGAGTTAATCTGGTAATGCCACCAACAACTACCATAATAAAAATTAATAAGCAACCTGTTAGTAGCCAATAAATTACTTTTTTGTTGTCTTTTGTTTTTTCCACGAATTCACAAATATTTATTTTCTAACTTCTAACTTCTAACTTCTAACTTCTAACCCCAAGCGTTTCCCTTCTTTGAGCATTAGTTTGTAGGCAGCTTCATATTCGTTTGGAATATCA
>JBMTVT010000083.1:0-7614 GCA_049451635.1 Tamlana sp. | reverse complement strand
GGTTTATACATTTAAGTGGGATTAAAACCAAAAAGTTTTTAAATATAAATTATTTCTAGAGATTATTCTAAATAAACAAAACTCATACCAATATTTTATCGGTATGAGTTTTGTTTATTAAAAAATAGACTTGATTAAATAGAAGCTTTCATAAGTTCTCTATTCATACGAGCAATATTTTCTAATGAAATACCTTTAGGACATTCTATTTCACATGCTCCTGTATTGGTACAGTTTCCAAATCCTTCCAAATCCATTTGGGCAACCATGTTTCTTACCCTGTCTGCTGCTTCAATTTGGCCTTGTGGCAATAATGCGTATTGTGAAACTTTTGCGCCAACAAACAACATGGCACTAGAGTTTTTACAGGTTGCCACACAAGCGCCACAACCAATACAAGTTGCTGCATCCATCGCTTTATCTGCTGCATACTTAGAAATGAGAATATTATTGGCATCTTGTGTGTTACCAGAAGTATTTACTGATATATAACCTCCAGCATGTTGAATTCTATCAAAAGCACTTCTATCAACTACCAAATCTTTTATCACTGGAAATGCGGTAGCTCTAAAAGGTTCGATAGTGATAGTATCACCATCTTTAAACATTCGCATATGCAATTGACAAGTGGTTATACCTCTATCTGGACCATGGGCTTCCCCATTAATATACATAGAACACATACCGCAAATACCTTCTCTACAATCATGGTCGAAGGCTACAGGTTCTGCTCCTTGGCTAACCAATTGCTCGTTCAAAACATCCATCATTTCTAAAAAAGACATATGCTCTGAAATATCAGTAACTTTATAATCCACCATTTGACCCTTTGATTTTGAGTCTTTTTGTCTCCAAATTTTAAGTGTTAAATTCATAGTGTCTCTTTTATTTATAGCTTCTTTCTTTTACTTCAATATTTTCGTAAACCAAATCTTCTTTGTGCAATACCGCATCTTTTGGTTCTCCTTTATATTCCCAAGCGGCAACAAATTGGAATTCTTTTCGT
Source organism: Tamlana sp. (assembly GCA_049451635.1). Classification (GTDB taxonomy): domain Bacteria; phylum Bacteroidota; class Bacteroidia; order Flavobacteriales; family Flavobacteriaceae; genus JBMTVT01. Next base: position 6,608 of record JBMTVT010000083.1, on the reverse strand, counting down.
CTTTTTGCTTCACCCTCATCGGTTTGATATTCCTCCCTAAAATGCCCTCCAGCAGATTCTTCACGCATAAGAGCGTCTTTAGCAAATAATTCACCTAGTTCAAGAAAATCTGCTACACGACCTGCTTTAGCTAGCTCTTCATTAAACTCTTTATCGCCACCAGGAACTGAAATCTCTTTCCAAAATTCTGCTCTTAATTCAGAAATCTCACTTATGGCTTCTTTTAACCCTTCTGCATTTCTAGACATTCCACATTTATCCCACATGATTTTTCCCAATTTTTTATGGAAATAATCCACAGATTTTGAGCCTTTGTTGGTAACAAAGAAATTAATTCTATACTTAACGTCTTTTTCGGCTTCATCAAATTCTTTGGTATCTGTTGGAATTTTTCCTGTTCTAATATCATTGGATAAGTAATCGCCAATAGTATATGGCAACACAAAATAACCATCAGCCAATCCTTGCATTAATGCCGAAGCCCCAAGCCTGTTGGCACCATGGTCAGAAAAGTTGGCTTCACCAATACAATAACAACCTTGTATGGTAGTCATTAAATTATAATCTACCCAAACACCTCCCATTGTATAATGTACAGCAGGGTAAATCATCATAGGTGTTTTGTATGGATTTTGATCGACAATTTTCTCATACATTTGAAATAGGTTTCCATACTTAGCCTCCACTATTTTTTCACCTAGTTCAATGATTTTTTCTTTTGAAGGATTTGTAATGTTATGAATTTTTGCTTGTTCAGTACCATAGCGTTCAATAGCTGATGCAAAATCTAAATAAACAGCTTCACCTGTAGCATTAACACCGTAACCCGCATCACAACGTTCTTTTGCAGCACGAGAGGCAACATCACGAGGTACTAAATTACCAAAAGCAGGATAACGTCGCTCTAAGTAATAATCTCTTTCGTCTTCAGATAAATCAGTTGGTTTTTTTCTACCTTCTCTTATAGCTAAAACATCCTCCATTTTTTTTGGCACCCAAATACGACCATCGTTACGCAAAGACTCAGACATCAATGTTAATTTAGACTGATAATCTCCTGAACGCGGTATACATGTTGGGTGAATTTGCGTATAACATGGGTTAGCAAAAAAGGCTCCTTTTTTATGAATTTTCCATGCTGCAGTAACATTACTTCCCATAGCATTGGTTGATAAAAAATAAACGTTTCCATACCCGCCTGACGCAACAACAACAGCGTGTGCTGAATGGCGTTCAATTTCACCTGTTACTAAGTTTCTTGCTATAATACCTCGTGCTTTACCATCAACTTTAACAATGTCAAGCATTTCATGACGGTTATACATTTGAATCTTTCCACGGGCTATTTGTCTGTTCATAGCAGAATAAGCTCCTAATAATAACTGTTGTCCTGTTTGACCTTTTGCATAAAACGTTCTGGAAACCAATACACCTCCAAATGAACGATTATCCAACAACCCTCCATAATCTCTGGCAAACGGAACACCCTGAGCTACACATTGATCTATGATATTAGTTGATACTTCGGCTAAACGATATACGTTTGCTTCACGTGAACGATAATCGCCTCCTTTAACCGTATCATAAAACAATCTATAAGTAGAATCGCCATCCCCTTGATAGTTTTTAGCGGCATTTATTCCACCTTGCGCTGCAATTGAGTGTGCTCGACGAGGAGAATCTTGATAACAAAATGCTTTTACATTATATCCTAATTCTGCTAATGTTGCGGCAGCTGAACCTCCAGCTAAACCTGTTCCAACAACAATAATATCAATATGTCTTTTATTAGCAGGATTTACTAAATTAATTTTGTCCTTATAAGTTGTCCATTTATCTTGAATTGGACCTTTTGGTACTTTTGAATCTAAAGCCATGGAAATTATTTAAGATTAATGGTTAAAATGATGATAAAGTGCAATAAAAACAAACCCTAACGGGATAATTATTGAATATGCTTTACCTATGTTTAATAATGTTTTTTTTCTTCCAGCAGTTGAACCCATAGACTGGAAAGCTGATGTAAAACCATGTAATAAATGCAATGCTAAAAATACAAATGCCAACACATAAGCACCAACTTTAATGGGGCTTACAAATTTATGGGTAAGCTCTTCATAGTATCTAAACCCTTCAACGCCTTCCATGGTTCCAGACCAATCTCCCTTGATGAACTTGGTATTGATTTCTGGAAACCAAAAATCAATAAAATGTAAAATGACAAAAGCTAGAATTGCAATACCACTATAAATCATATTCCTACTCATCCATGATGAATTTGCTCCACCATTATTTTTTACATAAGCTATTTTTCTAGCATTCTTATTTTTTATTTCAAGCACAAAACCCATAACAAAATGAAATACAACCCCAAAAATTAACACTGGTTGCAGTACGAATTGTACTAATGGGTTTGTTCCCATAAAATGGGAAACTTCATTAAAAAGATCGGGATTAATAACCGATAAAATGTTGATTGAAAAATGCTGTAACAAGAAAAACATTAGGAAGAATGCAGAAAGCGCCATAGCAACTTTTCTTCCAATTGAAGATTTAAAAAATCCACCCATTTTTTTTAAGTTAATTTATTCAAATACAAAGGTAAGTTAGCACAGATATATAGACAAATAACAACTGTAATGTTTTCGCTATTTAGAATGGTTTTAAAGAGTGTGCATTAATGCCACAGTACCATAAAAATTGACAATAAGTCTCTTATTTATTCTACAACCAATTTTTTTGTTATTTCTCCACTTTCAGATTTAATGTTAATAAAATATATGCCTTTGGAAGTTCCTGCTAAATTGATAATTTTAGTTCTGGACGTATTGGAGATATCATATTCTGAAATTAACCTACCACTAATATCATAAATAACCGCTTTCTTTAAATTTATGAAAGATTCATTTTTGATAAAAAATTGATTTTTTGCAGGATTGGGATACAAGGTGATGGCGGCTTTTAACACTTCGTCTTCAACACTTAAAGGACAAGGAGTATCTGTCATTTGTAATTGTCCGCAAACTCCAGGCCCAGTACTTCTAGTTTGCACGTTTGTTGCTGCAGTTATATTATTAGAAGTTAAAACGCGTTGTTGTTCTCCATTTGAAATGGCATAGTGCATAACATCATCCATATTATCCCCATTAAAAGTAGGGTCAATAACATGACCTAACTGATGACCATGACCTAACTCATGCAATGCTACGCTTTGGAAATCATATTGACTTATTCCTGGAAAACCAGAGCCAAAATACCAATTGGTTTGACTATCAAAAACAATGTCTAAACTAGTAATAAGCCAATCAGTACCATTACACGACCCATACCATGAATAACAAGTTCCCAAAACATCTGCAGCCAATTCACTTCCATTGTCAAAACGTATCACATTTTTATCATCATCATCTAATTCACCGTCAAAAGGAGCAGTTAAATCTGCAATACCAATAACATCTATGGCTGTGGCTATACTGCTTATGGTCCAATTAATTCCTGTCTGGCATACCCATTCGTTAAAAGCATTTTCAAATGACGCTCTAGCACCTGGGTGTTCAGTATCATTAAAAAATTGTGTTTGCATCTCCCAAGTATACCCTCCAGTAGTATTTTCATTAAAATGTCTCACTTGAAATGCTTCATTCCCAGTACCAGGATTGTAAATTACATTAGTTTCTGCATAAGAGACTGTTAATGTTGATGACAATGGTGATTGCGCATTGCTGCTATCTTCAACAAAAATTGGGCCTGTTCCAGCGTTTGACGGAACTTCAACTAAAATTGAAGTATCGCTCCATGTTACTTGTGTATCTAAAGCACTTACATAAGTGGCACCTCCATCGTCAGCATTACTAAACCAGACCTTCCCTTTTGTAGCACCAAAACCAGTACCTGTAATTGTTAAAACCTCTTTTGTTCCAGCTGTTACAACCGATTTGTTTAATGCTAAACTGCTTGGAGGCAAAAGAACTTTTGCTTGATTTAATTTGTTTTTAGATTGAACTTCTTGAATATCAAAACTTGATGTTTTTATAAAATCCCTTTTGGTGTATTTGGTTATCTCTTGGTAAAAAGTTGATTTTATACCTTGTTTTTTATTAAAAGGATTTACCGCTATATCATCCCGTAAATTGTATTTATAAAACCCTTGTAATGAGCCATAAGGCTTAAATTGCTTGTTTGAATATTTTTGTTTTGTGTTTAATATACCAGTGTTTTCAAGCATAAAAACCCCAATATCATCAATATTTAGTTTTAAACTTGGGTTTGCTATTAAAGCCCTCAGTCCAACTGTTCCTCCAACGGTTATTACATCAACTTTAGTTATTAACTGTCCTTTAAAAACTTTATAAACCTCAACAGTATTAGAGGTGTATATCAAACCATTATCTTTATTCCAAAAAGACTCTTTACTGACTACTTTACCCTCGATTATGAGACTAGACTTATTTACCTGCTGCTTAATAGGGGTTTCTTTTAACGTTACTTGTGCACTTAATGTATGGGTTATAAAGCTTAATGCAACAACCAAGCATAATGATAATTTTATTCTCATAACCTGAAATATTTATATGACTCTGCTTTTGAGAGAATATCTAATATAATGAATTATCAATTAAGTTTTAAGTAGATTTGTTACATTTATCAAACTTAATATAACCCTAATATGAAATACTTCCCTATTGATAATAAGCTTTTTACAAAAAATAGAGCAAACTTTACTACTAAAATGAAACCTAACAGTTTAGCTGTTTTTAACTCAAACGATATATACCCCATAAGTGCAGATAGTACTATGCCTTTCGAGCAACATAGGGATATTTTTTATTTATGCGGGGTTGACCAAGAAGAAAGTATATTGGTGTTATTTCCAGATTGCCCAAAAGAAAAACATCGCGAGATTTTATTCTTGAAAGAAACCAATGATCATATTGCTGTTTGGGAAGGTGAAAAATTAACTAAAGAAGCAGCCTTTGAAACCAGTGGCATCAAAACAGTTTATTGGTTACAAGACATGGAGAAAATCATGTTTGAACTTATGACTCAATGCGATACGATTTATATTAACACCAATGAGCATTATCGTGCCAGTGTAGAAACCGAAACTAGAGAAGATCGTTTTACAAAATGGTTAAAAAACAAATACCCTGCTCATACTGTTGCTAAAAGCAACCCCATTTTGCAACGCCTACGCTCTGTAAAAGACCCCATTGAAATTGAGCTAATGCAAATAGCCTGCAATATTACTGAAAAAGGCTTTAGGCGTTTATTAAATTTTGTTGAGCCCAATGTGTGGGAATATGAAATTGAAGCTGAACTCCTGCATGAGTTTTTGCGTAATCGTTCAAAAGGATTTGCTTACACACCCATAATTGCCTCAGGTAATAATGCCAATGTTTTACACTATATACAAAACAACCAACAATGTAAAGCTGGCGATTTGATTTTATTGGATGTGGCAGCCGAATATGCGAATTACTCCAGTGACTTAACAAGAACCATTCCTGTTTCAGGGAAATTCTCTAAAAGACAAAAAGATGTTTATAACGCCGTAAATAGCGTGAAAAAAGAAGCTACAAAAATGCTTGTCCCAGGGACCTTGTGGGCAGACTATCATGTTGAAGTTGGCAAATTAATGACCAGTGAATTATTAGATTTGGGACTATTGGATAAAGCTGATGTCCAAAACGAAAATCCAGACTGGCCAGCCTACAAAAAATATTTTATGCACGGAACCTCACATCATATTGGTTTAGATACGCATGATTATGGTATTTTAACCGAACCTATGCAAGCCAACATGGTTTTTACCGTTGAGCCCGGAATTTACCTCCCCGAGGAAGGTTTTGGTGTGCGTTTGGAAGATGATGTTGTGATACAAAAAACTGGAGAACCTTTTAATTTAATGCAAAATATACCCATTGAAGCCGATGAAATTGAGGATTTAATGAATTAAAATGTTACATGAGAAATTTTTATAAAACCTGATAGTTACAAGTCTATGAGAAGTTTAACCAATAAATTAAAACCTTATCATTTTATTTTTATTGGATTGCTATTTTTAAAATTTATTTTAGCCCTGATGAAAAAAGTAGTACTCCCAAAATTGGCAATATCCCAGACCCTAATTTTGAGCAAGCACTCATTGATTTAGGATATGATGATGTACTTGATGGAGAGATTTTAACGGCTAATGTTATTGGTATTAAAGATTTATCTGTACCAAGTAGCTTTACCCCAAATAACATTAACTATTTAACTGGCATAGAATACTTTTTGGCTCTAGAAAGTTTAAATTGTAATGCACAATCCACTACTTCTCTGGACTTAAGCAATAACATTAATTTGAAAGAATTGGATTGTGGTTATAACCAAAACTTATCATCCTTAAAAATAAGTAACAATACGCAACTTGAAATCTTGAAATGTCATGGAGGCATGTTATCTGCCATTAATATAAGTAATAAGAGTAATTTAAAACTTCTTTATGTCTATGATAATAACCTCTCTCAATTAGATTTGTCAAACAATCCCGATTTAGAAGAGTTATGGTGCTACAACAATAATATAAATGAATTAGATGTAAGTAAAAATTTGAATTTGGAAGC
>JBMTVT010000082.1:0-8178 GCA_049451635.1 Tamlana sp. | reverse complement strand
TAAAAACGTGGCATAGGTCTTAAAAAAAATGTCCGACTTTTTATTGCAAGTCCAGGTTAGTAAAAACGAGGTTGCCGAATGTATTAAAAGAGTTGATAAGACCAATACTATTAAAGTGTAAAGTTGATTATAATTTTTATTGGGTACTACTTCATCCAATAAAACCTTACTTTGCCATGGCAAAACCAAACCCGATAAACTTTTAATAACAATCAAAACTAAACCAATAAAAACCAAATTTATCCGTGGCAATATAATGGTTTTAAAGGCTTGTAGCATGGTAACTTTTTGTTTTGAATTTTTATTTTTAGATTGACTTTTAAGGTGTTTCATACGTCAATCTTAGTTACTGTTTATAGTAAGTTACAATAACCTCATTTTTAAAATGATTGTAATTATTAATAGGTATTTCAGATAATATAATTATGCTTCGTAAAAGCACTCTTTAAAGGTAGACGAAATAGAAAAACTTATATTAAACCACAATTTTTATTTTGTTATTTCATTACATTTACACATAAAATTTAATTTTCTCAATTATGAAAATAATAGGTATCGGCAAAAATTATGTTAACAATAAAAGTGAGATTGATGCCCTTAAAAATGGTTCACAGACTATTTTTGTAAAAGCCGAAAGCACCTTAGTTACCAACAATGAAAATATTGAATTCCCTAAGATTACCAATGAGCTTCTTTATGAAGTAGAATTGGTTGTTAAAATTGCAAAAAAAGGGAAAGAAATACCCGAGGAGATTGCTAATTCATATATTTCTGAAATTGCGATAGGGATAGACTATACCGCAAAAGATGTTTTAAATGCCAGTAGGGAAAACAAGGGGCCATGGGCATTGGCAAAAGGTTTTGATGGCGCATCACCTGTTTCTTCGTTTAAGCCTGTTTCAGGCTTCATAAATTTGAATGACATTAATTTTGATTTAAAAATCAACGGTCTACCAAAACAAAAAGGAAATTCTGGATACATGATATACAATTTTGCAGAAATCATTGCCTTCGTATCGAAATATATGACCCTTGAGCCTGGTGACCTAATTTTTACAGGAACACCAGCAAGTGGTGCTGGACAAAATTTCAAGGGAGACCATTTACAAGCATTTATTGAAGGTGAATTGTTGCTGGATTTTAAACTAATTTAATTCAAGAATGAAAAATTCTATTGCTGACCGCGTTAGTGATTTTCTTAAAAAATACCCACCTTTCAATATGATAGATGATACTAAACTTTTGGAGGTTTCGTCAGAGGTAACTATCACCTATTTAGAAAAAGGCAATACTATTTATAAACAAGGTGATACTTTTAACGACCATTTTTATATTGTTAGAGATGGTGCCATTACCCTTTACCACAACAATAATAACATTGAAAAAATATTGAACATCAATGATGTTGGGGATGTTTTTGGAGTTCGCCCACTAATCACCAAAGAAAATTACAAGCTTACTGCCTCTGCAAATGAGGAATCCATTGTTTATGCCATCCCTATTTCCATTTTCCAATCGGTTATAAACGATAATGAAAAGGTTTATAAATACCTTATAACTGCTTTTGCATCAAATGCTTACGACCCTTACACTACTGAAGAAAACGAAAAGGTTTTTGTTGATTATTTACCGAACACCTCCAATGACATAGTTAATTTTCAAACCGCAAATTACACCAAAGATCCAGTAACTTGCAACGAAAACACAACCCTAAGAGACGCAGCTATAAAAATGAGTGTCCTTAAAATTGGGTGTATTATCGTGGTTAATAAAGAAAAAAAGCCCATTGGCATTATTACCAACAGCGATATAAAAAATAAAATAGCCACAGGTAAATATCCCATTGAAACCCAAGTAACCAACATTATGAGTTCGCCTGTAATAACTAGTAAAAAAGACTTGACAGTTGCCGACGGACAATTAAAGATGATAAAACACAATATCGGGCATTTGTGCATCACAAAAGATGGCACCGTAAACTCAAAACTCGTTGGTGTTTTAACACATCATGATGTTTTGGTTACACTTGGCAACAACCCATCGGTTATTTTAAAAGAAATAAAACGTGCTACCCGAATAAAAAAAATAAGAAGCGCCCGTTTAAAAGCCAACACACTTCTAAAAAGCTATTTGGAACAAAACATTCCCATATCTCACATTATCAAAGTAATTTCTCAAATAAATGATGTTGTTACCATTCGCACCATTGAATTGGCCATCCAAAAAATGCCAACACCTCCACCTGTTCCCTTTTCGTGGTTAGCTCTAGGAAGCCAAGGCAGACAGGAACAATTATTGTTTACTGACCAAGATAATGCCATTGTTTTTGATGATGTAAAAGAAACGGATTATGAATATACCAAAGCCTACTTTTTGGAATTGGCAAAACTTATTTCCAGTGCCCTAAATAAAATAGGTTTTGAATATTGTGAAGCCGATATGATGGCCAGCAACCCCGAATGGTGCAAATCCATAACCGAATGGAAAGAGCAATTTAAAAACTGGATTTTAAAACCCGATGAAAAAGCCGTTTTACTTTCATCTATTTTCTTTGACTACAACCGTGTTTATGGTGATAAAAAACTTATTGATGATTTAACAAAAACTATTTTTGGCACTATCAATAACACGTCTTTATTCTTCAAATATTTAGGCAGTGATGCGGTTAAAAGCCCTTCGCCACTTGGGTTTTTCAAGCAATTTTTGGTTGAGCAAAATGGTGAGCAAAAAGACCTTTTTAATATAAAAAGCAGAGCTTTGATGCCTTTAATTGATGCGGCCAGGTTATTGACTTTAAGTAATAAAATTGAAGGCGTCAACAATACATATGAGCGTTATGAAAAATTGGCAGAAGTTGAACCTGAAAACAAAGAGCTTTATGACTCTTGTTCTTATGCCTTTAAAGCTTTGTCAAAATTCAAAGCAAAACAATGCTTATTGCACAACAATTCAGGGAAGTTTATAGAGTTGGAAAGTTTGACAAAGGAAGAAAAATTAAAACTAAGACGCTGCTTTAAGCCAATTAACGAAATTCAAGAAAACTTGAAATTCAGGTTAGATTTAAAAAACTTCATGTAAATGCTCAATTGGTTTAAAAAGAAGAAAATAGATTATCCAGATTTTTGGTTAACCTATGTTGATAGTTTCAATAATAAAAAGAAAAATCCAATTGAAACCACTCGATTTGTTGCCTTTGATACCGAAACTACTGGTTTTGACAAAAAAAATGATAGGATATTATCTATAGGTGCAGTGGCATTTACGGGAAAGTCTATTGAAGTTAATAAAAGCTTTGAAATATATATTAAGCAAGACGTTTTTAAACCTGAAGCCGTTAAAATACATGGGTTATTAAAAAAAGGTTCCCTAAAAAAAGTAGATGAACCAGAAGCTATAAAAGCCTTTTTAGAATATATTAAAGATGCTGTTTTGGTAGCACACCATGCCAATTTTGATAAAACTATGATGAACGAAATGTTACAAAGACACGGTTTGGGAAAGTTAAAAAATGTGTTTATTGATACGGGCATTTTATACAATAAATCAAAACATGCTATTTACCGCGAAAATTTACGTGAACATTATACTTTGGATGATTTATGTAAAGAACTTAATGTACCAAAAGTAGATAGGCACACAGCAAGTGGCGACGCCCTTATTACCGCTGTGGTGTTCTTAAAAATATTATCCCGATTGGATAAACGCAAGCATTTGGAATGGGGTTATTTGATTAGCTGATTACAAAGCATTATCCATAATCTCTTGCACCACTTCAGGGTTTAAAAGCGTACTGGTGTCACCTAAATTACTGGTGTCTTTACAAGCTATTTTACGTAAAATACGGCGCATGATTTTGCCACTTCGGGTTTTTGGCAACCCACTTGTAAACTGAATTTTATCCAATTTGGCAATGGGTCCAATATGCTCGGTAATAATTTGGTTGATTTCTTTTCTCAGGTTATTATGGTCTCGGGTTTCGCCTACATCTTTTAAAATAACGTAACCATAAAGCGCATTGCCTTTAATATCATGTGGAAATCCAACAATCGCACTTTCTGCCACTGCAGGATGCTCGTTTATAGCATCCTCAATAGGGGCAGTTCCTAAATTATGCCCTGAAACGATAATCACATCATCAACTCGACCTGTAATTCGATAGTATCCTACTTCGTCTCTCAGAGCGCCGTCACCAGTAAAATATTTGTTTTCAAAAGCTGAAAAATAGGTATCTCTGTAACGCTCATGATTACCCCAAATGGTTCGTGCCATACTTGGCCATGGAAATTTAATACATAAACGGCCGTCAACCTGATTGCCCTTTATTTCTTTACCATTTTCGTCCATTAGAGCTGGTTGAATACCAATAAATGGTAAGGTGGCATAAGTGGGTTTGGTTGGCGTAACGAAGGGTATCGGAGTTATCATGATTCCTCCAGTTTCAGTTTGCCACCAGGTGTCAACAATCGGGCTTTTTTTCTTTCCAATATTATCGTTATACCAATGCCAGGCTTCTTCATTAATAGGTTCTCCTACAGAACCTAAGACCTTTAATGAAGTTAAATCGTGTTTCTCAATAAATTCCATACCCTCTTTAGCTAGTGCTCGAATGGCAGTTGGGGCCGTATAAAATTGATTCACTTTGTGTTTTTCAACAATATCCCAAAAGCGTCCAAAATCTGGGTAACTTGGCACGCCTTCAAACATAACTGTTGTTGCTCCGTTTGCTAAAGGACCATAAACAATGTAACTGTGTCCTGTAATCCAACCAATATCTGCAGTACACCAATAGACATCATTTTCTCTATATTGGAATACATTTTTAAAGGTATAAGCGGTATAAACCATGTATCCTGCCGTAGTATGCACCATACCTTTGGGTTTCCCTGTAGACCCGGATGTATACAAAATAAATAATGGGTCTTCGGCATCCATAATTTCAGCTTTACATTCAGGTGAAGCCTCATCCAAAAGCGGTTGTAACCAATGGTCACGACCTGATTTCATGGAAATATTTGATTGAATACGTTTGGCAACTAATACTGAGGCAACTCTAGGACATTCTTTTAAAGCTTCATCAACAATATCTTTTAAATCGATGGCTTTTGCACCTCGATATGAGCCATCACTGGTAATAACCATTTTACAGTCACTATCGTTAATTCTGGTTGCCAAAGCTGTGGATGAAAATCCTGCAAATACAACCGAATGAATGGCACCTATTCGAGCACAAGCTAAAACAGAAATAGCTAATTCAGGTATCATAGGTAAATAGATACAAACCCTATCACCTTTATTAATGCCTTTCTCTTTTAAAACATTAGCGAACTTATTAACGCGTTTATGCAATTGTTTGTAGGTGATATGTTCTGGAACTTCACTAGGATTGTTTGGTTCGAAAAGAATAGCAGTTTTATCGCCTCTGGTTGCTAAATGTCTATCAATACAGTTTTCGGTGATATTAAGTTTAGCCCCTTCAAACCACTTGACTTCAGGTTTAGCAAAATCCCAACTCAAAACCTTATCCCATTTTTTTCGCCACATAAAATGCTCTTCGGCTACTTCTTCCCAAAGATTTTCGGGCTCTCTTATTGATTTTCTGTAAACCTGATAGTATTCTTCTAAGTGCTTTATGTGGTAATTGCTCATTTTTTACTTAATGTTGATTTGTTTATTCAATTTAGAAATTTAATTTAATGTCCAGTCGCTTCACCTGCACCACTTGGTATTCTAATATTCTCAACAATTTCCTGCACATCTTCTGGAGGTTCTGGTGTGAATTTCATAATAACTATGGATACTATAAAATTAAGAATCATGGCGATACTTCCAAAGCCTTCTGGTGAAATTCCAAACCACCATTCACTTTTATCTGGTACAACCTCATCAAACCATCCCAGTTTATATTTTACCATATATAAAAGCATTGTTGAAATACCGACCACCATACCCGCAATAGCACCTTCCTTATTCATTCGTTTATAGAAGATTCCTAAAATAATAGCTGGGAAAAATGAAGCTGCTGCCAAACCAAACGCCAAAGCAACAACCGCAGCAACAAAGCCTGGTGGATTGATACCAAAATAACCCGCAACACAGACTGCTCCTACAGCAGATAAACGTGCAGCTACTAATTCGCCTTTTTCAGAAATTTTTGGATTGATTATTTTTTTAACTAAATCGTGAGACACTGATGATGATATTACCAATAACAACCCTGCTGCTGTTGATAATGCAGCTGCTAATCCACCAGCAGCTACCAGGGCAATTACCCAATCTGGTAGCTTAGCAATTTCTGGGTTTGCCAATACCATAATATCTCTATCAACTACCAATTCATTTTTATTTGTATCAGCCACATACTGCATAATTCCATCACCATTTTTATCTTCAAAAGTTATTAATCCTGTTGACTCCCATTTTTTAAACCATTCAGGAACATCAGCATAAGACTGATTCGAAACCGTTTCAATCATATTGGTTCTTGCAAAAACAGCTACTGCGGGAGCCGTGGTATATAAAACCACAATCAAGAGTAACGCTATTCCAGCAGATTTTCTAGCATCTTTAACACGCTTTACTGTAAAGAAACGCACTATAACATGAGGTAATCCAGCAGTACCAACCATAAGTGCTAGTGTGATAGCAAATACGTCTATCATAGATTTTGAGCCTTCGGTATATTGGTTAAAACCCAATTCAGTACTTAATCCATCCAATTTATCAAGTAAATATGTTCCAGAACCATCTGATAAGGTACCCCCAAACCCTAATTGTGGAATAGGGTTTCCTGTCATTTGAATAGATATAAAAATAGCTGGTACCATAAAAGCAAAAATCAATACACAATATTGGGCCACTTGTGTATATGTGATGCCTTTCATGCCACCTAAAACCGCATAAAACAAAACGATAATCATTCCTATAATGACACCAGTGTTGATATTAACTTCTAAAAACCGCGAAAAAACAATTCCTACGCCACGCATTTGTCCTGCAACGTAGGTGAATGACACCAACAATGCACAAAATACAGCAACTAAACGGGCTGTTTTTGAATAGTATCTATCGCCTATAAAATCGGGAACGGTAAACTTTCCGAACTTGCGCAAATATGGAGCAAGCAATAAGGCTAGCAATACATAACCTCCTGTCCAACCCATTAAATACACGGCACCATCATATCCAGCAAATGAGATAATTCCAGCCATTGAGATAAACGATGCTGCACTCATCCAATCGGCTGCAGTTGCCATACCATTTGCCAATGGTGATACACCGCCTCCAGCAACATAAAATTCTTTTGTTGAACCTGCTCTAGACCAAATGGCTATGCCTATATATAATGCAAACGTTAACCCTACTAAAATGTAAGTCCAATTTTGAACACCTAAACCCTCAACTAAAAATATACTATTTGTCATAACCATATTTTTTATCGAGTTTATTCATAAGGCGAACATAAACAAAAATCAACACCACAAAAACATACATAGAACCTTGCTGTGCGAACCAAAAGCCTAGTTTAAAACCACCTACCCTTATTTCGTTTAAAGCATCTTTAAATATTATTCCTGCTCCATAGGAGACCAAAAGCCAAATAAATAATAGCACCAAAACATACCTGATGTTTTCTTTCCAGTAAGCCTTTGCATTAACTTTTGTCATTATTAAAAATATTTAGTTAGTTATTTTAGGGTACATACTATCCTTTACCTTGCTTTTAAATACGTTGTATGTATGCTTTAAATTCTTTAACAACTTTAGGAGCAAGCATTATAGTTGCTATCATAGTTGGTATAGCCATAAGTGCAAAAGCACCATCAATTAAATTTAGCATCATACTAAAAGGTGTTGTTGCTGCCAATATTATACTAATAATATAAATATAATTATAGTAACCCATTGTGCATTATGATTTAAAATAAAAAAGTTGTTCATCTTACTGATAATCAGTAAATTGTTTTATCGACAAAACATTAACAATGAACAACTTAAATGCAAATTACGAAAGAAAAATGGAAGTATTAAGAAAAATATCAAAAGAACAACTTTTAAGCTATCAAAGGCGTCAACCAAAGCTCAGCGATTTAGAGCTCATCAGTTTGAGCCTAACTGCTTAATTTATGGGTATAGATAGTGAAAATTCATTATTTAAGCAGCTAAATCAATATGAAATTC
>JBMTVT010000081.1:0-8201 GCA_049451635.1 Tamlana sp. | reverse complement strand
AAACATTAGTTTTGTTGACATACAAGTTATGAATTTATCTACTGACCTCTAAAAAATTTTAAAAAATGAAAGTGAAAAAATCAATAGTTGCCATAATACTAGTCATTTTAATTATATCATGTGCTACAAATCCATTTACTGGTAAAAAGACATTGGCATTGGTGCCAAATTCTCAAATTTTTCCATCTTCTTTTGCCCAATATAATCAGTTTTTATCAGAAAACAATGTTGTAACAGGAACCAAGGATGCAGAAATGATTACACGTGTGGGTCAAAGAATTGCTGTTGCCGCAGAGCGATGGATGAATGCTAATGGTCACCAAGGATATTTAAAAGATTATAAATGGGAGTATAATTTAGTAAACGACAAAACCGTCAATGCTTGGTGTATGCCTGGAGGTAAAATTGTATTTTATACGGGCATTTTACCTATTGCAGAAAATGAAACAGCCATAGCTGCGATTATGGGGCATGAGGTCGCACATGCGCTAGCAAACCACGGTCAGCAGCGTATGAGTGCAGGTATGCTCCAGCAGTTTGGAGCTGTAGCTGGAAATGTAGCTATTAAGGACGAAAAATCCAGAGAAATGTTTAATCAAGCTTATGGTGTTGGATCACAAGTAGGAGTGATGCTTCCTTTTAGTAGAAGTCATGAAACAGAAGCTGACAGTATAGGTTTGTATTTAATGGCTGTTGCTGGTTATAATCCAGATGAAGCTGCCGAATTATGGAAACGTATGAAAGCCAATAGTGGCGGACAAGCCCCACCAGAATTTTTAAGTACCCACCCATCAAACGATTCGCGTATTGCAGAACTTACTAAATTAGCACCCATAGCGAAAACTGAGGCAAAAAAATATGGCATTACTTCATATAGACCACTAGGTAAATTCTAGAAATATAAAATATTTGTTTACTTTAGAAGCTGCCAATAAAAGGCAGCTTTTTTATATGACAACATTACAAAAAGGAAGTAAAAAACTTCTAAACGCTTGGGCGTTTTACGATTGGGCGAATTCTGTATACACCTTAACCATAGCGTCATCCATTTTTCCAATATTTTATTCTGCTTTATTTTTATCTGAAATCAAAACCGTTCAAGCTTTTGGATATGAATTTAAGAGTACTGCTTTGATCACCTTTGTTACAGCTTTTACATTTTTGGTAGTTGCTTTTACTTCTCCCATTCTTTCTGGGATTGCAGATTATGTAGGCAATAAAAAGAATTTCATGAAATTCTTTTGTTATACAGGTGGTCTGGGTTGTATAGGTTTATATTGGTTTAGTTTAGACCATATTTATTTAAGTATTCTATTTTATTTTATGGGATTGATTGGCTATTGGGGTAGTTTGGTTTTTTATAATTCCTATTTGCCTGATATTGCTTTTCCAGAACAACAGGATAGGGTGAGTGCCAAAGGGTTTAGTTTAGGTTATTTTGGAAGTGTATTGTTATTGATAGTGAATTTAGCTATGGTGATGAGTCAAGATGATGGTGAATCAAAAATGCAAATGATGCGTTATTCATTTATCACGGTAGGAGTATGGTGGATTGTTTTTAGCCAATATTCATTTTATTGGTTGCCAAAAGGAGTAGGCAGCGGACATAAAGTAACCAGAGCAATTCTATTCAATGGGTTAAAGGAATTACAGCAAGTTTGGAAACAACTCAAACAAAACTTAAGATTAAAACGCTATTTATATGCTTTTTTTGTGTTTAGTATGGCAGTACAAACCATTATGTTGGTAGCCGTTTATTTTGGTGAGGAAGAAATAGCTTGGGGCAGTGATGATGCCAAAACAACAGGACTGATAGTTAGTATTTTAGTAATTCAATTAGTGGCTGTTTTAGGAGCTGTTTTAACTTCAAGAGCGTCCTCAAAATTTGGAAACATCAAAACACTTATTACGGTTAATTTAGTTTGGATGAGCTTGTGTTTTTATGCATATTATATGGAAACCCCTATGCATTTTTATATCGCGGCGAGTATTGTTGGGTTGGTTATGGGTGGTATACAAGCCTTAGCTCGTTCAACCTATTCAAAATTTTTACCAGAAACAGATGATACTACTTCCTACTTCAGCTTTTATGATGTTGCCGAAAAAATAGGTATCGTTATAGGTATGGTTATTTTTGCGTTTATCGATCAGATAACTGGAAGTATGCGAAATGGTATTTTATTTCTATTTGTTTTCTTTTTTGCAGGAATTGTTTTGTTGTTTAGGGTTCCTAAAGAAAAAGCATAAAAAAAGCAACAAAAACTTTTGTTGCTTTTTCAATAATATAGAAATTTTAGTTGTTTGTTATTCTGCCAGAGCCAGCAACTTTCGTGTCCATTTTTGGATCGCCTTTATAAACAATATTGCCAGATCCAGATACTCTTGCTTTTAAAGTTTCTTTACTTACTACCTCGGCATCACCAGAGCCAGCAACTGAAACATCGGTATTATTAGCCTGTAAATTAAAACCATGAAAATCTCCAGAGCTGCAATAGAAGCATCCGCCGATGCAGTATTAATATCTAAAGTTAAGTCACCCGATCCTGCCAAGGCAACATCAAGGTTATCAGCATTTATGGCATCTTCATTCCATAAATCGCCATAACCTGCTAGCGATATTTTATTGTTGTCTTCATCTAAAGCTACTTCTTGATATTTGCTTTTCTTTTTGTAATGATAAATACTATTGTTAATAACAATTCTTTTCAACCAGGTACCAAAAATTTTAGCGTCATTCAAATCATTCAGTTTTGTAAAGGCGGCTAAAAATGAATCCTGCATTGCATAATGTCTTCGGCTTCATAGCTCTCTTTTACAATTCTTAAGGATATGTTGTACATGGCTTTGTAATATCTGTTGTAAATTTCCAATTGTGCAGATTGGTGTCCAGATTTACAAAGCTCAATGAGCTGCTCATTATTTAATTGGGTTGGCGTTAAAAAAATTATAATTGTTATGTTATAGATTAATGTTTTTTTATTTGTTACAGTTTTCAAAAAAAAATCCCACTAAATTTTTATTAGTAGGATTTTAAATTTTAAAAATATTGATTTAATCAAGACTCAGTAGACTTTTCGGCCTTTTCAATGGTGATGCTTAATTCTTCTTTTTTGCTATCTAAATCAATTTTTATACTATCACCTTCTTGTAAATGTGATGCTACAATTTCTTCTGCTAGAGCATCTTCAACATATTTTTGGATAGCTCTTTTTAACGGTCTAGCACCATATTGTTTGTCAAAACCTTTTTCGGCAATATAATCTTTTGCGCTATTAGTTAATGTTAAATTATAACCTAATCCTTTTATTCTGGCCAATAGTTTTTGCAATTCAATATCAATAATTTTGTTGATATCTTCTTTCTCCAAAGGATTAAATACTACAACATCGTCTATTCGGTTTAGGAATTCTGGCGCGAACGATTTTTTAAGTGCATTTTCAATAACGCTTCTTGCATTGGCATCCTCTTGAGCTTTTTGTGAAGACGTGCCAAAGCCGATACCAGTACCAAAATCTTTTAGTTTTCTAGCACCAATATTAGAGGTCATTATGATAATGGTGTTTCTAAAATCGATTTTTCTTCCTAAACTATCCGTTAAGTAACCATCATCAAGCACTTGTAGGAGCATGTTGAATACATCTGGATGTGCTTTTTCAATTTCATCTAATAGAATTACTGCGTAAGGTTTGCGTCTTACTTTTTCGGTTAATTGCCCACCTTCTTCATAGCCAACATATCCTGGAGGAGCACCAATAAGTCTTGAAATCGCAAATTTTTCCATGTATTCGCTCATGTCAATTCTCACTAAGGAGTCTTCACTATCAAACAACTCACGAGAAAGCACTTTTGCCAACTGCGTTTTACCAACTCCAGTTTGACCCAAAAATATAAATGATCCAATTGGTTTGTTTGGATCTTTAAGTCCAGCACGATTACGCTGTATAGCCTTAACTACTTTGGCAACTGCTTCATCTTGACCAATTACTTTGCCTTTGATAAGGTTGGGTAATTCGGCTAATTTATTAATTTCAGTTTGAGCAATTCTGTTCACAGGAACACCAGTCATCATAGAAACTACATCGGCTACATTGTCTTCAGTCACAATTTCACGATGTTG
Source organism: Tamlana sp. (assembly GCA_049451635.1). Taxonomy (GTDB): domain Bacteria; phylum Bacteroidota; class Bacteroidia; order Flavobacteriales; family Flavobacteriaceae; genus JBMTVT01. The sequence goes on along the minus strand of JBMTVT010000081.1, from coordinate 4,084 downwards.
TTTAGTGTCTTCTTCCCATTTTTCTTGAGCAATAGCTAACTCTTTTTCGATGCGTTTTTCATCATCCCTAAGTTTGGCTGCTTCTTCATATTTTTGCTTTCTAACTACTGCGTTTTTAGTTTCCTTAATCGCTTCAAGTTGCTTTTCAAGCTCTAAAATTTGTTTGGGAACCTCTATATTTGTTATATGAACCCGAGAACCGGCCTCATCTAAAGCATCAATAGCTTTGTCTGGTAAGAAACGTTCGGTCATATACCTATTTGTTAATTTAACACAAGCTTCAATAGCTTCAGGTGTATAATCAACGTTATGATGATCTTCATATTTAGCCTTAATATTGTTGAGGATTTCAATGGTTTCTTCTACTGAAGTTGGCTCAACAATTACCTTTTGGAAACGGCGTTCTAGAGCACCGTCTTTTTCAATATATTGCCTGTATTCATCAAGCGTTGTGGCACCAATGCATTGGATTTCGCCACGTGCCAGAGCAGGTTTAAACATGTTTGAGGCATCTAAGCTTCCTGTAGCACCACCAGCACCTACGATGGTGTGGATTTCATCGATGAAAAGAATAACATCGTCATTCTTTTCAAGCTCATTCATAACAGCTTTCATACGTTCTTCAAACTGTCCACGGTATTTTGTTCCAGCAACTAAACTAGCTAGGTCAAGTGTAACAACACGTTTGTTGAATAAGATTCTCGATACTTTTCGTTTTACAATTCTAAGTGCCAAACCTTCAGCAATGGCCGATTTACCAACACCAGGTTCACCTATTAAAAGTGGGTTGTTTTTCTTTCTTCTACTTAAAACCTGAGAAACGCGCTGTATCTCCTTTTCTCTACCCACAACAGGATCTAACTTGCCTTCTTCGGCTAAAGCGGTTAAATCACGTCCAAAATTATCCAAAACAGGTGTTTTCGACTTTTTATTGGACTTACCAGAAGGCGTATTAAAAACATTATCTTTTGCTGAATCGTCCTCAGGATTAACATCATCCTCAAAAGATTCCGCTTTGGGTTCTCCTGAAATATCAGGATAATTATTATTGTTAGTAATCATAAATTTGAATTGTTCTTTAACATTGTCGTAGTCAACTTTTAATTTATTTAAAAGTTTAGTAGTTGGGTCGTTTTCGTTTCTTAAAATACAAAGCAATAAGTGCGCTGTATTAATTGAAGTACTTTGAAATAGTTTTGCTTCCAAAAACGTTGTTTTTAGAGCTCGTTCTGCTTGCCTTGTTAAGTGTAAGTTCTTTTTTTGGTTTGAAGCTACAGCAATATTTGGGTTGGCAGGACTTAATATTTCAACTTTTCGCCTTAAGTGGTTCAAGTCAATTTCTAAGGCGTTTAAAATGTTAATGGCCTTTCCATTGCCATCTCTTAAAAGACCAAGCATCAAGTGCTCGGTACCAATAAAATCATGGCCAAGGCGCAGTGCTTCCTCTTTGCTGAAAGCAATAACATCTTTTACTCTTGGTGAAAAATTATCATCCATAAATCTTGTCCTTTCTGCATTAAAAATAGTAAAACATTTAACTAAAGGCAAAAACTATACCTAAAAATGTATGTTAGTTGCTAATTGACGAAAAAATCTTAATAAAATCAAAACTTTTTGAGGGATACTTATTAACTAAAAAACAGGGTGAAATTGTTAATAAAAAACATGAAAAACACGATTAAAAGGCTTACCATAACTATTGAAATACTTATATTAGCATGTTTTGAAATTCACATAAAAACTAAATTAAATTATATATGGCAGAAGGAGAAAAATTGATCCCTATCAACATTGAGGATGAGATGAAATCGGCTTACATTGATTATTCAATGTCGGTCATTGTGTCACGTGCTTTACCAGATGTAAGAGATGGCTTAAAACCGGTTCACAGACGTGTGCTTTATGGAATGCATGAACTGGGTGTTAGAGCAAATTCAGCACATAAAAAATCCGCAAGAATAGTGGGGGAAGTTTTAGGTAAATACCACCCACATGGTGATACATCAGTTTATGATGCTATGGTTCGTATGGCTCAAGAATGGAGTTTACGCTACATGCTTGTTGATGGACAAGGTAATTTTGGTTCTATAGATGGTGATAGTCCTGCAGCAATGCGTTACACCGAAGCACGTATGCAAAAAATATCTGAGGACATGCTGGCAGATATTGATAAGGAAACTGTAGATCACAAGCTTAATTTTGATGATACTTTGCAAGAACCAGAGGTTTTACCAACTCGTATCCCAGGGCTTTTAGTTAATGGGGCCTCAGGTATTGCAGTTGGTATGGCAACCAATATGCCACCACATAATTTAACAGAGGTTGTTAACGGAACCATTGCTTATATTAACAATCCTGATATTGATGTAGATGAGTTAATTAAGCATATTAAAGCTCCGGATTTTCCTACTGGTGGAACCATTTATGGTTATGATGGTGTAAAAGAAGCGTTTCAAACAGGTCGCGGACGAATTGTCATGCGAGGAAAAGCTAATATTGAAGAAGTAGCAGGCAGAGAATGCATCATTGTAACCGAGATTCCATATCAAGTCAATAAAGCAGATATGATCAAGAAAACTGCAGACCTGGTAAATGAAAAGAAAATAGATGGCATTGCTACTATTCGAGATGAATCTGATAGAAACGGTATGCGTATTGTTTATGTTTTAAAGCGTGATGCTATTCCAAATATTGTATTAAACAAATTATATAAATACACAGCGCTACAATCCTCATTTAGTGTAAATAACATAGCATTAGTAAATGGTCGTCCGCTACTTTTAAATTTAAAAGATTTAATACATTATTTCGTTGAACATAGACATGAAGTTGTTGTAAGACGTACTACATACGAATTACGAAAAGCTGAAGAGAGAGCGCATATTTTAGAAGGTTTAATTATAGCTTCTGATAATATTGATGAAGTTATTGCGCTTATACGTGCTTCTTCAAATGCCGATGAAGCTCGCGAAAAATTAATTGAACGTTTTAAACTTACCGAAATTCAAGCTAAGGCCATAGTTGAAATGCGTTTGCGTCAACTTACAGGATTAGAGCAAGATAAATTGCGTTCTGAGTATGAAGAGTTGATGAAAACTATTGAAGACTTAAAAGATATTCTAGACAAGAAAGAGCGTAGAATGGATATCATTAAAGAAGAGCTTGAAGTTATTAAAGAAAAATACGGTGATGAGCGTCGTTCAATTATTGAGTATGCAGGAGGAGATTTAAGTATTGAAGATATGATTCCTGATGAAAAAGTGGTCATCACTATATCTCATGCGGGTTATATCAAACGAACTTCTCTTACTGAATATAAGACCCAAAATAGGGGTGGTGTTGGACAAAAAGCTTCGACTACCAGAAATGAAGATTTCTTGGAACATTTATTTGTTGGTACAAACCACCAATATATGTTGTTCTTTACGCAAAAAGGAAAATGTTTCTGGATGCGCGTTTATGAAATTCCTGAAGGAAGTAAAACTTCCAAAGGGCGTGCTATTCAAAACCTTATCAATATTGAACAAGATGATAAAGTAATGGCATTCATTTGCACACAGGATTTAAAAGATGAAGATTACATCAACAGTCATTATGTAATCATGGCTACTAAAAACGGTCAAGTTAAAAAGACCTCTTTAGAGCAATATTCTCGTCCTAGGACCAATGGAATCAATGCCATAACAATCAAAGAAGACGATGAGTTGCTTGAAGCTAAATTAACCACAGGAAACAGCCAAGTAATGTTGGCTTTAAAATCTGGTAAGGCTATCCGTTTTGAGGAAGCCAAAACAAGACCAATGGGTAGAAATGCCTCTGGTGTTAGAGGAATTACCCTTGCCAATGCTAAAGATGAAGTGATAGGAATGGTTACTATTGAGAACCCACTTGAAGAAACCGTATTGGTGGTTTCGGAAAATGGTTATGGTAAACGAACTTTTATTGACGATCCTGAAGACGGTGAAGCTGTTTATAGAATTACCAACAGAGGAGGAAAAGGTGTTAAAACCATTTCAATTACCCAAAAAACCGGTAACTTAGTAGCCATAAAAAGCGTTACTGATAATGATGACTTAATGATTAT
>JBMTVT010000080.1:0-8374 GCA_049451635.1 Tamlana sp. | reverse complement strand
ATTACAACGCCTTCGGTACCGTAAATATTTATAAAATAAACTGATAATACATAAAACAATAAAACCGATAATAGTTCAGTAAAGATAAAATATCCTATCTGCCTTTTCGCCAAAAACTGATACGAAATAACAATAGCTATAAACTTAAGCAAATCGCCTAACAATTGCCATTTAAACATACTTGATATACTTAAAAATTCAATAGTATATAATAGTTTAACAATAAGAGTTCTTGCAAAAAAGACTGTAACCATTCCTAAAATTATTAGTGGTAATAGCATTTTATAAATTTTTTTTACTTCGTTTCTAAATTCAAACGTTGTATTAATTTTTGCATAACGAGGTAAAACATACAACGGGAAAATTGCTGCAAGAAACTGCATATAGGTTTTTGATATTGATGTCATAGCTGTCCAATAACCTGCCTCAACAATACTCATTTTGCTCTCTATCAAATTTCTTATTGCTATATCAGTAATATTAATAAAAAAAACAACTATAACTGTCATAAAACTATACGACAGTAATTGGTTTTTAAAACCTAACCCTAATTTTATACAATCAACCCTTAAATATGATTTATGCGATTTACCGAAAAAGATAATGTAATTAAAAAAATGTATTAATGGCATTACTCCCAACGTTATCAAGCTTCCCTTAACTCCATAACTGTAAGTTAAAGCAACAATTAAAATTGTACTTATTATAATATTCAACAATGTTAACTTAGAATAAACTTTATAAGATGAAAGACCATTTAATAAGGAATATAAAATGGAATTTATTGCCATAAAAGGAATTATGAACGACAGGATTTTAAATACAAAACCATAATTTTTATCTAAACCGAAAATAACTTCGTTTAATGTGCTTGAGCAGAAGAATAAAATAGCAAACGAGGCCAACGTTGCTAAACCTGCAAAAATAAAAGTGGTTGAGAATAAATTGTTTAATTGTTTTTTATCATCTCTATATTCTGATATATATTTAATTAGTCCATTGGTTGTACCTAATATGGAAAATTGCTCAAAAAAGCTTGTTACATTTTTTAGGTTTCCTACCAATGCTAAGCCTTCAGCTCCAATTATAATCGCTAAAACCTTTTGAGAAATTAGTGAAACACACATCCTTACCAAAACCAAAATTGTATTGGCAGAGGTAACTTTTAACAACAAATTATTCCTTATGAAATTTGGTATATTCAATAAGTCAATAGATAAATTAATTAGAGGCTCTAAATGTTCTTTTCACTCTCAACCCCAAAAAGCGAGCTTCCAAAAATTAGTAAAATAATACTATAACACATAAGGTAGCTAACAAAATGTGCTACTACGGCACCTTTAATACCTCCAAATAAATTAATAAAGTAAACACTTGTTACATATAAAATGATAACCAAGAAAGCTTCAGTTAATACATAATGCAAAAACATTTTTTTTGCTAAAAATTGGTAAGCTATAACAATTGATAAAACCTTAATAAAATCTCCCAGAAGCTGCCATAAAAACAAATTTTCCACCGGCTCAAATTCATCTGTAAAAATAGCCAATACTATATATTTTTTTAACAAGTAAATTAAAAGCATACCCCCAATTAAAAAAGGAACAATGGTTTTATAAAAACTAAAAACTTCTTTTTTAAATTCTTCAGTACTCTTAATTTCAGAAAAACGAGGTAATAAATAAAGTGCTATTAGTGAGCTAACAAGCATTAAATAGTATTTTGATATCCTAGTCATGGCTTCCCAAAAACCAGCATCTTTATACCCTACATTCTCAATAATATAAGAACGGATTGCAAGTGCTATCAATGGTAAAAATACAGCTGAAAACAAAGCCATTACTGAGTAGGCACTTATTTTTTTTAAAAAGCTAAAACTTATGTAATCTACTCGAATTAAAGCCACTAAACTACGCCTGTTTATAATACCCACAAGTGTAATTAAAAATATAAGAGATTCTGCGATTACTACTGATATCAGGGCACCTTTAAGCTTTTCCTGATAAATTAAAAGCAGCGCTACAGAAACACTCAATATCTGTCCAATTATATTAATGATGATGAGTATTTTATACTTTGAAAAACCATTCATTATTGAAAACGAGAACATATTCAACGCATAAAATGGAAGCACAATGGCAAATATTTGTATAACAAACCCATAATTATTATAACTTGGGAAAATGATATTATTAATCCATTCTGCTGAAAAATAGCAGAAAAAAGACACTATAATTGTAGATATAAAACCAATGTAATAAACCGTAGATATCGTTTTACCAAGCTCAACAACATTATCTTTAAACTCTGAAACATATTTTACAACACCTTTATAAAAACCAAGTGTAGCTATGGTTTGAAATGAGCTTACAAAATTTCTCAAATTCCCAATTAAAGCCAAACCTTCTGCACCTATAAAAACTGCTATAGCTTTTGATGTAAGTAATCCGGCTATTAATCTGGTTATTACTGAGGCTATTTGTAACGAAGCAATTTTAACTAAAACCTTGTTATTTATGTAATCTATTAATTTTTTCAATTAATATGAAGTTTATTTATTGTTGTTTACTATAGAACAATTTAAATAAACAAAATACTCTATAACAAAATTATTTGAGCAGTTTATTATCATATTCTTTTCTAAAGAAATCAAATATACAAAATCATTTAGCTATTCATTATCATCTTTTTTAAGAGAATATAAAGTAGCTGTGTTTTTGTTTATTAGAAAAACTTATGATTAAACTTTCTTTTGGATTAAATAGTATATATGAATGCAAAAAATTGCAAGATTTGTTATAATGATAGGCTTTGAAGCTGGTTGTAGTAAAAAGCCATAAGCCACAAATAGTAAACACCCAAAGGCATTTACTATTCGTAATTTATTGACAGATTTCATCAAGAATGAAATTAGAACAGTTGCCATGGCAGCATATCCTATCCATTCTATCCATAAAACCCCTAATATTTGCATTTATATAGATTTATTTCTTTTACGCTCTACCTCAGTTAAAAGGATTTTTCTTAGTCTTATATGGTTTGGGGTCACTTCTACATACTCATCCTTTTGAATATATTCTAAGGCTTCCTCCAACGAAAATTTAATGGCAGGTACAATTTTAGCCTTATCATCAGCACCAGAACTTCTTACGTTACTTAGTTTTTTAGTTTTGGTTACATTTACTGTCATATCATCTCCACGAGAGTTTTCACCAATAACTTGGCCTTCGTAAATATCTTCTCCTGGATCAATAAAAAACTTTCCGCGCTCTTGTAATTTGTCGATAGAATAGGGTATGGCTTGACCTTTTTCCATAGAAACTAACGAACCATTTTGACGCTCTGGAATACCACCTTTCAACGGTTGGTATTCCTTAAAGCGGTGGGCCATAATAGCTTCACCTGCTGTAGCAGTTAGTAGTTGATTTCTAAGTCCGATGATGCCTCTTGAGGGAATAATAAATTGGCACACCATACGTTCACCTTTGGCTTCCATGCTCAACATTTCCCCTTTTCTCAATGTCACCATTTCTATGGCTTTACCAGATACGGTTTCTGGTAAATCAATTGTCATTTCTTCAACTGGTTCACATTTAATACCATCAATTTCTTTAATAATTACCTGAGGTTGTCCAATTTGTAGCTCATACCCCTCACGACGCATAGTTTCTATCAAAACTGATAAATGCAGAACACCACGACCAAATACCATAAATTTATCTGCACTTCCGGTTTCCTCTACTCTTAACGCCAAGTTCTTTTCCAACTCTTTGGTTAGTCGTTCTTTTATATGTCTTGAAGTTACAAATTTCCCATCTTTACCAAAGAAAGGCGAATCGTTTATGGTAAACAACATACTCATGGTTGGCTCATCAATAGCGATGGTTTTTAAACCCTCAGGATGTTCCCAATCGGCAACGGTGTCGCCAATTTCAAAGCCTTCTAAACCAACAATGGCACAAATATCACCCGCTTGAACCTCATCTACCTTTTTTCGCCCTAATCCTTCAAAAATATGCAGTTCTTTAATTTTTGATTTTACGATGCTTCCATTTCTTTTTACTAATGAAATGTTTTGCCCTATTTTAAGCTCTCCTCTTGTTAAACGCCCAATGGCAATTCTACCAGTAAACGATGAAAAATCTAAAGAGGTAATTAGCATTTGTGTAGTGCCCTGCTCTATTTTTGGAGATGGAATATGCTCGATTACCATATCCAGTAATGGTTCTATATTTTCAGTTTGGTTTTTCCAATCATCACTCATCCAATTATTCTTCGCACTACCGTAAACCGTAGGAAAGTCTAGTTGCCATTCTTCAGCACCTAATTCAAACATTAAATCAAAAACCTTTTCATGTACTTCTTCCGGAGTACAGTTTTCTTTATCAACTTTATTAATTACAACACATGGTTTAAGTCCTAAATCAATAGCTTTTTGCAATACAAAACGTGTTTGTGGCATTGGTCCTTCAAAGGCATCAACTAATAAAAGTACACCATCTGCCATATTTAAAACACGCTCTACTTCACCACCAAAATCGGCGTGACCTGGGGTATCAATAATATTAATTTTAGTATCTTTATAAATTACAGAAACGTTTTTTGAGGTAATCGTAATACCTCTTTCACGCTCCAAATCGTTATTATCAAGTATTAAATCACCTGTATTTTCGTTTTCACGAAACAACTGACAGTGATACATAATTTTATCAACCAACGTTGTTTTGCCGTGGTCTACGTGTGCAATAATTGCAATGTTTTTAATGTTAGCCATAATAGCGCCTTATTTTAAGCGTGCAAAGGTAGTTATAAATAACGGATAAATAATAGAATTCAATTTTTTTGGTATTCTTTTTTTGCTGACTCAAAAAAAGCCGCGCTATGCACTCTATCTTTTTCATTTTTAATTCATTAAAAATAAAAAAGGATGCCGTTACTATCGCTAATACATCTATTTAATTAACCATTTAAAAGTTATAATAGTTAATATTTCAAATTGTATATTTGTTTTAAAATTTTTCACATTTATCCACATGAACCTCAACGACGTCCCTAAATTAAAACACACCAATTCCAATAACTTTTTTTTGCTTTGTGGCCCATGTGCCATTGAAGGTGAAGATATGGCATTGCGTATAGCAGAAAAAGTAGTTTCTATAACCAGCAAGCTTCAAATTCCTTATGTTTTTAAAGGAAGTTTTAAAAAGGCAAACCGAAGTAGAATTGACAGTTTTACAGGAATTGGAGATGAAAAAGCTTTAAAAATACTCAGAAAAGTTTCTGATACTTTTGATATACCAACCGTTACCGATATTCATGAAATTTCTGATGCTTCCATGGCTGCAGAATATGTAGATGTTTTACAAATTCCAGCTTTTTTAGTACGTCAAACCGATTTGGTAATTGCTGCTGCCGAAACAGGAAAGGTGGTTAATTTGAAAAAAGGACAATTTATGAGTCCAGAGTCTATGAAACATGCAGTACAAAAAGTTAAAGATGCTGGTAATGAAAAAGCTTGGATAACCGATAGAGGCACCATGTTTGGTTATCAAGATATGATTGTAGATTTTAGAGGCATCCCAACCATGCGAAAGTTTGCTCCAACCGTTTTAGATGTTACCCATTCTTTACAACAACCTAATCAATCTGCGGGAGTTACTGGTGGCAGACCAGACATGATTGAAACCATTGCCAGAGCTGGTGTGGTTAATAACGTTGATGGTTTGTTTATTGAAACCCATTTTGATCCTGCCAATGCAAAAAGTGATGGTGCCAACATGCTACATTTAGATGATTTAGAAAAATTACTCACCAACTTAGTAGCCATAAAAAAAACCATCAATAGTTTATAAAGTGTATATTAGTAAAAAATAATTACCCTATGGAAAATAATACGCGTGGTGGAGATACACCTATTAAATGTGAATTAGAAGCAAATAAAAAATATGCATGGTGCACTTGTGGCCATAGCGAAGATCAACCATTTTGTAATGGATCTCACAGAGCAGCTAAAGCAACTCCATCATTAGCTTTTTCTGTTGAGGAAGACAAAACCGCCTATTTGTGTACTTGTAAAGAAACCAAAAACCCACCTTATTGTGATGGTTCTCACAACCAATAATATGTAAATTATTTCTTTCTAATTAATTTAAACGAATTGGTATTAATTTGAAGTTGTTTTTTTAAAATATAAAAAAACATCATCATTTATATCATCAACCGCTTTATAACGTAACGATCGTATGGATTTTCTATTATCATCAATAAAATATTCTGTATAATTTTCCATAGCCTCAAAATGCCAAAAGGCTAAATCTAGATAATTTTTAGATTGATTTAAAAAACATAAAGGAACGCCATTACAATAATAAAACGGTATTTTCCATATACATACAACTGAGCATTTGGAACAATAGCTTCAATAACACTTTGTAGTTGCAATAATATAGTTCTATATGGTTCTATTTGTTTTGATATGTAAGTTTCTGCAAGATTCATTTCGCTTATATAAAAATTTAAGGTTCACTCCAAACCATCCACATAATTTTGCAAATAACTAAAACGCTCTGTCAAGTTTCCGTTTTCGGTGATTTTGGAGCGTTGCAAAATACCATCTTTATCGCCGTTAAAAAAAGCTGGAATAACATGTTGTAAAAACTGCTCTCCAAAACCTTCGCTAGCATCTTGCGGAAGTTCGCATGGCAAATTATCAACTGCCATAACCACAATAGCCTTTTCATTTTTGAAATCTATTTCAGATTCCGATTGTGGATCATAACCATAAATAGGGTCTGCAATAGTTGAGGCACGAATTGTAGTGGCCACTGGACCATCAATATCGCAGCTTACATCGGCAACCACCTTTATATTAAAATCAGGGGATTTTATATCTTCCCTAGTATATAAATAGGGCGCACCGTCACCATAAAAATGACCAGCAATATAATAATTGGTTACTTTGGCAAATCGCATAAAATTAGACTCGTAATCTTGTGGGTTATTGAAAAAATCATGATTATCAATGACACGTCCGTCTTTTCGTTTATTATAATCTAAAACATCAGTTTTACAATATACAGGTTTATAAAAGGAGTTGTTTAAATAATCTGCCACAGAAACTTGTTTTATAGCCATGGCATCCAATATTTCCTTTGCTCCGTTAGCTACTTTCCCACTACCTGTTAGCAATATCTTTATGTTTGGTACTTGTAATTTATTTAACTCGTTAATTAAAGCATCTTGATTTGCAAGTGTTCCTGCTTTTGGTAAAGTCCATGAGTTGTATTTTAATCCCCAAGCCCTAAAACCGTTATAAGCTCCTACTATACCTGCATAACGCCCAAAACCAATTAAGCGATAACCCTCCTTACTTATTATGGTTTCGTGGTCGTAAAGCTCAATATTTTTTTCTAAAATAGCTTGAAGTAGTTTTCTATTGTAAGGTTGCTTTTTTATGGTATGTGAGAAGAAAAAATATTTTTTATTGGGAATTAATGCCTCAACAGGAACTTCTTTGACGCCTATCATAACATCGCAATCTGAAACATTACCTGAAACTTCAAATCCTAATTCCATATATTCTCGGTCTGGAAACACACGAATATCTGATGATTCTACTTTAAATATGGCATCTGGAAATTTATCCTTGGCTTCTTTTAATTTTGAAGGAGAAAATACCACACGACGGTCTGGTGGGCTTTTGCGTTCTTTTATAATGGCGAATTTGATTTTCATTTTTGAATATTTACTGACAGCAAGTGATTTGGTATAAATTTTGCCCTAAAATAGTTGTATTTGGAAGGGTATACAAACTTTTTTGATACCTTTGCTGCCCGCGTTAAGGATTACTCATGGATTTTGAATTTTATAAGTTTGAAATCGTGAATGCCAAAGGCATTTGAGGCGGTATCCTTTTGCTTTTGCAAAAGATATAGCCGAAAGCCTGACTCGAAAGGGTAACGCCCAAATACTATTAATTAATGGGGTCGACTGGTTTTGACAGCGAGATTAATTGAATGGTAAGCACGTCGTGTAATGGTTTTGAGACACGTAAAAGGCTAGACCAAACTTTAAACGGCGAGAATAACTACGCTTTAGCTGCTTAATCTGAATTTTAGTAAGATTAGCCTAGGTACACAAGGTGTACAAGCTTTATGTCTCCGGAAAGCCTTGATTGACGGCGTTCCTTTTTGAGGCATCGTAAATGTCAATATAGAAAGTAAAATGCTTTGATTTACTTTTAAAACTAAAGAAGCTAAGTTATAAGTAGGTTGTCTTTAACCAGCTTATAATCAAAAAAACAATTAAAGAATAAACGTGTAGAAAGCCCTTTGGTTACTTGTTTGGACGAGGGTTCGATTCCCTCCGGCTCCAC
>JBMTVT010000079.1:0-8845 GCA_049451635.1 Tamlana sp. | reverse complement strand
AAAAATACCATTGTTATGGAAACTGGCGGCATGAAAGGACGCAGAAAAGAATTGATTAGAACCGAACTTCATAACAAACTAAAAGCAGGTTTTGGGGTTAATAGCATACACAGCGAATATGGTATGACCGAACTTTTAAGTCAAGCGTATTCCCAAGGAAATGGTGTTTTTAATTGTCCACCATGGATGAAAATTCTAACCCGTGATACAGAAGATGCCCTTACTATTCAACAAACTGGTGAAGCTGGCGGTATTAATGTAATTGATTTGGCTAATGTAAACTCTTGTGCTTTTATTGCTACTCAAGATTTAGGTCGTGTAAATAAGAGTGGTTCATTTGAAGTTATAGGGCGTTTTGACAACTCCGATATTCGTGGATGCAATTTAATGGTTTTATAAAAAATTGGAAAAACTGTGTAAGTTTTAAAATTGAAACCCGACTAACAATTTAACTATGAAAAAGAAAAATTAATTTTTAGCAAATTGGTTAGTTTAATGAAAAGCCCCGATTAAAATCGGGGCTTTTCTATTTTAAACAACTTGTAGCACGAAGTAATTCTTTTTTCCTCGTTGTAGGAGCACAAATTTATTGTTGATCAAGTCTTTTGAAGTAATTTCATAGTCTTCATTAACTTTTTCTTTGTTAACCGAAATAGAGTTTTCTTTTAACGCTCTTCTTGCTTCACCATTCGATTTTAAAAAGCCCCCTTTTTCAGCCAGAGCTGCAATAACATCCAAACCATTGTCTATGTCAGATTTATCTATTTGAGTTTGTGGCACACCATCAAAAACATCCAAAAAAGTTTGTTCATTAAGTTGTTTTAAATCGTTGCTAGTAGAATTTCCAAAAAGTATATTACTGGCTTTTATAGCATTTTCTAAATCGTCTTTAGAATGAACCATCGTTGTTATTTCTTCGGCTAAACGCTTTTGCAACACACGTAAATGGGGTGCTTCATGATGCTCTTTAATCAAAGCATTGATTGCTTCTTCTGTTAAAAAAGTAAAAATCTTAATATATTTTTCGGCATCTTCATCACTACTATTTAACCAATATTGGTAAAATTTATAAGGTGATGTTCTGTTGGCATCCAACCATACATTACCGCCTTCAGATTTTCCAAACTTAGAACCATCAGATTTTGTAATTAAAGGGCAGGTAATAGCATAACCTTTACCACTGCCAATTCTTCTAATCAATTCGGTTCCTGTGGTTATATTTCCCCACTGGTCACTGCCTCCCATTTGAATGGTGCAATCTTTTTCTTTATACAAATGAAGAAAATCATAACCTTGTACCAATTGATAGGTAAACTCCGTAAAACTCATCCCTTCAGAAGAATCTGATGAAATTCTGTTTTTTACTGAATCTTTCGCCATCATATAATTAACGGTGATATGCTTACCTACATCGCGAATAAATTCTAGGAATGAAAAGTTTTTCATCCAATCGTAATTATTCACCAAAATAGCGGCATTTTCAGCATTGCTTTCAAAATCTAAAAAATGAGATAATTGATTTTTTATGGCCTCTTGATTATGACGTAAAGTTTTTTCATCCAACAAATTACGTTCGCTGGATTTACCTGATGGGTCTCCAATCATGCCTGTTGCTCCACCTACCAATGCCACTGGCCTATGCCCACAACGCTGATAATGTGCCAGCAACATAATAGGCACTAAATTGCCAATATGTAAAGAATCTGCCGTTGGATCAAAACCTACATAAGCACTTTTCATGCCTTCCATTAAATGTTCTTCAGCTCCAGGCATAACCGTATGTATCATGCCTCTCCAAGTCAATTCTTCAACAAAATTCTTTATCATTTTCATTCTATTTTACAAAACTTAGGCAAATATAAAAATACATGTATAATTACAATTGTATTATGAATAATTCTTTATTTTAGTTGTATGATTTTAGTAACGGGAGGCACAGGCTTAGTTGGCGCACATTTACTCTATAGGCTTGCTAGTGGCAATAAAAAAATTAAAGCTATTTACAGGAACGAGCACAAGCTTGACAATGTAAAACGTATATTTTCTTGTTATATTGAAAATTACGAGCGTCTTTTTAATAACATTGATTGGATAAAAGCAGATGTTTTAGATATCCCCGCTTTAAACGAGGCTTTTAAAGGCGTTACACAGGTTTATCATTGTGCCGCTTTTGTTTCGTTTGAACCTGACAAATACCAACTTTTACGGCGAACAAATATTGAAGGAACTGCAAACATTGTAAATTTATGTATTGCAAGTGCTGTTGAAAAATTGTGCTATGTGAGCTCCATTGCCACTTTGGGCAAACCCCTAAACAATAAATCTATTGATGAGGATACCAATTGGAACCCTGAAGCAGACAATAATGTGTATGCCATAACAAAGTATGGGGCAGAAATGGAAGTTTGGCGGGCAACTCAAGAAGGTCTAAATGCTGTAATTGTGAATCCTGGGGTTATTTTGGGCCCAGGTATTTGGAGATATGGTACAGGCAGTTTATTTAAAAAAGCAAAAAAGGGTTTTAAACATTTTACTTCTGGCACCTTAGGCATTGTTAATGTTGATGATGTTACAACAGTAATGATAAAATTAATGGGTAGTGATATAGTTAATGAGCGTTTTGTAGTTGTTGCTGAAAACTGGACTTATGAAGATTTTTTACAAGCGCTTGCTAAATCTGTAAGTGCCAAGCCTCCTAAAAAAATGGCAACAGGTTGGTTATTGGATTTAGGTTGGCGGTTAGATTGGTTAACACATAAATTAACTGGCAAAAGACGCCAATTAACGAAACATTTGGCGCAGTCTTTAACCTCTGAAACATATTACAATAGTGATAAATTAAAAAACACCTTAAACCATCAATTTATAGCTATTGATAAAACCATTAATTTGGTTGGGCAACAGTATCTAAAACAGGGGCTATAAGCGTGCCATTTTCTATAATTTTTTCTCTTAACCTATTTTTATCCAGAGAATCTAATAATTTTAACTTTAAAGAATCAACTATCTTTAGGTCTCTAATAGTATCTTTCTTTTTGGATAAAGCTTTTATGGAATCTTCTTCACGTTTTGTTTTTTCTTTCCATTCGTTGGCTTCCAACTCTTTAAATTTAGTTTTAAGCTCCTCCAAACTATCTTCAACTTTATCGTAAATTTCTTTGTAATCTTTTACTCGAAAGGCATAATATTCATTGCTTAAGGCAAACTGTAAGCTGTCGATATTATACTTTTTAAAAACATATGCTTTAATATCAACACCATTATCCATCATTATTCTTTTATTTACAGAACTTGCCGAGGCAATCAATCTTGTATCAATTAAAATGTCCACCATTTTTTCTTTAGAGATTAAATTTTTTGGCTTATCGGGCCCTTTAATTCTATTACAAGCTGTAATCAATAAAACGATGCTTAAAAAGTATATGAAATGTTTTAAAATCATCTATTAAAAGTTAATCGTTCAGCGGCTTTAATTTTACTGAACTTTGAATTTTGATATACTAAAATACCGTTTAAAAAGGTATGTGTAATTCTAGATTTAAAGGTAGTACCTTCAAAAGGCGACCATCCACATTTATACAAAATATTATCTTTAGTTACAGTCCACGGATTGTTTAAATCTACCAAAACCAAATCGGCAAAATACCCTTCCTTAATATACCCACGTCTTTCAATTTGGAATAATATGGCTGGATTATGACACATTTTCTCAGCTATTTGCTCCAATGATATCTTTTCTTTATGATACATTTCCAACATAGCTGGCAATGCATGTTGCACTAAAGGCCCTCCAGAAGGCGCACTAGTGTAAACGTTTTTCTTTTCATCAATCGTATGCGGTGCATGGTCTGTAGCGATTACATCTATTCTATCATCCAACAAAGCTTTCCATAACTCATCCCTATCTTTTTTGGTTTTTACAGCAGGGTTCCATTTTATAAGCGAGCCCTTTTTATCATAATCTTCATCGCTAAACCAAAGGTGGTGAATACAAACTTCAGCGGTTATTTTTTTATCCTTTAAGGGAATTTTATTGGTAAATAAGTGTGTTTCCTTTCCTGTAGACAAATGAAAAACATGCAATCTTGCACCTGTTTTTTTTGCCAACTCAATAGCTGTAGAAGACGACAAATAACAAGCTTCTTCACTTCTTATAATTGGGTGGCATTTAATAGGAATATCATCACCGTATTTTTCAAAATGAGCATTAAAATTCTTTTTTATGGTACCCTCATCTTCACAATGTACTGAAATAAGCATATTGGTACTTTTGAAGATTTTTTCCAAAACCATTGGGTTATCAACCAACATATTTCCTGTTGAAGAGCCCAAAAACAATTTTAAGCCTGCTACTTGATTAACATCCAATTTTAAAATTTCTTCCAAATTATCATTGGTCCCCCCAAACATAAAAGAATAGTTTGCAAATGACGTTTTTGCAGCTATGTCAAATTTTTCTTCTAATTTTTCAATCGTAGTTGTTTGGGGATTTGTATTGGGCATTTCAATAAATGAGGTAATACCTCCGGCAATGGCGGCTCTACTCTCAGTTTCTATATTGGCTTTATGGGTTAAACCTGGTTCTCTAAAATGAACTTGATCATCTATAACACCAGGAAATATGTATTTGCCCTCAGCATCAAAAACATGCACATCGGAAGATTTTGGGCTTATTGAATCACTTATTTGTTTTATGTACTTGCCCTCAATCAATATATCGCCACTAAAAATAGTCCCTTCATTAACTATTTTAGCATTTTTAATAAGTGTGATTTTTAAGCTCATAAATATTATTTTTTAAATAGGCTTTTAAGTTTCATAGAGATAACACCAAAAATGGCTTCGGAAATAATTCCAGAACTTAATTTTGATACACCTCTTGTTCTATCAGTAAAAATAACAGGAATTTCAACTATTTTAAAGTGCTTTAAATACGCTTTAAACTTCATTTCTATTTGAAATGCATACCCTATGAATTTAATGGTATTCAAATTTATTGCTTCGAGCACCTCTCTTTTATAACATACATAACCTGCTGTGGTATCATGAATTTTCATGCCTGTAATTAATCGCACATATTTTGATGCCAAATAAGACAAGAGTACCCTGCCCATAGGCCAATTAACTACATTAACACCTTTTACATACCGCGAGCCTATAGCTACATCGGCCCCTTTGTCGTGGCAAGCGTTATATAATTTTTGAATATCATTGGGATCATGCGAAAAATCGGCATCCATTTCAAAAATATACTTATAACTCTTTTTCAAACACCATTTAAAACCATGAATGTAAGCTGTACCCAAACCAGATTTTTCTTTACGCATTTCTAAAAATAACCTATCTGGAAAATCTTTTTGAAGCTCTTTTACTTTCAAACTTGTTAAATCAGGAGAATTATCATCAACAACAAGCACATGAATAGCATTAGATTGCGAGAAAACCGCATGAATGATAGATTCAATATTCTCTATTTCATTGTATGTTGGAATAATTACAACAGTATCTGTCATATACTAACTAAAACCTAAATTAGTTTTGGCAAATGTACATTATTAAGCGTTTATTTTTTTTAAATATTCCTTAATAATACACCTAAGTTTTAAAATTTATAATAATTTTAAGGCATGCTTCGTAACATTGTTTCAAACGAGTTGTTTACTGTTTTATTGGTTATTGGTATAGTAATAGTTGCTATGGCTAAACTAATGGCCCCAAAACGCTTTGACGATTTTATATTGGTTCTAGGAAACAATAAATACCTTAAAATTTATGCAAGGGATCAGAAGTTTTTGGACAAATTTGATGGTTTATTATTTACCAATTTAATTTTATCCCTTTCTGTATTTTATTTTATAATATACCAGCATTTTACAGAAACAGCTTTTGTTTCTGTAAATTTATTATTTAAACTAGCCATAGGCATAGCTGCGCTAATTTTAATAAAAGTACTTGTTGAACGCCTTATTGCCAGCCTTTTTGAAATAGATGCTTTAATTGACCAGTACCTTTTTCAAAAAATAACTTACAAGAATTATTTGGGTATTTTTTTATTGCCCATAAACGCGTTACTTCTGTACACACTAGAACCTACATTAACCCTATTTTACGTAATAATCATTTTATTATTAATTGTAAATATAATAGGCATTATTAGCTCATTTAAAACACATCAAAGTTTAATAAAAAATAACTTGTTTTATTTTATTTTGTATCTTTGCGCTCTTGAAATCGCACCCTATATTATTTTGTTTAAGGTGTTTTTTATTAAATAACAACTATTTGCACTTATGAAAGTCAAAACCATTTTAGTCTCTCAACCAGAACCTAAAATAGAAACCTCTCCTTATTTCGATTTACAAGAAAAGCAGAAAGTTAAAATAGATTTTAGACCTTTTATTCATGTAGAAGGTGTTTCGGCTAAAGATATTAGACAACAAAAAGTTGATTTAAATAACTACACTGCCATTATTTTAACAAGTAGAAATGCCGTTGACCACTTTTTTAGAGTTGCTGAAGAAATGCGCTTTAAAGTGCCAGACACCATGAAATATTTTTGTCAGTCTGAGGCTGTGGCTTATTATCTTCAAAAGTATGTTGTGTACAGGAAACGTAAAATTTATGTTGGTAAACGCACTTTTGCTGAGCTATCTCCATTAATTAAAAAATACAAGGACGAAAAGTTTTTATTGCCAAATACCGATAAAGTAAAAGACGAAGTCCCTGAAACTTTAAACGCTTTAGGCGTTAACTGGAAACAAGCTACGTTTTACAAAACTGTAGTTAGCGATTTATCAGATTTAGCCAATGTATATTATGATGTATTGGTATTTTTTAGTCCATCTGGTATCGAATCGTTATTTCAAAACTTCCCAGACTTTAAGCAAAACAATACGCGTATTGCTGTTTTTGGGAACACCACTATTAAAGCTGTTGAAGAAAAAGGCTTGCGTGTAGATATTGCGGCACCAACACCCGAAACACCGTCTATGACTATGGCTTTGGAGAAGTATATTGAAAAAGTGAATAAAGGAAAATAATTAATTTTATAAACTATAAAAAGGGGTGATTAAAAAATCACCCCTTTTTTTGTTGTTAAAATGCATATCGCTGCGGTCCTCCACGACGAATTTCTTCACTACAATGGGCCTCAAATTTTTTAAAGTTTTCCCTAAAGGCATTGGTTAATTTAAATGCTGTAGTATAATATGCTTCATCATCGTTCCATGTAGCCCTTGGGCTCAATACACTTGTTGGCACACCTGGGCAAGTTCTGGGTTGTGCTACTCCAAAAACGGAGTGGATATGATAATCATCATAATTATACAATCCTAAACCACCATTTAAAACGGCATTAATCATAGCACGCGTATACTTTAGTTCCATGCGCTTACCAATACCGTAAGGGCCTCCTGTCCAGCCTGTGTTAACCAACCAAACATTAACGCCCGCATCTATCATTTTTTTGCTTAACATTTCAGCATATCTTGATGGATGCAATGGCATAAAAGGAGCTCCAAAGCATGCAGAAAACGAGGGCGTAGGCTCTACAACACCAGATTCGGTTCCTGCAACTTTAGCAGTGTATCCTGAAATAAAATGGTAAGCCGCTTGACTTGGCGTTAACTTAGAAATTGGCGGTAAAACCCCAAAAGCATCAGCTGTTAAAAAGAAAATATTTTTTGGGTTTTTACCTATTGATGGCACTTGTATATTTTCAATATGATCAATGGGGTAACTAACCCTAGTGTTTTGTGTAATGGACGTATTTGCAAAATCTACACGCCCATCTTTATCTAAAATAACATTCTCGAGAATAGCACCTTTTTTAATGGCATCATAGATTTCAGGTTCGTGTTCCCTTGTTAGATTAATAACTTTGGCATAACAACCTCCTTCAAAATTAAAAACTGTATTCTCGTTAGTCCAACCATGTTCGTCATCACCAATTAAACTTCTATTAGGATCGGTTGATAAGGTCGTCTTTCCGGTTCCAGATAATCCAAAAAATATAGCTGTATCCCCATCTTTACCAACATTCGCACTACAGTGCATTGGTAACGTATTTTTAAATACTGGCAATATAAAGTTCAATGCCGAAAAAATACCCTTTTTAATTTCTCCTGTATAACCGGTACCTCCTATTAAAGCTATTTTTTTGGTGAAATTTAAAATAGCAAAATTATGTTGTCTTGTTCCATCTTCCTTTGGGTTTGCCTTAAAACCTGGTGCGTTAACAACGGTCCATTTCGGGGAAAAATTTTTCAGTTCTTTATCAGTTGGACGTAAAAACATATTATAGGCGAACATATTGCTCCATGGATATTCATTGATTACCCGAATATTCAACTTATAATGTTCGTCAGCACAAGCATAACAGTCTCTTACATAAACTTCTTTGTTTGATAGGTAGGAAACAACCTTGTTGTATAATTTATCAAACGCATCAGCATCAAAAGGAATGTTGATGCTTCCCCACCAAACTTTATCTTTTGTAATGTTATCTTTTACAATAAATCTATCTTTTGGAGAACGTCCTGTAAATTCTCCCGTATTAACTGCCAAAGCTCCTGATGAAGCTTCAACTCCTTGCCCATGTTTAATTGTAATATGGTGTAGTTCTTCTGGAGATAATTGGTAATTTATTTTGGCATTTTTTATACCATATCGCTCTAACGAAATGGTTTTCGTAAATTGATTAAACATATCCATTTAATTGAAAAAAAACATTTATTAAGCAAAATTAAGACAATTATTTAAGGTATTCTTAAATTAATTATGCTTTTTAGGAGAACTCTTCAAAAAATCAGCAATCATAAAACACCAAGCTAAAATGAAAAGCAGC
>JBMTVT010000078.1:0-8984 GCA_049451635.1 Tamlana sp. | reverse complement strand
GTATTTTTGAAATTATTAAATTTTGAAAATATTTAAATGAACATATCAGTAGTCATACCACTACTTAACGAACAAGACTCTTTAACAGAACTTCATGATTGGATTGCAAAAGTTATGCAATCCAATCATTTTTCATACGAAATCGTTTTTATTGATGATGGCAGTACCGATGATTCTTGGAAAACCATCAACAATCTCTCTAAAAAAGACTGTAATGTAAAAGGTATTCGTTTTTTAAAAAACTTTGGAAAATCCCAAGCATTACACGCTGGATTTGAAAAAGCTCAAGGCGAAGTGGTAATAACCATGGATGCCGATTTACAAGACAATCCAAATGAAATACCTGAGTTATACAACATGATTAAAAATGATGGTTTCGATTTGGTTTCAGGTTGGAAAAAAAAGCGTTACGACTCGGTTTTGGCGAAAAATTTGCCATCAAAATTATTTAATTGGGCCGCTCGAAAAACCTCAGGTGTCAAGCTTCACGATTTTAACTGCGGTCTTAAAGCTTATCATATTGATGTCATTAAAAATATTGATGTAAATGGCGAAATGCATCGCTATATCCCAGTACTTTCAAAAAATGCTGGGTTTACAAAAATTGGCGAGAAAATAGTACAACATCAAGCTAGAAAATATGGTGAAACCAAATTTGGTATGAACCGTTTTATACACGGATTCCTTGATTTAATAACCATTTGGTTTTTATCACGCTTTGGCAAACGCCCCATGCATTTATTTGGTGCTTTAGGTGTCATTATGCTTGCCATTGGATTTGGTTTTTCATTATATTTGGGTATTGATAAGTTGCTTTTAAATCCATCGGGAAGACTAATTACCCAACGCCCCCAATTCTATATAGCACTATCAACCATGATTATTGGAACACAGTTTTTTGTTGCTGGTTTTTTAGGTGAAATTGTTTTAAGAAATAAGCAAGACAAAAAGCGTTATTTAATTAAAGATGAATTAAATTTTGATAAATTGATTAAAATTTAGACGACTTTGAATTGCATTAAGAGAAATAGTCGCATTCAGTTATTTAAATTTGCATTTTACTCAATAAAAAAATTATGATATACATAGAACCCAAAATTTTAGAGCGCATCAACTCATGGTTAACGCCAACTTTTGACATCGATACACAAACGACCATAAAGGAGAGTATTGCTAACAACCCGAAAGATATCCAAGAAAGTTTTTATAAAGATTTGGAATTTGGAACTGGTGGTATGCGAGGCATAATGGGTATTGGCACCAACCGTATCAATAAATATACACTTGGAAAAAGCACACAAGGTTTAAGTAATTATCTACACAAACAATTTCCCAATGAAACTCCAAGAGCCGTTATTGCCTACGATTGTAGGCATAATAGTAAAACCTTAGCAAAAGTAGTTGCCGATGTGTTTTCAGCTAATGGTATTGAGGTTTATCTATTTGAAGATTTACGCCCTACTCCTGAGCTGTCATTCGCTGTAAGGCATTTAAACTGCCATTGTGGAATTGTACTTACCGCCTCTCACAACCCACCAGAATACAATGGTTATAAAGTGTATTGGCAAGATGGTGGACAATTAGTGCCACCGCATGATGATGCCGTTATTAAAGTGATCAATCAAGTTGATTATTCAAATATTAAGTTCGAACCTAACCCAAGTTTAATTCATTATATAGGGAAAGATGTAGATGATGTATTTATCAATGCATCCGTAAAAAACGGCAGTGTTGGTGCCACACAAAATGCTAAAGATAATTTAACTATAGTTTTCACATCACTACACGGAACATCGATTACGGCAGTTCCAGAAACGTTGAAACGTGCTGGTTATAAAAACGTGCATATTGTAAAAGAACAAGAAGTACCAAATGGCGATTTCCCAACCGTTGTATCGCCAAACCCCGAAGAACCAGCGGCATTAAAAATGGCTCTAGAATTAGCAGATAAAGTAAATGCTGATATTGTTATTGGTACAGACCCAGATTGTGACAGATTGGGTGTTGCGGTCCGTAATTCAGAAAATGAATTACAATTGCTCAATGGCAATCAAACCATGTTGATGATGACCGATTTCCTATTAAAACAATGGAAAGCCGAAGGAAAAATAAAAGGCAAGGAATTTATTGCCTCAACTATAGTTTCAACTCCCATGCTAACAAAGTTAGCCAATGCTTATAGTGTTGATAGTAAAATCGTTTTAACGGGTTTTAAATGGATTGCTAAATTAATTCATGATTTTCCAGAATTGGATTTTATTGGTGGCGGCGAGGAAAGTTTCGGTTATATGGTGGGCGATTTTGTACGCGATAAAGATGCGGTTACCTCTACTCTTTTAGCTTGCGAAATTGCAGCTATTTCAAAATCAAACGGAAGTTCATTTTATGAAGAACTTTTAAAACTCTATGTTGAACACGGATGCTATAAAGAAAAATTAGTGTCGCTAACAAAAAAGGGCATTGAAGGGGCACGAGAAATCAAACAAATGATGACTGATGCTCGTGAAAATCCACTAAAAATAGTAAACGGTTCTAAAGTGGTTAAAATTGAGGATTACGATTTATCGATTTCGAAAAATTTAATAACAGGTAATGAAACCACCATCAATATTCCAAAATCAAATGTGATAATTTATTATTTGGAAGATGGCAGTCAAGTGGCTTTAAGACCCAGCGGAACGGAGCCAAAAATAAAATTTTATGTAAGCGTTAATACAACAATAAACACTATTGACGATTTTAAAACTGTTGAATCACAATTAGATGAAAAAGCCTCTACTATTTTAAAAGATATGAATCTTATTTAATGAATCATTTTTACAACATATTAAGGTATGCAAAACCTTATAAAAAATATGCCATAGGACACATTATTTCTAATGTGTTTTTTGCTTTATTTGGCACACTTTCATTTATAGCATTAAAGCCTATGCTTGATGTTATTTTTGAAAAAAACAAAGTAATACCAACCTCAAAACCTGTTTATAAAGGCCTACTTGAAATAGGTCATTATGCCGAAAATTATTTAACATATGAAATGAACCTATTTACAGGTGGCGATAAATCTAAAGCCTTAGTATTTGTTGTAGGCTTAATTATAATCATGTTTTTACTTAAAAATATTTTTGGGTATTTGGCCAACTATTTTTTAGTGTTCTTACGTAATGGCGTCATTAGAGATTTAAGAAATAAAGTTTATAATAAAACCGTAGACTTGCCGCTTTCATACTTTTCAGAACAACGTAAAGGAGACATTCTTTCAAGGGTTACAAGTGATGTTTTAGATTTGCAATACTCCTTTTTATCAGTTTTAGAGCTAATTATAAGAGAGCCATTAACTATCATTTTCACAATTGTGGCAATGCTCATTATAAGTACACAGCTTACGTTGTTCGTATTCATCTTTATTCCAATAATGGGAGTCATTATTTCTAGAATAGGTAAAAGTTTAAAACGAAAATCAGATCGTGTTCAAAAAGAGCAAGGGCTATTTTTATCGACTTTAGAAGAAACTTTAACAGGCTTGAGAATAATAAAGGGGTTTAATGCTGAAGATAAATTCAATGAAAAATTTCAAGATTCCACTTCTCGGTTTTACCACTTTTCAAATAAACTTTTAAATCGTCAAAACTTAGCGTCACCGGCAAGTGAATTTTTAGGTATTTGTATGATTGCCGTTATTTTATGGTATGGTGGAAATTTGGTTTTAGCTGGAAATACAAGTTTAGATGGTAGTACGTTTCTTGTTTACATGGGTTTATCGTATAACATATTAACACCTGCAAAAGCTATTTCAAGAGGACTGTACAACATTAAAAAAGGTGGAGCAGCTGCAGAACGCATACAGGAAATTATCGATACTGAAAACCCTTTAAAGGACAAAGAAAATGCTTTATCAAAAGATAGTTTTGATGCTCAGATTGAATTCAAAAACATTTTATTCAAATATGAAAACGAGTATGTTTTAAAAGATTTTTCACTTACAATTCCAAAGGGAAAAACTGTGGCGTTGGTTGGGCAATCAGGTAGCGGAAAATCTACCATAGCCAACCTTATTACACGATTTTATGATGTTAATAAAGGGTGCATTTTAATTGATGGTTTGGATATACGCGATTTAAAAATATCTTCTCTTAGAAAACAGCTAGGAATAGTAACCCAAGATGCTATTTTGTTTAATGATAGTATTAAAAATAACTTAAAATTAGGCAACGATAATGCCAGTGACAAAGACGTTATTGAAGCTTTAAAAGTCGCCAATGCTTGGGAATTTGTCAAAGATTTACCTGAAGGAATTGATACAAATATTGGTGATTCTGGAAACAAGCTATCGGGAGGCCAAAAACAACGGTTAAGTATTGCCCGTGCCGTTTTGAAAAGCCCTCCAATTATGGTTTTGGATGAAGCCACCTCAGCTCTTGATACGGAAAGTGAAAGATTGGTGCAAAAAGCCCTAGAAAATATGATGAAAAACCGTACCTCTATTGTTATTGCTCATAGATTGTCAACTATTCAAAATGCTGATGAGATTATAGTATTGAATAAAGGTGAAATTGTTGAACAAGGAAAACACAATGATCTAATTGCTAAAAAAGGTGTTTATAAAAAGCTTGTAGACATGCAAAGCTTTGAATAAATATTCTAAAACTTTAAAGTGTAATTACACAAAGTACATCGGTTTATTAAAATAAAAAAAGGATAGAGATTTGGGGGTTCTATCCTTTTTGTTTATGCTAGACTTGGGGACGACTAACATTATAAGTAGGTTTCGGATACAAACTTACATCAATAAAACAAATTATGCAAGAAAAAATGCATTTAATCGTATTTTATTTACACTTTATCGAATAAATTTAATTTAAAATACTGTAAATCAAAAAATTAAAAAATCAAAATAAAAAGCGAAATAATTACTTTTAAACTTTTAGTATATTTCATAGTCTAAAAATTAAATATTTTTTGTGACAGACGAAGCGCAACTGCTACAACAGTTAAAATCTGAAACCCATAAAAACGAAGCTTTTAAAGCCTTATTAAAGCTTTACAAAGAGCGCCTATATTGGCATATACGTAACATCGTTAAGTCTCATGATGATGCTGATGATGTGCTTCAAAATACTTTTATTAAGATTTATAAAAATATTCACAATTTTAAAGGTGATAGTAAATTGTTTTCGTGGATGTACAGAATAGCTACAAATGAGTCTATAACTTTTATTAACAACAGAGCAAAACAATTTCAAATCACTAGTGAAGAGGTACAACAATTTGCTATAAACAGTTTAACTACCGATGTTTATTTTGAAGGTGATGCCATTCAGCTAAAATTGCAAAAAGCTATTGCCACTTTACCTGAAAAGCAACAATTGGTGTTTAATATGAAGTATTTTCAAAACATAAAATACGCTGATATGTCTGAAATTTTAAAAACTAGTGAAGGAGCATTAAAAGCATCATACCATTTAGCAGTAAAAAAAATTGAAACGTATTTAACTAAAGATTAAACCTTTAATTAAAAAAAAGGTCTTAATTATAAGATGAAAGAAAAAAAATTGCATAACATCAACAAAACCGGTTTTAAAACACCAAAAGATTATTTTAACAATCTTGAGGAAGCTATTTTAAGCGATATAAAACTCAAGGCCTCGATAAATAATTCAGGTTTCAAAACTCCAAAAGGTTATTTCAATACTTTGGACAACTTTATTCTTGAACAAGTTTCAGAAAAAGAAACTTCGAAAGTCATCTCATTGTTCGGCAAAAGAAACTTGATTTATTTTTCAAGTGCCGCCGCCGCGGTTTTACTACTTTTTAATCTTTCAATTTTTAATAAAAAGTCAAGCTGGAATACATTGGATAACGATACTGTAGAAAATTATATCATCCAAGAAGATATAAGCTCTTATGAAATTGCCGCTTTGTTTTCTGAAGAAGATTTAAAAGAGGAAAATTTTGTTACTCATAGCTTTAACACCAAAAATGTTGAAGATTATCTACTTAATAATTTAGATATTGAGGATATTATTGAATAAAACAAATACAAAGAAATGACCATTTACAAAAAAAAGAACAAATAAAAAACCATAATGGCATTACATATGACCATTATAAAAACAAATAAATATTACCAGATGAAAAAGTTTTTAATCCCTATAATCATACTATTTATCTCTATAAATACTTTTTCCCAAAGTAAACGAGATAAAGTTAAAGCACTTAAAGTTTCTTTTATAACAGAGCGTTTGGAATTAACACAAGAAGAAGCTCAAAAATTTTGGCCCATTTACAACGCCTATGAAGATGTAACATCGAAAATCAAACATGAGGACCTTAGAAAAATTCGTTGGGAAATTAAAGAAAATATCGAAACGCTTACCAATGAAAGAGCCGATGAACTTGTAAATCAAATAGAGAAAGCCACAAACAAACTTTACGAAGAAGAAGTGAATTTGAATAAAAACCTTAAAAAAGTTATTCCACCAAAAAAGATAATTTTACTCAAAATAGCTGAGGAAGATTTTAAACGAAAATTATTTGATCAGTTTAAAAGAATGAAACAAGAAGGCAAAAGGCCTTAACTAAAAAGAGAAGCTAATGGCTTCTCTTTTTTTATTCTCTAAAAATTAATTTTGAAATCCGTCTGGCTCCTGCAGCATAAGCAATAGTGTCGTTTAAAAACCGAATGGTATAAAACCCTTCATCGCTTAAATGTTTCCAAGTATTACCAGCATCATTGCTATAATCAATTCCTTTAAAACCAATAGCTACGAGCTCTTTCCCTTTTCTGTTTGGAATATATTGTACACAACTTCTATATCCCGGGTTTTGGTTTTGGGCAACCAATTGCCAAGTCTTGCCGCCATCGGTAGTTTTTATTTTATTGGCAGCATTATCACCGGGTTTGGTATAATCACCGCCTATAGCAAAACCATTCATCTCATCATAAAAATCAATGGAATAAATACCTTGGGTATCTTTTTCTTTTATTATTGGTGTATCAAAAACATCCCAAGTGTTTCCTTTGTCTGGCGAATAATAAACCCTACCAGCAGTAGTCGCCACCCAAGTATTATCGCCCACTATAGCAATATTTGTATCACTAGCAGCAAAAGCACCTTCGTTTTCTATTCCTTTAGGCAATTCATCACAGGTAAGTTTTGTCCATGTTTCTCCGCCATCTCTGGTAATAATAATGCTTAAACAACCATCGGTAGAATCGCCAATAGCAATCCCTTCCTTATCGTTCCAAAAATCCATAGAATCGTAAAAGGTATTAGGGTGGCTTTCTTGGTAGACTATCTCTCCATTTTTGTATAACAATGCTGGAGAGGTAATAGCTAAAGCCAATACTGAGTTATTTAATAAAACTGATGATCTAAAATTTGGTTTATTGACCGAATCAATTAAAGCTATTTCAAGAAATGAATCTGATTTTTCATATTTAATTTTGGTCTGACCATTTGAAGTAGCAATCAATACAGAACCTTCATTAATCTCCAAAGCCCTAACATCCAATAAAGAATCCTGTAAAAGCGTTTCAATTTCTACTTTACTAAAATCTCTTGATACAAATGTTTCTTTTTTTCCACAGGAAAACAAAAACAACAAAACACCAAAACCAATAATAAACTGTTTCATAAATTTTAAATTTCTATAAAAATAAAAAGCTACACTAATAAACTAATAAACGTTTAAACAAATAAACATTTAAAACGTAACTTTGCGCCTTATTTACTGAATATGCGATTACACAGAAATCTTTGTTTTGCCGTTATAGATGGATTGACCTTAATTTTTAATGAAGGTAACTATGCCGATAAGGTGATTCAGCAATTATTAAAACGTGATAAACGTTGGGGGGCACGAGACAGGGCTTTTGTTGCCGAAACCACTTATGATATTGTGCGTTGGAAACGTTTATATGCCGAAATTGCTGAAGTTAAAGAACCTTTTGATCGTGATAATCTGTGGCGCATGTTTGCTATTTGGGCTACTTTAAGAGGTATTAAATTACCCGATTGGAAATATTTTGAAAACACACCTTCACGCAAAATTAAAGGTCGTTTTGATGAATTGTCTAAAATTAGAAAATTTAAGGAATCCATACCAGATTGGTTGGATGAATTGGGCGAAAAAGAATTAGGTAAAACCGTTTGGACAAAAGAAATCGCTGCATTAAACGAACAAGCCGATGTTATATTAAGAGTCAATACCCTAAAAACTACCAAGGAAAAATTACAAGCTGAACTTTTTGATTTAGGAATAGAAACCGAGTTTTTAAAAGCATATCCACTGGCCTTAAAACTTAAAGAGCGAGCCAATGTGTTTGCAACCGAAGCTTTTAAAAATGGCCTATTTGAAGTTCAGGATGCTTCATCACAAATGGTTGCAGATTTTCTAGATGTAAAACCAGGTATGCGTGTGGTTGATGCTTGTGCTGGCGCTGGCGGAAAAACACTCCATATCGCTTCATTAATGGACAACAAAGGACAAATTATTGCCTTGGATATCTATGGCAATAAGCTAAACGAACTAAAACGTCGTGCCAAACGCAATGGCGCGCACAATATTGAAACTCGTGCTATTGACTCTACTAAAGTGATTAAAAAACTGTATGATAAAGCCGATAGAGTTTTGATAGACGCTCCCTGTTCTGGTTTAGGTGTTTTACGCAGAAATCCAGATGCCAAATGGAAATTACAACCAGACTTTATTGAAAAAATAAAAATTACGCAGCAAGATATTTTACAACAATATTCAAGAATGGTGAAAGCAGGTGGAAAATTAGTGTATGCTACCTGTTCCGTTTTACCTTCTGAAAACCAAAAACAAGTTGACGAATTCTTAACCTCAGATTCGGGAAAAGATTTTACCTTTGTTGAAGACAAAAAAGTGCTCGCCCATAAATCTGGTTTTGATGGGTTTTATATGGCCCTTCTAGAACGAAAAAAATAACAATTCATGAAGCAACTTTACTTTTTATT
>JBMTVT010000077.1:0-9065 GCA_049451635.1 Tamlana sp. | reverse complement strand
TGGCCTCTATAAATTTTAACAAAAATTAAAAATCATGAAAAGAATATTAGTTCTAGCTGTTTTTTTTATCGGAATGGTTTCGATAAGCGCTCAAACTAAAGAAGAATTACAAGCTCAAAAAGCTGAAAAACAAGCCGAAGCTGATGCGGCTCAAGCCGAAGCTAATGCGTTACAAGCTCAAATAGACGCCCTACCTGGGTGGAGAACTGGTGCTTTTGGTACAATTGGAGGTAGTTTATCAAACTTTAAAAATTGGTACGCACAAGGTGCCCCCAATAACGCATCTGGAAATATTGGGTTTACAGTTAACGCCTATGCTAATTTAATTGAAGAGAAATTTTTCTGGAGAAATGCTTTAACCACCAATTTAAATTGGATAAAACTAGATAATAAAGACAACCCAAATGATGATGATAGCTTTAAACCAACAACTGATGTCTTTAATATTTCATCATTATACGGTAGAAACATAACAAAAACATTAGCTATTTCCGGTTTAATGGAATATAGAACCACATTGCTAGATAACTTTAACGACCCTGGCTATTTAGATATTGGTATTGGTGCTACTTGGACACCTATTGAAAATTTAATAGTCGTAATACACCCACTAAACTATAACTTTGTATTCAGTAGCGGCGATACGGTTTTTGAATCATCTATGGGTGTAAAAATTGTGGCAGATTATACCAGACAAATTGGTGCTGTTAATTTTAAATCGAATTTGTCGATGTTCCAAAGTTATAAAAGTAGTGACTACTCAAACTGGACATGGACCAACTCTTTTGGATATACTTTATGGAAAATGATTGGTGTTGGTTTTGATTTTGGTTTAAGAAATAATAAGCAAGAAGCTTTAAACTATGCTTTAGTACAAACACCCCCGACGGCTACTGGCTTTGATGGTTTGGATAATAAATTACAAACCTATTACACCATTGGTTTAAGTTATAAATTTTAATAAGCTATTGTATAAAATAAAAAAGAGCTTCTATATGAAGCTCTTTTTTTTATGAATGGTTTTCATCATAATCTGGATATAAAAAATGATTATAAGGAAAACGCGTTACATGTATTTCCCTAACTTCATCATAAACCCGTTTTTTAAAGTCCTCTAAGTTTTTCTTATTTAGTGCAGAGATAAACAATGCATTATTGCCAATTTTGTTCATCCATGTTTTTTTCCACTCTTCTAGGGTATAGTGTTTTTCCTCCCTTTCAGTTTCTAAATCGTCTTCATCAAATGGTACCGGTTTGTAGGCGTCAATTTTGTTAAATACCATTATGGTTGGTTTATCACTGCTACCTATTTCTCCTAATATTTTATTTACAGACTCTATATGCTCTTCAAAATTAGGATGAGAGATATCTACCACATGCAATAGTAAATCGGCTTCCCTAACCTCATCAAGTGTACTTTTAAAGCTTTCAATCAACTGGGTTGGTAGTTTGCGAATAAACCCAACGGTGTCAGAAAGTAAAAAAGGTAAGTTTTGAATCACGACTTTTCTAACAGTGGTGTCTAACGTAGCAAAAAGTTTGTTTTCGGCAAAAACCTCACTTTTACTAATAACATTCATTAAAGTAGATTTCCCAACGTTTGTATAACCAACCAAAGCTACACAAACCATTTTACCTCGATTTCCACGCTGAACAGCCATTTGTTTATCAATGGTTTTTATACGCTCCTTTAAAAGAGAAATCTTATCGCGTACAATACGTCTATCTGTTTCTATTTCTGTTTCACCTGGCCCACGCATGCCAATACCTCCTTTTTGACGTTCTAGATGCGTCCACATACCTCTTAATCGCGGCAGTAGATAC
The DNA here is from genome assembly GCA_049451635.1 of Tamlana sp. GTDB lineage: Bacteria > Bacteroidota > Bacteroidia > Flavobacteriales > Flavobacteriaceae > JBMTVT01. The sequence goes on along the minus strand of JBMTVT010000077.1, from coordinate 7,241 downwards.
TCGCATTGCGCTAATTCTACTTGCGTTCGGGCATAACTGGTTTGTGCGCGTTGCGCAAAAATATCAAGTATTAAATTGGTTCTATCTAATACTTTTACATTTAATATTTTACTAATATTTCTTTCTTGGGCAGCCGATAGTTCATCATCAAAAATAGCAGTGCCAATATCATTGTCATCAATAAACTGCCGTACTTCTTCCATTTTACCTGAACCAATAAATGTTTTGGGGTCGGGTTTTTCCATCTTTTGGGTAAAGCGTTTTATAACTTCACCTCCAGCAGTATAGGTTAAAAACTCTAATTCATCTAAATATTCTTTAGATTTTTCTTCGTCCTGTTCCTTGGTTATTATTCCTACTAAAACTGCTTTTTCTAAAGCAACATCTTTCTTCTCAATCATATAAATAAATAATGCACAAAGTTACATAATTGTAACCATTTTAATTTTTATATTTTTAAGCATAATTTGAATATATGGGAGATACTTTTGATGATATTTCAATAAGAAATGATTTGCAAACCATATCGTTTTACAATCTTGAAAACTTATTTGACCTTAAAGACGATTTATATACTAACGATAATGATTTTTTACCAACATCAGTTAAAAGGTGGACGCCCAAGCGTTATGAAAATAAGCTAAGAAAATTAAGTTTTGCCATTTCTAATATTGGTAAACAGGAAACAGGTAAGCATCCAGCCATTGTGGGTTTAGCCGAAGTTGAAAATGCATCAGTCATAGAAGATTTAATTACATTTAAGCATTTAGAAGATTGCAATTATAGCTATGTACACTACGACTCACCAGACGAACGTGGAATTGATGTGGCTTTGTTGTATGATACCACTTTGTTTACTGTAAACCACTCTGAAACGTTTAGAATTAATTTAACAAATGATAATGGCGAACCAGATTACACGCGTGATATTTTGTTAGTATCTGGGTTTTTAGATGGCGAGCTTATTCATGTAATTGTTAACCATTGGTCGTCTAGACGAGAAGGCGAAAAAGAAACAGAATTTAAACGTTTAGCTTCCTCAAATAAAGTGGCTGGAATTATTACTTCGCTTCGCTTAAAAAATGAAGACGTCAAAATTGTTGTTATTGGAGATTTTAATGATGACCCGCAAAGCCAAAGTATAAAGCAATTGGTTAATGCCCATAATTTATACAATCCTATGGAGACACTTCGTTCTTACAGCAGAGGTACTACTTACCATAATAGACAATGGAATTTATTTGATCAAATATTTTTTAGCACAAATTTTCTTGAAAGCTCTAATGAGGAATTTGAGTTTTTTAAGGCCAATATTTTTGATGAAGAATTTTTAAAACTTTTTAATGGTCGTTATAAAGGCTCTCCCTTTAGAACTTATGTTGGCAAAAAATACCAAGGTGGCTATAGCGACCATTTCCCGGTGTATGCTATTTTAAAGAAATAAAAAAGCCCGCAAAAAAGCGGGCTTTTTTATTTGAAAAAAATGACTCTTATTTCACAAAAACTTTTACGTTCTCAACATGTAATGTCATGTTTTGATTGGATGTATCACTTCCAGTATATCTAAATGCAATATAAGCAGTGCCTGAATAAGAAGATAAATCAATTTCGCCAGAATCGGTAAAATTATACCACGTGTCAAAATCTTCAATATAACTTACTTTAAAGCTTAAAGACACCCAAGTTGCTGACGTTATTCCAGCTTCAGTACCATCAAAATCCGTTGAAATTAATACATCAAGAGGATCATGTCCTTTATCTGGATATGCATGCTCTGTTTGAAACGTTAAAACCTCACCATTTTGTGCATTCATATCAATTCCTGGTGTTATTAACCACGCAATATTTGATGTACTACCAGATCTGAATGGATTCAATTCTGCATATCCATTGCCACTGAATACCTGCTCTGTCCATACTGCACTTCCTGCTTCAGCATAGTTTAACCATCCTGGAAAATTTAAGGTTGTATTATCTATGGCAGAATTGAAAGACTCTTCAAAAATAGGGTCACAACGTTGTTCATTATCAAAATTTACATCAGCGGTACTATTTATTATCAAAACACTAAAATCATCTCTAAAATCTCTGCTAAAAATTCCTTTAATAGAACCTCTTTTTTGGGCTATTTGTAAAGATTTAAAATCCGCAAAAGTACTGGTTTGTAACTCAATTTCACCACTGCCATCACAACTTATTAATGTTCTGAAACCATCAAAATCATCACTTGGTTCACCAGCATAGGTGAGTGATAAATCTCCTTTTTCAAATTGAACATCGTTTAATTGAATTAAAGTATTTTCGTCGGCTTCTGATAAATCTGTGATTGAAGTTATTTTAGGAGTTATAGTAGCAACTTCTGAACCTCTTAGAATAAAATCTTTGTATTCAAATGCTTGTATTTGCTCAACATCACTTCCTTCACCCTTACCAATTACTAAAACACCATTAGATTCTCCAATTGTAAGACCGCTTAACTTTATATACACTTTGCGACCAAACTCATAAGTGTCACTTAAACTAGCAACATTAATATCTACTCTAAAACCAAGTCTAGGATCTTCAGCTGGATCGCTATCATCAGTCTTGTTTTGTATGATTAACTCTTCAAAAAAGTTTCCAGACCTATCACTTGAAACCACATAGCCTTCAATATATAATTCTTCATCCAAACCAATTATAGCAGTATCATCTCCATCGGCTTGAGCTTGTTCTAAACGTGATTTAACAGCTTCAAAAGTTGTTTTTTTGTCAGATGGTATATTAGGCTCATTTGTTGTTAAATCAGGTAAGTTATAATCGTCATCATTTACACATGATGCTATAAAAAAAGTAAGTGTTAAAACACTTAAAAACGTTAAAAATTTATTTGAATTACTCATAATGCTTTTATTATTTGATATATTATTCTTCTTTTTCATAGTGTTAAAATCTTAAATATAGATTCATAAAATATGTAGTACCCCTACCGTACCAATATTTAGAACCAAAAACAGGGGTATCTAGAGCTTGATCGTCTCTTAATTGTCTATAATTAGCATTTCTACCTTGTTCAAAACCTCCAGATTTGTAAACTTCATCCAATAAGTTGTTAATACTTGCAAAAAAACCAATGTATTTATCACCAATTTTCCAAGATTTTCCACCAATAAGATTTACCACCATATAGTCATCAAATTTCTCTTGTTTTAATAATTCCCTTGCTAAATCTTCATCATAATCATTAAAGGTATTCCCATCAAAATCTGTTGTAAAGTTTGATGATCTTGTTAATGGGCTTACATCTATATAAGTATTAGTGAAAAAGTTCGCAGTAGCTCCAAACCACCAATAATCAGGATCTCTATACTCAAAACCTACAGAATATGCTCTATGGGGTCCAGCTGCTAATTTATAATCTTTTAAATTGGTTTGTCCAAAATCTTTACGTCCATCTACAAATCCTGCTGCCAAGGCTTCTTCATCTGCTTCTGTAGTTAAAATCAAATTGGGATTGTTATCATAGGTAAACTGACCCACAGATGCAACTCCTTTTAATTTGATGGTTGGAGTTACTTGTGCTTCAATACCTAATTCACCTCCTATGTGTTTTTTATCAATACCTTGTAAAATCTCTTGAACAAAAGCCGTATTATCTCCTCCAATACCATCTGCAAAGAAGAATGAAATTTCACTAGCATCTTCAATTTTAGTGTAATAACCTGTTATTTTGGCTTTTATAATTGGAGACCTAAAAATATAACTTGCATCAGCTGAAGTTATTTTTTCTTCAGTTATATTAGGCACTATATTATGATTTTCCCTTGAGTTGGAAAAAGTATTGCGAAGCGACGGAGCTCTGATTATATATCCTCCATTGAAATCCAATAGATGTTTTCCGGAAATCTTATAGGTTAAACCTCCTTTTCCACCATAACCAATAAACGCTAATTTTTCGCCTTTTCCAAAAGAGTTGCTGGCAAAACCTCCATTTTGATACAGCCCTTCTCTTTGATATTCAGTATTTGAAACACTTCCCGAAAGATAAAAATCTACTTTATTGTATTTAAATTGAGCTTGCGCATAACCATTTAAAACATTAGCGTATAGATTGTAGTTATATTTAAATTTATCTCCTTCTGATACTAGTCTGCTAGGGTTCAATAGGTCGTTTTGAGCTTCATCAATATCTGTTGCAAATCCATCAATATCCAAATAAGTACTTGCGCCCAATAAATCCAATACATAGGCAAAATTTTCAGATTTTAATGATTTATAGTTAATTGATGCGTTTAAAATAATATTTTCATTAAGCTCACTTGTTAAAATAGTATTAGCTGTAAATTGCTTATCATCAACCCTATCTTCATACAACGCATAAATGGCATTTCCTCCATTAGTTGCATTTGATGTGTTTGCTTGGTATAAACTATTCCAATCTATCTGTCCATCATTTAAAAATTGTTGTTGGGCACCATATGCGATACTAGTGTCATCTGGGAAATTTCTAAGCGCATAACTTGGTAGTTTTTGATAATATGTAGGGCTTGGGTTCGCGCCTCCTCCTTCGGGAAATCCGTTTACCAAATCAGTACCATTATTATCTAATCGACTATTACCAATTTGCCCAAATTGGTATCCAATATTTGTGTTTAAAGTTGTTTTGGTTGATATATCCCAATAATGGTTTAACATTAATATAGGTTCTTCAACTTCCTTAATACGCGAGTTACGCTTCTCTCCATCTTGCCAACCCCAATATTCGTTATATCTTATACCTTTTAAATCGTAAACTTCTTGTGTATTTGGTGATGATTTCCCTCTTCTGTTTGGCGCATAAATTGATGTAAAATTAAGACTATGTTTATCATTAATTTTCTTTTCAATAGAAGCAAAAAGTGAATTAGAATCGTATAATGTTCCATCTTGAAACCCTTCGTTACCCCAACGTCTTGCCAATGATATGGTAAACGCCCAATTGTTTTTTAACAACCCCGTGGCATGAGTAGCCATTAATCTATTAGTATAACTTCTATTGGAAGATGAATAGGTTAATCGAGAACCTGGTCTTGCCTGAGAAGCTCTTACATTAATATTTGTGGTTCCTAAAATACCTCCAAAATTATAGCTTGATGGGGTTAAACCAATTGTTAATTCTTGGTTTCTCATAACGTCATTTAAACCACCCCAGTTGCTCCATTGCGGCCTACCGTTATAAAGTTTATTCATTTCAATCCCATTAATTAAAACGGCACCATTTTCAGAGTCTAAACCTCTTAATCTAAAAAAAGATGAACTAAATTCGAAAGCCGCCGTTCTTTGAAAAATATCTAACGAAGAAGATAATAACCCTGATATATTGTCAGCGCCACTTGTATCATCGTTAAGTTCATCATCAGAAAGGGTAATGGTAAATAAATCTTGACTTTCAGAAGCATCTCTATCTAAGGTCATGTCAGTAATATTCACTACCTTATTTTCATTAACAACTATTGGATATCTTTTGGTGACATATCCAATTTTAGAAATTCTTAAAAATTGTTCTCCTAATGGAATATTAGCAGAAAACACAAATTCTCCAAGAACGTCTGTAAGGGTACTTTGTTCGGTTTCTTCAATGGTTACCGTAACATTTGAAATAGGTTGAAACGATACAACATCCTTAACACTACCTTTTATAACAGTTTGAGAAAAGGCAAGTGAAAACGAAAAAAAACCAAACAAAAAAATGAGTAATCTTTTTTTCATATTTAACTTTATAAAATAATAATTATTTAATATCATAAATGTACAGTATTTATTAGAAATATTTACTTTTGGCTTAAATTTTGTAATCAAAATAACGATAATTTAACTTATCACTAATGAAAAAAATTAAATTGTGTTTACTATTCCTTTTTGCTTGTATGCTTTTAAATGTTTCAGCTCAAGAAAAAAAAACTTATAAAATTCATACTATTGCCTTTTATAATCTGGAAAATTTATTTGATACTATTGATGACCCAACCAAGTTTGATGAGGCAAGCCCAATGATGGAATTAAATACAGGCAGAGAAGATGCTTACAGTAAAAAAATTAAAAACATGGCTAAAGTTATTGCAGATATTGGCCATGATATCACCAATAACTCCCCAGCTATTATAGGAGTATCTGAAGTTGAAAATAGAGAGGTACTCAAAGACCTAATAAACGATTCTTTGTTGATAGATAAAGATTATGGTATAGTGCATTATCATTCTCCCGATGCTAGAGGTATTGATGTGGCACTACTTTATCAAAAAAAACTTTTTACACCCATATCAACAAGTAGTCATGAATTAAGAATATATGATGATATTTCCAAAAAACGGGTGTATACCAGAGACCAACTATTGGTTAGTGGGAATTTAGAAGACGACCCCATACATGTTATTGTAAACCATTGGCCATCAAGAAGCGGCGGCGAAGCTAGAAGCAGACCAAAACGTGTAGCAGCAGCAAAATTAACCAAACATTTAGTAGACTCGCTTCAGGTTATTGACCCCTATGCCAAGGTTTTTATTATGGGCGATTTAAATGATGATCCCACAAACTCTAGTGTTAAAGATGAACTAAAGGCTCAAAAAAATAGAAATAATGTAGGTCTAAAAGGTATTTATAATCCTTATGAAACCATGTTTAAAGATGGTTTAGGCACAACGGCTTATAGAGATGCTTGGAGTTTATTTGATCAAATTTTAGTTACTAAACCTTTACTAGAAAAAGATTTTTCATCTTTTAGGTATTACAAAGCTGGTATTTTTAACAACTATTATCTAATCACTAAAAACGGACAATATAAAGGTTACCCTTTTAGAAGTTGGTCTAACGGGAGGTTTAGTGGCGGTTACAGTGATCATTTCCCTGTTTATGTATATGTTATTAAAGAAGTTGATTAATAAAACTTTCTTTTAATAAAAAAGGCGACTTGTTTAAGTCGCCTTTTTTATTTATCCAATCCATGTGTTCCAGGGAATTCTTGACAAAAATAGTGCTAACGCTATTGTATAAAATATAGCTATAAGTTTAAATTTAGCTTTTGATGTTAATTTCTTCTTGTGTTTTGAGTAGCCTATTGTTATTAAAGCTACTGCTATTATATTAATTAAAGGGTGTTCTACCAAATACAACCTGTTTACTGAATCTTTCATAATCTCACCCATACCCATTTCACTAACCATTTGCAATCTTGGTGACACAAAATATAAAACCAAGCCAATAAGTAACTGAATATGGGAAACTAT
>JBMTVT010000076.1:0-9299 GCA_049451635.1 Tamlana sp. | reverse complement strand
ACAAATGCGGCAACTGCAAATGCAATACCCACGCCATAACTTACATACATGGAACCGTAAAAAAATGAAGGTTCTATTTTATATTTTGTACCACAATTACTGCATTTTTCGTGCATGCTTAATGCTTCAGATAAATTGTATGGGTTCTTATTGGTATACATAGATTCTTCATGGCATTTTGGACAAGTGCCAGTTAAAATACTATATGATTTAGTACCTTTTTTAAACATAATAATTGTGTATTTTTGCAAGCGCAAATGATGCGTTAAAAGTACGTTTTTAATAATAAAGCTTCTGTAATAAAAGTTACATTTCTATGATGAACATCCATAATTTATCAATTTCATTTCAAGGAGAATATCTCTTTGAAGACATTACATTTAAACTAGGAAATGGCGACAGGGTAGGGCTTATTGGTAAAAATGGCGCTGGGAAATCAACTATGCTTAAAATTTTATCTAGAGAAATGGAACCTGATACAGGGCAAATAGCTACAGATAAAGAACTGAAAATTGGATTTTTAAAACAGGATATTGATTTTGTTTTAGGAAGAACGGTATTAGAAGAATCGTATGAAGCTTTTACTGAAATTAAAGATTTAGAGGCTAAAATAGAAGCTGTTAATACCCAATTGGCTGAACGTACCGATTATGAAAGTGAAGGATACCATCAATTGATGGTTGATATTAACGAACTTCAACATCAATATGAAATCATTGGAGGCTATAATTATCAAGGAGATACCGAAAAAATCCTTCAAGGATTAGGTTTCAAACGTAAAGATTTTGAAAAACTAACCGATACATTTTCAGGTGGTTGGCGTATGCGAATTGAGTTGGCTAAATTGCTGCTTCAAAATAACGATATTTTGTTACTAGATGAGCCAACCAACCATTTAGATATAGAATCCATTATATGGTTAGAAGGATTTTTAAAAAATTATCCAGGAGCGGTGGTTATTGTATCGCATGATAAAATGTTTTTAGATAATGTAACAAACAGAACTATTGAAATTTCATTAGGAAGAATTTACGACTATCCAAAACCTTACACCAAATATTTAGTGTTGCGTGAAGAATTGAGAACACAACAGTTGGCATCTCAAAAAAACCAGCAAAAACAAATAGAACAAACTGAGAAACTCATTGAAAAATTTCGTGCCAAAGCAAGTAAAGCAACCATGGCACAATCGCTTATAAAAAAGCTTGATAAAATTGATAGAATTGAGGTTGATGAAGATGACAACAGCGTCATGACGCTAAACTTTCCTGTATCCATTACACCAGGAAAAGTAGTTGTTGAAGCAGAAGATATCTCAAAAAACTATGGCGATAACCACGTTTTAAAGCATATAAATTTGCTGATTGAACGCGATAGCAAAACAGCTTTTGTTGGTCAAAATGGACAAGGAAAATCCACGCTAGCCAAAATCATTGTAGGCGATATTAAATACAACGGGCATTTAAAACTTGGACATAATGTTCAAATAGGTTATTTTGCCCAAAACCAAGCTGAGTATTTAGATGGTAGTAAAACCGTTTTAGATACCATGATTGATGCCGCCAATGAAACCAATAGAAGTAAAGTACGCGATATTTTAGGGTCGTTTTTATTTAGAGGTGATGAGGTTGAAAAATATGTGCGAGTGCTTTCTGGTGGGGAACGAAACCGTTTGGCATTGGCAAAATTAATGCTGCAGCCATTCAACGTGTTAATCATGGATGAGCCAACAAACCATTTAGATATAAAGTCTAAAAATGTGTTGAAGGAAGCTTTAAAAAAGTTTGGAGGCACATTGATTTTAGTATCACACGATCGTGATTTTCTACAAGGATTAACCAATAAAGTTTACGAATTTAAAGACCACAAGCTAAAGGAATATTTAGGCGATATTGATTATTATTTAGAACAACGCAAAGTGGATAGTTTACGTGATGTTGAAAAACGAACCGTTATTAAAGAAACTCCCAAGGAAAAAAATCAACAATCTTACGAAGACCAAAAGAAACTAAAATCCTTAAATAATAAATTAAGCAATGTTGAATCTAAAATTAGCCAATTAGAACGCGATATTAAGGCAATTGATTTGGATTTGGAAATTAATTACGAAGCAGTTACAATAAAACCAAACTTCTTTGATAATTATCAAAAAATGAAAAAGGACTTACAGGACTCTATGGAAAAATGGGAGTCCATTCAGTTTGAAATAGAAGCCCTAGAAAATTAATTTTAAGTTTTTTTTAAGAAGTATAAATTAAACTTACAACTAGATTTGCATTCAAACAAGTTTTAAGACTCTAACCAATGCGAAAAATTATACTTGCCCTAATAGGTGTTATATTAATAATTGCCTCATTTTTAGGTGCAAAAAAATTAATAGATAATAAAAACAAGCCCAAGCCAGTAAAGGAAAAAGTAGTTAAAACTGTGTTTACAGATACGGTTTCAAACGGTACGGTAAAAATTGTAATTCCAGCAAATGGAAGTTTAGTGGCTAAGCAACGTGTCGAGCTTTACGCAGAAGTGCAAGGAGTTTTTAGAGCTTCCAATATGCTTTTTAAGCCGGGTCAGAAATACAGTAAAGGGCAAACTTTAATTCGCGTTGATGCCTCAGAATATTACGCAAGTGTACAATCTGCCAAAAGTAATTTGTACAACGCCATTGCAGCCATTATGCCTGATTTACGATTCGATTTCCCAGAGATTTATCAAAAATGGCAAAACTACCTCAATAGTTTCGATTTGAGTAAAACAACACCAAAGTTACCAGAAATGACTTCCGAAAAAGAAAATTACTTCATTACGGGTCGTGGTATTGTTTCAAGTTATTATAATGTTAAAAATTCAGAACAGCGTTTATCTAAATATAATATAACTGCGCCATTTACAGGAATTTTAACCGAAGCACTTGTTACTGAAGGTTCTTTGATAAGAAGCGGACAAAAACTAGGAGAATTTATTAACCCTACGATTTATGAAATGGAAGTGGCTTTAAGTAAAGACTACGCCACTTTATTGCAAGTTGGTGAAAGTGTTACGCTAACAAATTTAGATAAAACTGAAACCTACACTGGAAAAATTTCTCGTGTAAACGGTAGTATAGATCCAACAACACAAACAATTACTGCCTACATTGATGTTAAAGATGATAAGTTGAAAGAAGGTATGTACCTTGAGGCAAATTTAGATGCAAAAGAAGAACAAAATGCCATTGAAATTGATAGAAACCTATTGTTGGACAATGAAAAGGTTTTTGTTGTACGAGATAGTATTCTGGATGTAATAGATGTAAAACCAGTATATTTTTCTGATACTAAAGTGGTTTTAAAAAGTATTCCGAATGGAACTGTGATTCTAAAAAAACCTGTTCCGGGAGCATATACAGGTATGTTGGTAAAACCGTTTGTGGATTCTGCAAATAACACCAATAACTAATGAAAAAGATAATCAGTTATTTTATTAGGTATCATGTTGCGGTAAACATTTTTATTATTGCCTTTTTTCTTTTTGGTATTTTAGGGGTTTTATCTTTAAAATCATCATTTTTTCCTTTAGTTGATTCCAAAATAATCAATATTAATATTACTTACCCTGGAGCATCACCACAAGAAATTGAAGAAGGCGTGGTGCTTAAAATTGAAGATAATCTTAAAGGATTGCGAGGTATCGATAGGGTAACATCTGTTTCACGTGAAAATAGCGGTACCATAACCGTAGAAATTGAAAAAGGCGAAAATATAGATTTCATGCTTTTGGAAGTTAAAAATGCGGTGGATAGAGTGCCATCTTTCCCAACGGGTATGGAACCTCTTGTTGTCGCAAAACGAGAAGAAGTGAGGCAAACTATTTCATTTGCTTTAAGCGGAAAAGATATTCCCTTAGCGACTTTAAAGCAAATAGGCAGGCAGGTTGAAAACGATTTAAGAGCTATTAATGGAATCTCTCAAATTGAAGTTTCAGGCTATCCTCAAGAAGAAATAGAAATTGCGGTTAATGAAACCAATTTATTGGCCTATAATTTAAGTTTTAATGATGTTGCTCAAGCTGTTAGCGCATCCAATATTTTAGTAACCGGAGGAAACATAAAGACCGATGCTGAGGAATATTTAATACGCGCCAACAACCGCTCGTATTATGGTGACGAACTTTCAAACATTATTATAAAAGCAACTGCCGATGGCAAAACGGTTCGTTTAAAAGATGTCGCAATTATTCGCGATCGTTTCTCTGAAACACCCAATGCCACCTATTTTAATGAGCAATTAGCGGTTGATATCACAGTAACAAGCACTAATAATGAAGATTTAATCTCTTCGGCAGATAAAGTAAAAGAGTACATAAAAGAATACAATCAAACCCATAATAATGCAGAGCTAAACATTGTAAGAGACTTATCCATTACATTAAACCAGCGTACGCAGTTGCTAACGGAAAATGCTATAATAGGAATGATTTTAGTACTTGGGTTTTTATCGTTATTCTTAAATACACGTTTGGCGTTTTGGGTTGCACTCGGGCTTCCTATTTCGTTCTTGGGGATGTTTATTTTTGCAGGTCAGTTTGATGTTACTATTAATGTTTTATCACTTTTTGGAATGATAATCGTAATAGGTATTTTGGTTGATGATGGTATTGTAATTGCCGAAAATATTTACCAGCATTATGAAAAAGGCAAAACACCCATTCAAGCAGCCATAGATGGCACTATGGAAGTAATTCCTCCTGTGGTTTCCGCCATCATTACAACACTGTTGGCATTTTCATTATTCTTATTTCTTGATAGTAGAATTGGGGAGTTTTTCAGTGAAGTCTCAGTGATAGTTATATTAACACTTACAGTTTCTTTAATTGAAGCATTAATTATTTTACCGGCTCATTTAGCGCATTCCAAAGCATTAAGAAAACCAGTTGAAGAAGAAAACCCTTCAAAGATGAAGCTATTCTTCGCCAAAATGCGATTTATAAATAAGATTGGTGATGGTATTATGGCATTTTTAAGGGATAAATTATATACACCTATTCTCGAATTTATTTTGAAGTTTAAAATACTGGCATTAGGTATTTTTATAGCATTATTGGTACTCACTTTCGGTTCAATTGGTGGTGGTATTATTGGTGTAACCTTATTTCCTTCAATAGCTAGTGATAGAATTTCTGTAGAATTGGATATGCCAAATGGGACTAATGTGAAAATCACAGATTCTATTATTTCCATGATTGAGAAAAAATCATATATAGTTAATAAAGAATTGACAGAAGAATATTTAAAAGGAACCGGTAAAGAGCTTTTTGAAAACACCATTTTAACCTTAAATAGTTCATCTAGTGCTCGATTGGATATTAATATGTTGCCAGGAGAAGAACGCCCTGATGAAATAAATTCTGCACTAGTTGCAAACAGATTAAGAGACATTGTTGGTCCTGTTATAGGTACAGAACGTTTAATTTTTGGTTCTGGAGGTAATTTTGGTGGTAGTCCTGTTTCTGTTTCCTTGTTAAGTAATAACATTGAAGAATTAAAAGCGGCTAAATTAGAACTTAAACAAGTTTTGCAAACCAATCCTTTATTAAAGGATATTGAAGATAATGACCCTGCCGGAATTAAAGAGATTAGATTACAGTTAAAAGAAAGCGCCTATTTATTGGGCTTGGATTTACGAACGGTTATGACACAAGTTCGCTCGGGCTTTTTTGGTACCCAAGCGCAACGTTTTCAACGTGGGCAAGACGAAATTCGTGTTTGGGTACGTTATGACAGATCAGACAGAGAATCGATAAGCAACTTAGATGATATGCGTATTGTTACACCTACTGGTGAACGCGTTACTTTAAAAGACATTGCTTTTTACACCATTGAAAGAGGTGATGTTGCAATAAATCATTTAGAAGGGCAACGCGAAATACAAGTATCTGCCGATTTAAAAGATCCAAGCACCAGTGCCACAGATATTTTAGATGATATTAAGCTGAATGTTATGGCAGAAATAAAATCGAAATATCCAACAGTTTCAGCATCTTTTGAAGGTCAAAATAGAGAAGCTAGCAAATTATCGAACTCTTTGGCAAAAGCTGGAATACCCATTTTATTACTCATTTATATTACCATTGCTTTCACTTTTAGAAGCTATAGCCAACCACTTTTACTACTATTACTAGTGCCTTTTAGTTTAACGTCAGTAGCTTGGGGACATTGGTTGCTTGGGTTTCCTGTAAATGTATTATCCCTTTTAGGAATTATAGCTTTAATAGGTATTATGGTGAATGATGGCTTGGTGTTAATTGGTAAATTCAACTCCAATTTAAAAGAGGGAATGACATTTGATTTGGCGCTTTCTGAAGCAGGAAAATCACGTTTTAGAGCTATTTTCTTAACCTCATTAACTACTATTGCAGGATTAACACCATTGCTTTTGGAAAAAAGCCGTCAAGCGCAATTTTTAAAGCCCATGGCAATTTCCATTTCATTTGGTATTGCTTATGCTACTATTTTAACACTATTGGCATTACCATTATTTTTATCATTAAGTAATAGTATAAAAAAGAACGTGAAATGGTTGGCAACTGGTAATAAAGTTACTAAAGAAGAAGTTGAACGCGCCATCATTGAACAAAAAGAAGAAAATGAGCATTAGAGTTATTTTTTTAAGTGTTTTTTTAATATCACAATCGCTAATTGCGCAAGAATTGCTTACACCGGATAAAGCGGTAAGTTTAGCTTTAGAAAATAATTATGGTATAAAAATTATAAAAAATGAAGTTGAAGTAGCTAAAAACAGCACCAGTATTTTAAACTCAGGGTATTTGCCTTCATTAACAGGAAATGCGGGAGCTTCAATTGATAAGCAAAATTCTGAAGGTCAATTGGCCAATGGAGAAACCAGAGTAGCAAATGGCGCAGAAACAAAACGTTACAATGCTTCAATAAATTTAAATTATACGTTATTTGATGGTTTGGGCAGACTTTATGATTATAGACAATTAAAAGCACAATATCAATTAACCGAATTGCAAGCCCGTGAAACCATTGAAAACACCATTTTGCAATTATTTATGGTTTATTACAGTGTTGCAGAATTAGAGGAAAACTCAAATGCCATTTCTCAGACTCTTGAAATTTCAAAAGATAGATTAATCCGTTCGAAATATCAATTTGATTATGGACAAAGCAATAAGTTATCTGTACTCAACGCTGAAGTTGATATTAATAATGATAGTATTAGTTTGATGAATTCTAAACAACAGCTAAAGAATTTTAGAAGAGATTTGAATTTGGTTTTAGGAAACACGTTAACTGAAAATTTTGATATTGACACAGACATTAACTTTAATCAATTACTGGACAAATATCAACTTTTAGAAAAAGCAAAAGCTTATAATACCGCTCTACAACAATTAGATAAAAGTATAGAAATCAATTCATTAATTGTAAAATCTGAAAAATCTGGTTATTTGCCAACAGTTGGTTTAACAGGTAGTTATGGTTGGAATGAATCTACTAACAATAGTCCATTAGCATTTACGCTTCAAAATACAAGTTTAGGGGTTTCAGGCGGATTAAACCTAACATGGAACTTATTTGATGGTGGTAACACCATTACTAGAATTAAAAACGCTAAAATAAATTTAGAAACCCAAAATATTAAAAAAGAAGAATTTTTAGTAACATTGGAACGCGATTTCAACAATGCTTGGGACGATTATCAAAATAAATTAAACATTTACAGGCTTCAAGAAGATAATATTAAAACATCACAAAATAATTTTGATAGAACTCAAGAAAAGTTTAAGCTGGGGCAATTAAACTCTATTGAGTTTAGGCAAGCACAGATAAATCTGCTAAATGCTGAATTAACCAGAAACCAAGCAAAATATTCGGCCAAACTTGCTGAGCTCCAACTACTAAGAATAAGTGGTGAAATTTTGAGTGTTGAATTTTAATTGTTGCCACTAACAAACCAATTCAAATTCTAGGTATTGTATTTCATAGAACCTTATTTGTTAAAATTTTATGCATTTCATCGAATAAAATAGCTTTTAATCTAGTTTCGGCTTACTTTCGTCAGAGTTAATCCCAAATTTAACCTAAACATGAATACCTTAAAGCTAACACTAATCTTTTTATTTACAGCATTTTATTCATTTGCTAGTATATCTTCTCCAGACAAAGAAGTCTTAATCAAACTATACAATGCAACTAATGGTGCAGAGTGGAATGAAACATGGGACTTAAATGCTTCTGTTGATACTTGGTATGGAATTAAGTTAGAAAATGATAAAGTAGTATAAATAAACCTTCAGTTTAATAATTTACAAGGTAATCTGCCAGAAGAAATTGGAAGTTTAATACACTTAAAAAAAATAAACCTTGGCTTTAACAAGCTTACAGGATCTATTCCATCATCTCTTAAAAACTTAAAGCAACTTGTGTCTTTAGAGTTGTTTATGAATCGTTTTGAAGGTAATATTCCTTTTGAATTAGGAGAATTAAATAAATTAGAATCTCTTAAATTATACAGCAATATGCTTACTGGAGAAATACCTAGTTCATTGATGGGTTTAACAAACCTTAGAGAGCTATTGTTAGGAAGTAATTTTTTAACAGGTCATATTCCATCAGAGATATACGCCCTAACTAATTTGCAAAAATTAAGTTTGATGGATAATAAGATGGATGGTGAGATTCCTGCAGAAATTGGACAGTTAAAAAATTTAGAAGAGTTATTGTTGTCTACAAATCAATTTACTGGAGATTTACCAATGGATTTAATTAATTTAACGAAGTTAAATACCGTTATGGTAAGTGATAATAACTTAAACCAAGAGTTTATTAGTGTTTCTGGAAAAAATCCTTCAACATTAGGGGTATTAGAATTGCAAAACTCAACTGCTGTAATGGATCTTGAAAAAGAATAAAATAATTTTATTAGATAAAAAGTTGAATAGCTATCTTATTGATGGCTATTTTTTTTAGCTTTATATTATGATTGAACATTTTTTTACCTGTCCGTATTGCTGGGAAAATATATCGATGCTCATAGATAATTCCATTTCTAAACAATCGTATATTGAAGATTGTGAGGTATGTTGTAAGCCCATTCAAATAACTGTTCAGTTTTCAAACGAAGAATTATCGCAATTTGAAGCAAGTAGTATTGAACAGTAATTTTTTATCAAATTATATTGCAGAAACTAAAAAGGGTTGTATATTTGCAGTTCAATATCGCGGGATAGAGCAGTAGGTAGCTCGTCGGGCTCATAACCCGAAGGTCACTGGTTCGAGTCCAGTTCCCGCTACTAAA
>JBMTVT010000075.1:0-9490 GCA_049451635.1 Tamlana sp. | reverse complement strand
TTATTAGTAAAATTATGTTTTACTGAGCGTTTCGCTTAGCTTTCTTTTCTTCTCTAATTTCTTTCAATCTTTCAATTAAAGAACCTCCAATCCAATAAGGAATTACAAAGGTTAACAAAAATATCATTAACCAAAATCCAATAGTCAAAATGGTTAAGAATGCTAAAAAGCCTAAATATTGATCAAATTCAAACATAATTGTTGGTGTCTATTAATAATCCTCTACAAAGATAATGCAAAGAGATGTGTTAAACAATATCAAATTAAAATTTATTAACAGAGTTTTTCACCATGGTATAGTTTAATTTTAAAGTTTACTCAGCAACTTTATAAACTATTAATTTTGAACATTCTGTAGTGTTAATTTTTCTGTAATAATCTATTCTTTTATCGTCGCCTTCATACGCAATTGAAAATGTATTACCACAAAAAATATTTAAAATCCTTCTTAGTAAAAATGCTTCGTTCAAGCTTGGAAATTTATTATTATATTCAAAATAGTAACGTCCATCTTCAATTTTAAACCAAGTACCATAAGCTACTTCAACGTCAGCATATCGATCTACAAATGTCCCATCATCATTAAACACGAGAATAATTTGAGAGTCATTTCTTTTGGTTACAAACCATTCGTCTTTATATGTCCACTTTGTTCCTGTCTATTGATCAATTAGCGATTCTAAATTCTCGTTTCTATACATTTCCCAAGTACCTAAAACTTCAATTAATTCTTGATTATCATCTGTGTCATTATTATCACAAGATGTAAAAATTAATTATACTGGCAAATGCAAATAAGGTGAAAACAATTTTTCTCATTTTTTATGTTTAATTGGTTATTCAACTATAAAACAATCTATTTTTAATTTCTCTTGACTAAAAGTCAAAAAAATATACTTAACCCATATTATTAGTAATAATAAGCTTATTATAAATACTAATTAATAAAGGAAAAGTAAAACAACTAAAAACAATATAAACCCTAAATTTTCGTAAATTTGCAACTTAAATTAAATCATTATATCAATGAGTTTTAGAATAGAAAAAGATACTATGGGCGAGGTAAAAGTACCTGCCGATAAACTTTGGGGGGCTCAAACTGAACGCTCTAGAAATAACTTTAAAATAGGGGCTCCTGCATCTATGCCTCTTGAAATAATTTATGGTTTTGCATACTTGAAAAAAGCTGCGGCTTACACAAACTGTGAGCTTGGCGTTTTGCCTATTGAAAAACGTGATTTGATTGCCCAAGTGTGTGATGAAATATTAGAAGGCAAACATGATGATCAATTTCCGTTAGTTATCTGGCAAACAGGTTCTGGTACGCAAAGTAATATGAATGTTAATGAAGTTATTGCCAATAGAGCACAACAACTTGCGGGAAAAGTAATTGGTGAAGGCGAAAAAGTTATTCAACCAAATGATGATGTTAATAAATCGCAATCTTCAAACGACACCTTCCCTACTGGTATGCATATTGCAGCTTATAAAAAAATTGTAGATATCACAATTCCTGGTGTTAAACAGCTAAGAAACACACTTCAAAAAAAATCTGAAGCATTTAAAAATGTTGTGAAAATTGGCAGAACCCACCTTATGGATGCCACCCCATTAACACTTGGACAAGAACTTTCTGGATATGTTGCTCAATTAGACCATGGCATTAAAGCCCTAGAAAATACATTAGCGCACTTAAGTGAATTAGCTTTAGGTGGAACCGCTGTTGGCACTGGGTTAAACACCCCAAAAGGTTACAGTAAACGTGTTGCTGAGTACATTGCGAAATTTACAGAATTACCATTTGTTACTGCACCAAATAAGTTTGAAGCTTTAGCGGCCCATGACGCTTTGGTTGAAACTCATGGAGCTTTAAAACAACTTGCTGTATCATTAAATAAAATAGCCAATGATATTAGAATGATGGCTTCTGGCCCAAGAAGTGGCATTGGTGAAATTATTATTCCAGCAAACGAGCCGGGTAGTTCAATTATGCCTGGAAAAGTAAACCCTACACAATGTGAAGCATTAACTATGGTTTGTGCCCAAGTAATGGGTAATGATGTGGCTATATCAGTTGGAGGTTTACAAGGACATTATGAGTTAAATGTATTCAAACCTGTAATGGCTGCAAATGTTTTAGAATCAGCACAATTAATTGGTGACGCTTGTGTAAGTTTTGATATTAATTGTGCTGTAGGTATAGAGCCTAACAAAGAAGTAATTACTAAATTATTGAACAACTCTTTAATGTTGGTTACCGCACTAAATACTAAAATAGGATATTATAAAGCTGCAGAAATAGCCAATACTGCCCATAAAAACGGAACTACTTTAAAAGAAGAAGCCATTAATTTGGGATACGTTACCGCCGAAGAATATGATGTTTGGGTAAAACCGGAAGATATGGTAGGAGTCCTTAAATAATATTTTTAAAGCAAGCATAAAAAACAGGTAATAAAAATTACCTGTTTTTTTGGTTAGTTAGCTATCAATCCGTTTTTTCTTTAGAAAGGAAATCAAGCCAAATATATACTTTAGCATATAATTAATAATTAACAAATGTTAAACTCCTTCTATTTTTTTTCTTATTCTGCTTAATTGTACTGGTGTAATCCCTAAATAAGAAGCAATATGGTATTGAGGAATAAATTCATCAACATTCGGTATTTGCTTTTTTAATTCTAAATATCGGTCTTTAGCATCTAATGAAATTAAATCTACCAATCGCTTTTCATACCGTGCATAAACACTTTCTAAAATTCTAGCATACAACAAATTAAGAGATTCATTTTTTTTGCACAAATCCATTAATTTATAAAAATCTACCTCATAAAGTTCACAATCATTTAGTGTTTCAAAAATAAGTAAAGAAGGCTTTTTTTCAATTAAAGCAGTCATGGGAGCTATAAAGCTAAATGGTAAATAAAAACTTTTGTTAAACTCTTTTCCTGATTCTGTAATTAAAAAGCATCGTATAATCCCAGAAATAAGCATATATACTTTAAAAGGCAACTCTCCTATTTTAACAATTTGAGTTCCCGCTTTAACAGTTTTTAAATCAGCTATTTTTAAGATATTTTCAATAGTTTCATCTGAAACATTGTTGAATGAGTTTAAAAAATTAATATGTGATTCATCAGGTTTCATATTAGTATTACAAATTGAAAAGCTTTACTTGAGTGTATGGAGGTTGTATCAAAAACAGGTACAGAAACATCATTTTGCTTTATTAAAATAGGTATTTCTGTATATCCTAAGACAACACCTACTGCCCAAAGTTTTAATTAATTAATCTACAATTTACAGATAAATTTGTTTAGAGGTATTATTAAGCACACATTTTACAAGCTAACTATAAATATTATCATTTAATATATACTGTATTATGGGGTAATCTCTCCCATTAATCCAATGGTTTTCATGGGATATTTCAAACTAAAATATTACTTTAATTGAGCATTTCAAATATTAAAAAGTTAAATATTTTGCATAAAAAAGCCTCAAACAATTTGCTTGAGGCTTTAAATTTAAGTGTTATATATGGTTTACTTTAAAGTAAATTCAGAGGTTGACACTAAATCCTTTTCATTAAAAACATTAACTATATAACGTCCTTTTTCAAATTCTGCACCTCCATTTGGAGTAACAAATTCACAAATATTAAGGTTAGCATTTTCATAATTAAACTTACTTATTAAGCTATAGTTCAATGTTTTTTCATCATCAAAAGTAATTTGTTCGTTTAATCCAATAATATTGTTTTTTGGATCGATTACTTGAACGTACATTTCTTGCTCACCGGCTTGAATCAATTTGTTTTTTGCTACAATAAAGCAAACTCTAATTTTGTCACTTCTGCTAGCTCTTTCTGTAGGGATAACTTTTCCTGATGTTCTTACAATAACTCCTGATGCTTTTAAATCTACTGCTGATAATACTGATGCATCTGATACTACCTCGGCTAAAGCGTTGTTTTGTACCAATAATGAATCTGTGAATATAGTACGCTCTTCTAAACGAACACGTGTGCTATCTAATGAGGTTGCCAAATATGAATTCTCAACTCTTAACGAATCATTTTGTGCCAATAAAATATCCATTTCTTTTTGTAATGAAACGTACTTTTGTTTGTATCTCCATAAACTTTTTACGTTTGTTTCAGAAATTTTTAAAGAGTCAATTAACCCTTGGATACGTGCTCTAGCTTCAATTAAATTTTTGTTCGCAACTTCATTCTTTCCTATAGCTTCATCATATTGCTTAGCCATAGCATTTAAATCGTTCATTACTAACTGTTTTTGCTCAGTTAGTTCTTTTTTGTCCTCGTTAGATTTCTTGTAAAGGTTCATGGTATAAAAACCAGTCGCTAAGAATAAAACCACTGCTATTCCTAAAGCAACCTTAAGCCCCATACTACTTTTGTTGTTTTCCATAATTACTTGTTTTTAGTGTTTAAATGTCAAATATTGTTTTATTTTTTTTAATGCAATAAAGTAAATAATGATGTATTTTTAATTGTCAAAATTTATTTATTTATGGATAAACTGGTTCTATTTAACAATAATACTCGAAATAGATTATTAAACAAACGCCTTGGTGAATCCAAATTTGGTCAACACGTTTAAATATTAACCAACATTTCCAATATATACGAGCAACTTAAAAATTTGGATGTTGAATATGTAATTTTTGGTTTATTAGAAGTTGTTGGTGTGTTTGCAAACCTAGTAAAAATAGGAACTTCAAAAGCTTGGGAAGCCACTTTAAAAATTTTGCTAAACATTCAAAGTAACCAGTTTACTAAAGCAAATAATGTTTTAATATTGGGACACTTAGATTTTTCTGAAGAATTAATACACGTTTCTCCTGAAACCCTTATTGCTTTGAACCTAAGCAATGCTAAAATTATTGTCCCAAAAGCTGTTGTAGACCAATTGCCTGAAAATCTAAAGCCTAATGCTATTGTAATGAACAATGGAGAACTTAAAGATTTTGAAGCATTTAAAATTGAAACAATACCCATGTATAATTTACGTGAAGAAGCCTTGAAATTTCATGATAAAGGCAGGGGCAACGGTTATGTATTCACATTTGGTGACCAACGCATATATTTTTCAGGTGATACTGAAGATATTCCAGAAATGCGCGACTTAAAAAATATAGACAAAGATTTTGTATGTATGAATTTACCTTATACGATGCCTGTTGAAAATGCTGCAAATGCTGTTCTGAAATTTAAACCTAAACAAGTTTATCCTTATCATTACAGAGGTACTGGAGGACTAAGCGATGTTGAAAAATTTAAAAGCATTGTTAATGCTGGTAACCCCCGAAGGCCACATGTATGGTGTTGATAACCAATAAAAAAACCTGCTTTTCAGCAGGTTTTTTTATTTATCTTACTAGTTTTTTATACTTAATGCGCTTAGGCATTAAATCGCCACCTATGCGTTTCTTCTTATTTTCTTCATAATCGCTAAAACTACCTTCAAAGAAATACACTTGACTGTCCCCTTCAAAAGCTAAAATATGTGTACATATTCTATCTAAAAACCATCTATCATGCGATATCACTACAGCACATCCTGCAAAATTTTCTAGACCTTCCTCTAAAGCTCGTAAAGTATTTACATCCAAATCATTTGTTGGCTCATCTAAAAGCAAAACGTTGCCTTCTTCTTTTAGTGTCATGGCCAGATGCAAGCGGTTACGCTCTCCACCAGAAAGTAGTTTTACTTTTTTGTTCTGCTCGCTACCACTGAAATTAAATCGACTTAAATAGGCTCTAGAATTTACTTGTCTGCCACCCATAAGTATCAATTCTTGTTCATCACTAAAATTTTGCCAGATAGTCTTTTCAGGGTCAATATTGGAATGTTTTTGATCTACATAAGCAATCTTAGCAGTTTCACCAACAATAAACTCGCCTTTATCTGGTGTTTCTTCACCCATTATCATTCTAAAAATAGTGGTTTTACCCGCTCCATTAGGACCTATAACACCAACAATTCCTGCTTGTGGTAATTTAAAATTTAAATCTTCGTATAACAATTTATCACCATAAGCCTTACTAACCCCTTTGGCTTCAATAACATTGGTTCCTAAACGCGGTCCGTTAGGTATATAAATCTCAAGTTTTTCATCCAATTGTTTTTGGTCCTGACTCAGTAACTTATCATAGTTTTTCAAACGGGCCTTTTGCTTGGTTTGTCGGCCTTTTACACCTTGACGAACCCACTCTAACTCGCGTTCCAAGGTTTTTTGGCGTTTAGATGCCGCTTTTCCTTCTTGTAACATTCGTTTGGATTTTTGGTCTAACCAAGAAGAATAATTGCCTTTCCATGGAATACCTTCTCCCCTATCTAATTCTAAAATCCAACCTGCTACATTATCCAAGAAATATCTGTCGTGTGTTACGGCAATCACAGTGCCTTTGTATTGTGCTAAATGATGCTCTAACCAATGTACAGATTCGGCATCTAAATGGTTGGTTGGCTCATCTAAAAGCAACACATCAGGTTCTTGTAAAAGCAAACGACACAATGCTACTCGCCGGCGTTCTCCGCCAGAAAGCACCCCTATTTTTTTATCGCCATCTGGTGTACGTAAAGCATCCATGGCTATTTCCAATTTGGTATCGAGCTCCCAAGCATTAGCGGCATCAATTTGGTCTTGAAGTTCCGCTTGGCGATTCATCAATTTTTCCATTTTATCTGGGTTGGAATACACTTCTTCCAAACCAAACATATCATTTATTTTATTGTATTCATCAAGAATAGCAACCGTTTCGGAAACACCCTCTCGAACTACTTCCATAACCGTTTTGTTATCATCTAATTGAGGTTCTTGTTCTAAATACCCAACACTGTACCCAGGTTGAAAAATAACGTCTCCTTGATAATTCTTATCAGTACCTGCAATAATTTTTAATAAGGTAGACTTACCCGAACCATTAAGACCCAGAATACCTATTTTAGCTCCATAGAAGAAACTTAAATAAATATTTTTAAGAACTGGTGTATTGGCACTTTGAAATGTCTTGGTAACACCAGACATTGAAAATATTATTTTCTTATCGTCGCTCATTTTACACGCGGCCTTTTAAAGCATTAAACACCCAAGCTATAGCGAAAAATCCAATGCCAACAGTTGCGAAACCCCATCCTGCAACATCATCGTATCTGTATGCTCCCATTAGAATTAATATAATACCCATAATAATCATTAAAACTGTAGCCCAAGCTAATACTGTATTTTTATTCATTGCCATATTAAAAAACCTTAATTATTCTTAGTTAGAGAATTACAAATATCGTGGTTTTTAAATAAAAAAACACCTAAAAATCAGGTGTTTTTGATAAATTCATTTTATCTGAATTAATACTAATTTAGTTTTTAAAAACCAATAATTTTTATTTCAGACCTTCTGTTTTCTGAGTGTTTCTTTTCTGAACATTTAGTATTATCATCACATTCATTAAACAACTTTTCTTCTCCAAAAGCTTTACCAATAATTTTATTATCCAATGCATTATTTTTTAAAATATATTCTAAAGTAGTTTTAAGTCTTCTTTCAGATAATTTTTGGTTGTAAGCGGATGAACCTCTAGAGTCCGTATGCGAACTAATTTCAATGACTAAGTTTGGATACTTATCTAAAATGCCCGCTAACTTCTGTAAGGTGGTTTTTGAAGCTTCTGTTAATGAAGAGGCATCAAAATTAAAATAAATGTTTTCTATGGCATTTATTGCTTCTTCGATTTCTTTTCGTTCATTATTTAGTTTTTCTTCCTCAAGCTTCTTGAGTGCATCTTGCCTTACTTTTTCCTTCAATATTTTATCTTGTAATTCTTTCTTTTTGAGTTCCATTTCAGTTATTAAAGCAAGTGAATCCTTAATTCTGATTTTTTCCTCTACCAATTCAGTAATCAATTCCAATTTCTTTTTACCCTTTTTGGATAGTTCTTTTTCATCTTTGAATTTATAAACCACTCCAATAGCATGCTGGATGTGATTTTGAATAGTAATATTTGAATTCATAGACCATTTTCCAGTGGAATTAAAATCTAAACCAATACGGTCTGTAAACCAAGTTCTAAAGCCAACAATACCATTATATGTAAAACGTCCAAGATTATTGGTATAAGTGTAACCAATCCCAGCACCAATGTAAGGATCAAACCATCCTGTTTCACCTATGATTTTATTAAAATCATAACTCAACCTAGAGTCTATGGCATAGTAATTTTCATTATTTTCTAATGGTAATTCTTGAACTATTTTACCTTTTTTTGAATAACTGTAGCTGCCAATCACTTCTATTCCTAATCCATTCCTAAAATATTTGCCTAAACTTAATCTAGAAGGGTAAGGTACGGCACTCCATGTATTTTTAATATCAAATAAACTTTCTAACTGGTAATCAGAATCATATACAGCATTAAAACCTAAACCTACAAGCCAATAACTTACTGATATGGAGTCTTTCTTGATAAGTTTAGGAATGGAATCCTGGGCCATTAGTAAATATGGAAGTATTAATAATATGGTTAATAAAAACCTTTTTTTTAATAACATTACTAACTGATTTGAGTTGATTGAGACAAATATTGCTTAAATAAAACTTTTTATAAAAATAAAAACTTCAAAAAGTACATTTTAACGATTATATGAAGAAATGAAAAAAAAAGCATAAAAAAAGCATCCAATGGATGCTTTTTTACTATTAATTAGAGCTTAATTAATTTAAAGGTACTTCTATAAATAAAAGCCCTGTATCACTACTTGAGTAAATTTCAAATTTATCTGTATCATAAATACCAATGGCATCTCTATTTTGTAATGTTTTATCATCTACATTAACATTACCAAAAATCGTCATAACATAAACCCCATGATTTTTACTTTTCAATTGATATTCGAAAGTACTTCCTTCATCTAAATCAATTCTTGAAATAACCCCGTCTTGATGTATTTTTAAACTACCCTCATGAGTTTCATCGATTGAGGTTACCAATGTTTGAAGTTTGTTTTTTCTGTCTTTGACATCGAATGTTTTTTGGTCGTAACGCGGTTCTACGTTTCTTTTGCTAGGAATAATCCAAATTTGAAACAGGCTTAAATGCTCGTTTGAAGAACCATTAATTTCAGAATGTTGCACACCTGAACCAGCACTCATAACTTGTACTTCACCAGGAACAACTGGAATCCAAGCGTCGCCCATATTATCTCTGTGTTTTAACACTCCTTTTAATGGAATGGTGATGATTTCCATATTGTCATGTGGATGAGTTCCAAACCCCATATTTGGTGCTATAACATCGTCGTTTAAGACCCTTAGGGCACCAAATTGTATTTTATCTTTATCAAAATAGTTGGCAAAACTAAATGAATGGTTAGCTTGTAGCCAACCATGGTTTGCAAATCCTCTATCTTCTGCTTTGTGAACTACTGTTTTCATTGTAATATCCTTTATTTATCGCATTTTATC
>JBMTVT010000074.1:0-9714 GCA_049451635.1 Tamlana sp. | reverse complement strand
AATGGTCAACGTATCTGAACCTGTAATTGGTAATTCATTTTTCACCAAATAGTTTTCGTTGAATGCATGTTCGCTAGCTTGTCTTATACCCACTATAATCAAAGCTATAATAGACATAAACCATAGACCAAGTAATGCGAATTTGGCTATGTTGCCAATAGATTTTAAATTGTTTATTAAGATTTTTAAGCCTAAATAGAACAAGAAAAAGAACGGAATACCTACTGCAAAAAAGGCCAATAATGATACTAGCCAAATAGGTGTATTTCCAGCATTAGCAATATCAGCAAGGTCTAAACCAGGCAAATGAATAATATCTACCACACCTACCGAAAGTAATCCAATAATAAGTGCTATTAAAGCAGATGCACCAATAATAATTAGTATAATTCCAATAAACTTGGCAAATACCTTAAAGAAAAACATAATAATATCTGCAATTGTGTCAAAAAACGTTCTTGATGATGATTTTATAGAACGACTCTGTTTTTTAATATCGACATTTTTTGCGGCATTCGATACATTTTTAGCTGCCCCAGAAAGTGAATCAGATACATTTTTGGCAACATCACTTACCGTGTCTGATACGTTTTCAAAACCGTCCTTTATTTTTTTTTCAATGTTGCTAATGTTCACCGGTTCGCCTGTCATCATTATCTTTTCGGCAGTTGTTTTAGCTTCGGGAACTAAAATCCAAAGTAAAATATAAAGTAAAATACCGGTGCCTGCTCCAAAAAATAAGAGTATCCAAGCTAAACGAATCCAAATAGCATCAATTCCAAAATAGTGTGCTAAACCAGACGATACACCTCCTACGTATGAGTTATCGGTGTCTCTAAATAGTTTTCTAGAAGATGCCGAAGATGTTGATTTTTTTGAACGTGATGTGTTAGGTTCATCTTCAAAAATTTCGTCATCAACCAAGTAGTCTTCTGGTTGTCCCATAATCGAGATAACCTCGTCCACTTCCTTAATACGTATAACTTGTTTATCATTTTGCACACGCTCGTTAAAAAGCTCTGCAATACGTGCTTCAATATCGGCTATAATTTCAGACCGACCTTGTGAGTCTGTGAATGAACGTTTTATAGCCTCAAGATAGCGTTGCAATTTTAGGTAAGCATCTTCATCTATATGAAAAAATATACCTGCTAAATTTATGTTGACTGTTTTATTCATTTTTTTGTTGTTTTTTGGCTTGTTACTATGGTTACAGCATTGTGTAATTCACTCCAAGTTGTGTTTAATTCTTTTAAAAATAACTTTCCTGTCTCGGTTAAACCGTAATATTTTCTTGGCGGTCCAGAGGTGCTTTCTTCCCATCTGTAATTTAAAAGTCCCGCATTTTTAAGTCGTGTAAGTAGCGGGTAAATGGTGCCCTCTACTACCAGCAACTTAGCGTCTTTTAAGGTATCTAGTATTTCTGCTACATACGCATCTTCATCTTTTAAGACCGAGAGTATGCAGAATTCCAGAACCCCTTTGCGCATTTGTGCTTTTGTGTTTTCTATCTTCATATTTTCATTCGTTTAATGTGGTGAAACTGTTCATTTTTTGATTGATTTGATTGATGATTATTGATGAAATTTTTGGCGTTACCCTATCGGGTCGGGCTTTTCGCTATATCTTTTTTTCGTACCTTAAAAAAGGATACCGCTTCAATCCCTAACGCATACTTGTTTTGTTATTAATTTTTCATTTTAAAAAATGGATGGTTAATGGGTATTTATATACTTTGCCATCTCTAGCTTTTAAACTGGCTATAACAATTAAAACCAATTCAATTATAAATCCTAATACCGCTAGCACGCCTAAAGCACCACCTATATAAAGTAATGGAGAAGGTTTGCCAATATTTACATGAAAATTTTCAAACCCATGAAAATCTATAAAGTCAATACCGTTAAAAATTTTAAAAACAAAAAACGGGATGGTTAAGGTTCCTAAAATAATGGCATACAGTAAAATGCTAATTTGAAAGTTTATCACTTGTTTACCATTTTCGTTTATAAATTCAGATTTATCTTTATTAGCAACCCACAATACAATAGGACCTATAAAATTTCCAAACAGAATAAAAAACCTACTGAAGGTTGATAAATGAATAAAGGTTGCGATATTTTTTTGATGATTATCTAACATGATTTCTTGATTGAATTAAAACATATAATAGTTTCTTATACAAATATATGTCTAAAAAAAGGTATTATGTTACGCATAGTACTTAAATTTAACATAATTTTAACATTTAATCATGAGGATTAATTTCATAACTTAGTGAAAAATTTAAACCTTATCAATGAATATTACTCCAAGAAAACTAAACACTTTTATCATATTTAAATTGCCTTCAGCCTTTTTCTGTGGGGTACGAACCAAACATATAGATGATGCTAAATGTGTGGTAACCGTAAAACATAAGTGGATTAACCAAAACCCATTCAATTCAATGTTTTGGGCAGTTCAAGGTATGGCAGCAGAGTTTTCTACAGGTGCGCTAATGATGACAAAAATTAAAGCTTCTTGTAAACTTATCTCTATGTTGGTAACTACAAATAATGCTACGTTTACAAAAAAAGCAACAGGCAAAATAACTTTTACTTGTAATGATGGGCAGCTTATAGATGATGCTATAAAAAAAACAATTGAAACAGGAGCGGGACAAACCGTTTGGATGCAATCTGTTGGGGTAAATGAGGAAGGTATAGTGGTTTCAACATTTAATTTTGAGTGGAGTATTAAAGTTAAAAGTTAGAAGTACAAAGTTGAAAGTGTTAATATGCTGTAAAAAACCTTAAACAATTTAACTAATAAACAAATTAACAAAAAACATAAAAAATGACAGCACACGAAATTGACTATAGAATCTATGGTGAAGAAATGCAATTCGTAGAAATTGAACTCGATCCTGAAGAAGGCGTTGTAGCTGAAGCAGGTAGTTTTATGATGATGGACGATGGCATAAAAATGGAAACTATTTTTGGGGATGGCTCACAAAAAGATTCAGGATTCCTAGGTAAAATATTAGGTGCAGGAAAACGAATTTTAACAGGCGAGAGTTTGTTTATGACTGCTTTTTATAACACCCAAGTTGGTAAGCGTAATGTATCATTTGCGTCACCTTATCCAGGGAAAATTATCCCAATCGATTTAACTGAATTCGGTGGTAAGTTTATATGTCAAAAGGATGCGTTTCTTTGCGCAGCAAAAGGGGTAAGTGTTGGTGTTGAGTTTTCTAAAAAACTCGGTCGCGGACTTTTTGGTGGCGAAGGGTTTATCATGCAAAAGTTAGAAGGTGATGGTATGGCATTTGTACATGCTGGTGGTACCATGGCCAGAAAGGAATTGTTGGCTGGAGAAACGTTCCGGGTAGACACAGGATGCATTGTTGGTTTTAGCCAAACTGTTGATTATGATATAGAGTTTATAGGTGGTATTAAGAATACCATATTTGGAGGCGAAGGTTTGTTTTTTGCAAAATTACAGGGCCCTGGCACTGTTTACATCCAATCATTGCCATTTAGCAGATTAGCTGGTAGGGTATTAGCGTCTGCTCCGAGAGGTGGCGGAAAAAATAAAGGTGAAAGTAGTATTTTGGGAGGTCTAGGAGATTTACTGGATGGCGACAATAAATTTTAATGTTAATTTTTGTTTAAATCACCTTTGATGTTCAATTTTTTTATTAAATTTAAAACTAAATTTAAAATCAAAAACGTATTATACAAATCTACTTTTTAAACCTAAAACCTTTAAAAAATTATGCCAAGAGCAATGCTAGAGTATACCAAAACTATACTTAACAAAGTTAGTTTTGATGCAACTTTGTTTTGCAAAGAAGTTCAAAAGGCAGTGCAACGTTTACTGCCTTATGAAATTGAAGAGCTTAAAATTTTTATTTTCTCTCTTATTCAGCAAAACCCAGAATTAAATCAATGTTTAATTTATTTAAAACCATAAAAAAGGCGACTGTAAAGTCGCTTTTTTTTTTATGTAGTTATTTTTTTGGTAATGGGCTTATTATTTTAACGTCTTGAAAAGCAATAGCACCTCTTATAATGCTAGATATAACATCTTGTAGTGTTTCAATAATTTGAATTTTTAATTCACTTTTATGATAAATAATACTTACTTCTCTAGCTGGCGTGGGTTCATTAAAGTAATGTAAGTTTTCTTTCTCTTTTTCTTTTATATCCAAAGTATGTAAATAGGGCAAAAGTGTCATTCCCAAGCCTTCATTTGATAATTTTATGAGGGTTTCTATACTGCCACTTTCAATTTGAAATTGGTCATCCGAATGATTTTTAAAAACTTTACATAAATTAATTACGCCATCACGAAAACAGTGTCCATCTTCAAGAAGCAACATGTCACTGATGTCTAAATCAGAAACATCAATTTTTTTGTTGGTATAAAGCCGATGCCCTTTAGGTATGTAACTAACAAAAGGCTCGTAGAAAAGTACACGTTCTTTAATGCTTTCATCTTCTAAAGGTGTAGCCGCTATGGCAGCATCCAAGTGGCCTTCTTTTATTCTTTCAATAATTTCCTCGGTGGTTAACTCTTCAATTTTTAACTTAACTTTTGGATGTTTCTTTATAAATGTTTTTAAAAACATGGGTAGTAACGTGGGCATTACGGTTGGTATAATACCTAACTTAAATTCACCACCTATAAAGCCCTTTTGTTGATCTACAATATCTTGTATTCTATATGATTCGTTTACTATGTTTCTTGCTTGAGTAACAATTTTTTTACCAACATCAGTCAGTTCAATTGGTTTTTTGCTTCTATCAAAAATCTGAACATCCAATTCATCTTCAAGTTTTTGAATTTGCATGCTTAATGTTGGTTGGGTAACAAAACATTTTTCGGCAGCTTTGGTAAAATTTTGATTTTCAGCAACAGCCAAAACATAATATAATTGAGTAATCGTCATGTATATCAATTTAGGTTATAAAAATATAAAAACTATCAATAAAATTTATAGTTATCAGTGTTAATTATAAACTAAATTATAGTAAATGATGAAACGTAATTTTAAGAGTCAAGATAGAAGACGGTTTAATACAAATAAAATGACTAGAGTCTGTTAATTGATTACTGTGTACTTAAAGCAATCCTCTAGCTTTAATTTCCAAATACTTATTGATAGTGTCAATTGTTAAATTTTCTGGAGTAGTTAGGATTGAATAGATGCCATACTTTTTAAGTTCGTTAACAATTAGGCGCTTTTCAAAAGCAAATTTTTCAGCAATCACCTTATCGTAAACCTGTTGAATGGTTTCAGTTTTGTTTTTAATTAAATCGTTTAACTCTGTGTTCTTAAAGAAAATAACCACCAATAAATGGCTTTTTGAAATAGCTGCTTGCAGTAAAGTTTAAAATAGCGCTACCTACAGTTTATAAATAGTAATTTTTTGAGCATTACTGCATCCCAAAGGGGTCGGGCTTTTTGCGCAATACGGTAGCTTGCTACAATCTTTAACAAGGTATTAATCAATAATTTCAACGTTACTAATAAATATATTTTTATTGGGCCAGTCGGCTTCATCCGTTTCAACAGCCGCTATTTTATCAACCACATCCATACCATCAATAACCCGACCAAAAATAGTGTAATCGCCATCCAAAAAATGTGCGCCACCTTGTTGCTGCACAATAAAAAACTCGTAGGGAGATGCCAACTTATGTGGGTTTTTAATCTCGCTACTTGGCATGGAAACAACACCTCTATCATGGGTAAAACCTTTTTTTGTATCTGGAGGCAAAAGGTATCTACCTATGGTGTTGCGTTTGTTCATGGTTTTTTTGTCATCACTATTTCCAGCTTGTACCACAAAGTTGTCAATAACCCTATAAAACTGGGTGCCATTAAAATATTTTTGCTTTGTTAAAAAAATAAAGTTGGCACGATGGAATTTAGTTTCATTAAACAATAAAATATCAATCGTTCCAAAATCTGTGGTAATACGCACTTTGTTTTCTTTATGCTTTTTGTCGTATTCCTCAAAAAAGAACATAGCGTTTTTGGTATTCAGCTCAGGGTAAGTTCTTTCATTAGTATCTATATCTTTTTTGGAAATCTCGGTATCACGGGTTGTTGTTAAATCAATTTGTTTGGTGGTTTTCTTTTTACTTTGTTTATCTTCACAACTCGTAAATAATAGAAAAACACTTAAAAGCATAATTAGGCGCATACAATGAAATTTGATGAATTTTTAATATCGCTATCAAAAATAAAAAATATAGAACTTCCAGGCGAAACATCTCATTTTAAAATGGTGCCACCGTTTCGTCAAGAGCTGTTAAAAATTCAACAAGAAGCTATCAAATCGGCCAAAAACGCTAGTGTTTTGGCTTTGTTTTATCCAGATTTTGATGCGCAAACCAAGTTTATTTTAATTTTAAGAAAATCATATAAAGGCGTACATTCCGCACAAGTGTCGTTTCCGGGTGGCAAACCGGAAAAAGCAGATACATCTTTTGAGGTTACAGCTTTAAGAGAAACGTATGAGGAGGTAGGTGTTCCAATAAACAACATAAACATTGTTAAAAAATTGTCACAGGTTTACATTCCGCCAAGTAATTTTAACGTTCATCCATTTATAGGAGTTGCACATAAAACGCTTAATTTTATAAAGCAAGAAGATGAGGTTGAAGCTATTTTAGAAATTCCTTTGAGCCATTTTTTAGATGACAATTCGGTAATAATCAAAACGGTTGCAACATCTTATAGTGTTGAGGTTGAGGTACCAGCGTTTAAATTGAACAATCATGTGGTTTGGGGAGCAACAGCGATGGTACTGAGTGAAATTAAAGACCTGTTAAAACAGCTCATCTAGTTTTAGGTTTATTACATTTCTTCTTTGAAAAACCGATTTTTTTTTAACACTACAAAATTTAGTTTAACTTCAGTAATTACT
The DNA here is from genome assembly GCA_049451635.1 of Tamlana sp. Taxonomy (GTDB): domain Bacteria; phylum Bacteroidota; class Bacteroidia; order Flavobacteriales; family Flavobacteriaceae; genus JBMTVT01. Next base: position 2,791 of record JBMTVT010000074.1, on the reverse strand, counting down.
TCGTTAACGCATAAATTTTTTATTTGGTTTTTGAGAATTTCCAAATGAAAAAATTCATGTATTTTTGTAACAACTAACCAATTTGTTGCGTGATTTATGGGATTGTTAAAAAAAAATCCATTCGGTCATATTTTATTTATTAAAAAATGGCTCATAAGAATTTTGGGCGTTATGACCCACAGGCGTTTTCGTGGGTTTAACGAACTGTACATAGAAGGCTCTGAAATTATTAAAGACTTGCCAGATACCAATGTGCTGTTCATCTCAAACCATCAAACCTATTTTGCCGATGTTGTTGCTATGTTTCATGTATTTAATGCTAGTTTAAGTGGCAGAGGAGATTCCATAAAAAATGTGAGCTATCTCTGGAACCCTAAGCTCAATATCTATTATGTGGCTGCCAAAGAAACCATGAAAGCAGGTTTGTTGCCTAAAATTTTGGCTTATGTGGGGTCAATCAGTATTGAACGTACCTGGAGGGCAGAAGGAAAGGATGTGAACAGGCAAGTGCGCATGAGCGACATTTCAAACATTGGAAAAGCATTGGATGATGGTTGGGTAATTACCTTTCCGCAAGGAACTACAACGCCTTTTAAACCTATTCGCAAAGGAACAGCTCACATAATTAAACGTTACAAACCTATTGTAGTGCCTATTGTTATTGATGGTTTCCGCAGATCATTTGATAAAAAAGGATTGCGTATAAAAAAGAAAAATATCTTGCAATCCATGGAAATTAAAGCACCTCTGGAAATTGATTATGATAATGAAACCACCGAGGAAATCGTTAAAAAAATAGAATATGCCATTGAGCAACACCCATCTTTTTTAAAAGTAATTCCACAAAGTGAAATAGAAGAGCAAGAAAAGCTCAATAAACTGCGCGAGTGGTAAATTACCGTTTAGTTTACCAGTTTAAATTTCTAAAAATATTACTTTTATAGACTATTGATTGTTACCGAGTATTTATGAACCCATCTGCATCAGGTTGGATAAAAAAGTTGTTTAAAGAGGTTGGGCAAAAGCATATCTTTTTAAAGGATGATGAAGCAGCTTTCTACCATGCGCTTAGGCATTGCGGTTTTATTTATGGTAGCAATCTGGAAGTTGTTGCTCAAGTAATTAAAAAGGGCGACTTAACCGAGGAAGAACTTTGTAAAGTAAATTTATGTTTGGCGCTTTTTTATGCCCACACAAAAGCAAATTCCGAAATCCCTTTTATTGAAAGTGTCATCAATTTTTATTCGAGTATTAACGAGACCAAATCATCTTTTTTTAAAGAGCTTTTGGGAGGTAAAAAATCTAATGAACAATTAGAGAAAATCATCCATAAGCGCATTCAAATTGATGATAATATCATTACAAAAAATTTCAATTACTTTATTATCAATGCGTTGCTTTTTGTTGATGTTTTGGCTTATAAAAAATATTTGGGAGCGCATCATACCATTTCAATTGACTATTTAAAAGGTATTGAAACCTCAATAGCCTCTATTTCATTGAATGTTTTAAATGCAAAGGCCGAAAAAAACCAATATGACGAAAGTTTAATTAAGCTTTTCGAGTCATCACTTCGGTATTTTGACAATTCCAATCAAGAATACAAAACCGTCATTAAATATGTTAAAACAACCTTAGAAAAGTATTATCTTTTAGATTTGGCTTGTATGGCAACTTGGAGCGATCAAATCATAGATTCTGAGGAGCAAAAGTTTTTAAAAAAATTAGGGAACGATTTAAATTTAAATAAAGAAACAGTACAAGAATCCATAAAAACAATCAATACATTTTACACCGAAAACAAAGATAATATTGCCTTATTGAGCTCAAAAAATGTAGTGCAGAGTTTTTATAACAATTCTAGTAAAATGGTTGCCAAACTTATTTCCAGAAATCGTAAACGCTTGTATCAAGAGCTCATGGACAGTAAAGAGTTGATGGTGTTGTTAACGCAATCTACGGTAAGGGAACTGACAAAAGACGAGCAAAAAAAAGTACAGGAACAACTATTGGATGTTTTTAAATCCATACCCAGTTTGGCTATTTTTATGCTGCCCGGGGGTGCTTTGTTACTGCCTTTGGTAGTTAAGTTTATACCCAAATTATTACCAAGCGCCTTTGATGAAAATAGGGTTGAGGATTAATAGTTTTTGATTTTTTGAAAAAAATCCAACCACCTTTGTTTAATTCCTAATAACCATTGAATGAACCTCAAAAAATCATTCCCAGCGCTTTATATCTTCTTTTTTGTTTATAAATTCCTCCATTTTGCGTTCTTCCTAGGCTATCTTAAAAATAATTTTGCCTTTAAAAACGTGCCAACCATTTGATTTAGATTCTATGGGTCTCATAACAGATACTTGTTTTGTAAGCATTGGTATTGCTACAGCAAAACGGTTTGCTTCTTTGTTTATATGTACTTTTTTGTTTGTTAATAAATCGTAGCGTTGCATAATGTTGCTTAAGCCTACACCGCTACTCTTTTTTACAATTTGCTTGGGCTATAAGTTGTTTTAAATAATCAAATTATCGTGGTCTTGATAAATTTTAATATGTAATGGTTTACTACTGTTTGCCATATTGTGTTTTACAGCATTTTCCAAAAGCAACTGTAGCGATAGGGGCACCACTTTGCTTTCTGGGTTTGATACTTTTTCGGGCATAGTAAAAACAATGCTGTCTTCAAACCTCATTTTTAGTAAAGACATGTAAGTTTTGGCAAATTACAGTTCTTCATCAACCGTAACCAGCTCTTTGTTTTTTTGTTCCAAAACGTAGCGATAAACTTTTG
>JBMTVT010000073.1:0-10266 GCA_049451635.1 Tamlana sp. | reverse complement strand
TGTCTTATATTTTATATAAAAATAAGAATAAAAAACAGTTATGAGTGATTACGGATAATCAGTTTTTGTTTTTATCTGAAATTGAATTCATATTAATCCTTAATTAAAAATAGAAATTCCAGCTTTTAACCAATTATAATATTCATTACTATCAGGTGTATATCCAACTGGTTCAATTAAATTGTTTTCGTTATGATCCATTAACACATAAAATGGTTGCGAATTTGCTTTGTATTTTAGGGTTTGTAGCTCACTCCACTTTTGTCCAATATACTTTAGTTGTTTTCCTGGTTTTAGTTTGGACTCTACAATATCACTCGTCTCTAATGGGCGTTTGTCATCAACATATAATGAGATTAAAACTACATCATTTTTTAAAATATTCAATATATTTGTATTAGGCCAAACGTTTTGTTCCATCTTTCTACAGTTTACGCAAGCCCATCCTGTAAAATCAATCATGACGGGTTTACCTACTTGTTTGGCATACGCTAATCCTTTATCATAATCATTAAAAGCTAATATATCATGAGGAGCCAATAAATGGGCACCTTCTGGTAAATCATCATGATTGCTATTTGATTGCAAGCTGCCTTCACTGACTTTTGAAAAACCTACTCCATAAGGTGATTCACTATAATTTTGTGGCGGAGGAAACGCACTTATTAAATTTAAAGGCGCTCCCCAAAGACCTGGAATCATATAAATAGTGAATGATAACACCAAAAGACCTAGACTGAGTCTGCCAACTGAGATATGTGTTAATGGTGAATCATGTGGCAATTTAATTTTTCCAAATAAATAAAGGGCTAATGTTCCAAATACAGCTATCCAAATAGCCAAGAACACTTCACGCTCTAAAATATGGGTTTGTAACACTAAATCTGCTTGCGATAGAAATTTAAATGCCAATGCCAATTCTAAAAATCCTAATACTACTTTTACCGTATTTAACCAACCACCAGATTTTGGAAGAGAATTTAACCATCCTGGAAAAGCGGCGAATAATGCAAATGGTAAAGCAATGGCTAATGAAAACCCTAACATTCCAATAATTGGAGCTAATCCGCCTTTTGAGGCTGCTTGCACAAGTAATGTTCCAACAATGGGTCCTGTACAAGAGAAGGACACAATAGCTAATGCCAGTGCCATAAAGAAAATACCTATAAGTCCACCTCTATCGGCTTTTGAATCTACTTTATTTGCCCATGAGTTTGGTAACATAATCTCAAAAGCTCCTAAAAAGGATACTGCAAAAATGACTAATAGCAAGAAGAATATAATATTAAACCATACATTGGTCGCCAGTGCATTTAAGGCATCTGCCCCAAATATTCCTGTCACTGCGGTTCCTAGTAATACGTAAATAATAATGATAGAAACCCCATAAATAATAGCGTTTTTTATACCTGCTACTTTTGTTTTACTTTGTTTTGTAAAAAAGCTTACAGTCATGGGTATCATTGGGAATACACAGGGTGTTAACAAAGCTGCAAAACCTGATAAAAAGGCTATAAAAAATATAGTCCATAGTCCTTTTAGAGAGTCTTTGGGTGGAGATGTTTTTGATACTAATTTTTCTGGTTTTGATAGTTTTTTCGCTGAATCATTCTTTGTGGCCTTTGCGCTTTTGGAAATGTCAAAAACTAATTCTACTTCGGTAGGTGGCAAGCATCTGCTGTCATCACAAACCATAAATTCAACCATACCGTTTATTGTGGTTAGTTTTTCTGATACTTCTACTTCTTGAACAAAAACCGCAGACTTTTCAAAGTATTTAATCTTCATTTGAAAAATAGGATCATCAATAACATGTCCTTCTTCTTCTTTAGTGCTACCTATAAGTTTAAAGGTTCCTTCTGAATCATTATATGTAAAAGTTGTTGGAATAGGCCCATCTTCAGGAACATCTTGTGAATACAAATGCCAGCCAGACTCTACGGTTGCTTTTGATATTAATGTGTATTCTGTATCAGAAACTTTTTTAACTGATGTTGTCCATTTTACTGGCTCAAGTATTTGCGCTTGCCCAAAACAAATTGTAAAAAACGCAATTACAAAAGTTGCTTTTTTCATAAAATAAGACATTGATTCAATAATCTAAAATGAGTTTCATATTGTTTCTATTCAGTTTATAAACCAAATTAATGACAATGTATTTTTAAAAAACTTTTGGAGGTCTGATTAAGTCCATAATATCATTAATACTAGAAAATAATACGAATATTGGATCATAAATTAGAAAAAGGAATATTAATTTAAGTTTCATATTTTTCATTATTTTTTTATGACATATTTCTTACTAATAGAATTAATTTAATACCTTTTTAACTCTTTAACCCATATCAATTATAAGATTTATGTCAAAAAAAAATAATTTTGATATTGATTTACCAATTTTGATTTTGTTTCGCATCAATAGCATCAGTTGACCAATTTTTTAAAAAACCTAATACCTTTTTTGTTGAATGTTCTTTTCCTTCCTCAAGATACACGCTGTTTTGGGTGTGAAGTCTTTTCCCTTCACCATCTAATATGACTAATACAGGAAATCCAAAACGCTGGGGATACCCTAAGGAGGCTAATACTTCTAAATTTTTGTTTTCTTTGCTAAAATTAACATGATATACCAAATAGTTTTTCTCAACAGCTATTCGCAAAGTGTCGTTTGATTTTAATTTTTTATCAAGTGCTATACACCATCCACACCAGTTACCTCCAATCTGCAATAACACATGTTTATCTTCTGCTTTTGCTTTTTTTACTACCTTTTCAATTTCAGCTTTGGCATCACTTCCTGGATCGTATATTTTTTTATTCTTTGGTGTTTGTGTGCTTTGTGCTATAAGAGTATTAATGCTTAACGCTATAATAATAACAAAAGGCCTTATACTTTTCATAATAATTTTAATTTAGTAATTGAATAAAACCTATTTTATTGATTGATTTAAAGCTCTTAACAATATTTGATTTCTATTTTTTTTACAACTTAGTATTCAAAAAACAATAAATAACAGCAATCATATTTAGAAGTTAAGTTAAACTTAATATAAGGTTCCAAATAAATTTATTTGGAACCTTAAGAACAAATTAACTAATTCAAATAAATTAATTCTTCAAATAATATTTATAACTTATTTTTTTTATTAGATATTACAACATGATGTATATTATAACTACTAATATAGAGCATTCAAAATCAGAGGTTTTCTCAATAAGTTTTAATAGTTATCTCCAACCACCATTTGATCCATTGATTCCGTCTTGCCCATCTGGTCCTCCAAAAGTGTAAAACGGTGGTAATTCACCAAAAGTTTCCAATGTTTTAGCTGGTAATGGAAAATGTAACGGAGTTCCTTTTTGCAGAAGATTTCTCTTTCTCATTTCAAAAAATTGCAAACCAGTTCCAGTATACATCATTTCTATAATACGTTCGTGATGAATGGCCTCAATAATATCCGTAAGATTTGCAGGTACTTGCGGTAATTGTCCTCTTGTAGTTCGTGTACCTGCATTAATTATAGATGCCGCTTCTGCTAAATTGTCGGTATAAGCTAATGCTTCTGCTTTGTACATGTCATTTTCAGCAAGCATGAATTCAGGCATTGGCCCATTAGCTGTTGAAAAAAGGAGATTTAATCTTTTCCATCTATAATTTGACCAATGATAATATCCTCGATCTCCTGGAAAAGTATTAGATGATATATAAGCAAAATCCGTTTCAATTCGTTTATCTGCATTTGGATTTGTTGAAGCTGGTGGATGAATAAAATTAGGATCATCATCCCAATGATCTGGCATAGTTGGATCTAATTTATTTACAACGTACATATCAGTTACAGCCAAACCGGCTGTTAGGTAGTATCCACCATAACTTTGCCATCTACCCCAACCATCAAGTAAAATGTTAAAATCGCTTGTAATTCCTGCATCTGCATATTTCTTAACTGCTGTCCAATCTACTGAAGCTAATTCAGTTGAGTTTCTTGGTAAATTTGAAAGTATTCTGGCAGCCCATGAATTTGCATATTGCGAAAGTATATTGCTAGGTAGATCCCCAGGAGAACCCATCCAATTAGCAGGAATGTTATAAGAATTTTTAGATAATATAGAGATCGCTTCGTCTAAATATATAATTGCTTGTGATGCAACTTCTTTATATGTTTTAGCATCGCCTAATGATGCGTTGGTTAGCGTACTTTTTTCATCAACAATAAATGCTTTATCAAAAGAAAGTGCTAGCATACCATATGAGATTCCCATATTAAAACGGGCAAAAGCTCTTACTAAATCATTATCAGCTCCATCTTTGCCTATTTCAACGCCATTATCTAATGATTTGATGATTAGTGATGAGGTATTTATAACTTTATACATTTCATTAAAAGGATAACTAGTAGAAGACTCAAATCTATAGCCTGGAGTGTTGTTCCAAGCTTTTCGTGGCTCCCAACTCACATCCTGCACACCAACCAGCCATGACACAGAACTTGAAAAATTATCAGCAGCAACTGCGAATAACATCTTCAAAGTATATTCATTTTGAAAATAAAAGGTATTGTATAAATTTCCAGCTAAATTTTTAACATCAGCAGCGTCTGAGTAAACTTTTAAAAAATCAGGTTCGTTTTCATTTAAAACTTCTAAATCTCTAGTACAAGATGTGAAGAAAATAAATCCTAATAAAAGAATGCTTTTTATTATATTTTTCATAATTATATTTTTTAATTAAAATTCAAAAGTTAGAGATAGAGCAATATTTCTATAGTTAGGATATGCATTAGTTGCATCATAAGGAGCTCTAATACTCCCTACTTCCGGATCATGACCCGAATATTTCGTAAAAGTCAATAAATTTCTTCCTACAATTTTCCCAGTAATACTTTTAAATATATTTAGAGAACTAAATGGCAATTGTGAGCTGTTTAAAGTATAACCCACCGACAATTCTCTTAATTTAACAAAAGAACCATCTTCAACCCAATAGCTATTGTTAGAACCAGCATCATAAAACCCTTGATAATAGTCAATTGTTTTCTTACTGCCTTCGGCTATATTTGACATATCCATAAATCCATTTCTGTTATAATTTGCTAATCCCACTGCTTTTCTATTGTATATATCACCCCCGCTTTTAACATCAAATAAAAAATAAAATGTAAATCCTTTATAATTTATTGTGTTGGATAAACCAAGCATAAAATCTGGTAATCCATCTCCTATTTTAACAAAGGCATCCGAGCCATCTTCTTTTAATTTAATTGGGATTTCTGATACTGTTCCTTGACTCCCTGCTGAAACTACATAACCATCGGAGTTAACCTCATAATCATTAATTGTCTGTCCATCTGGCAACTGTGCACTCATTTGATCCAAAGATGTAACCCAAGTATATCCATAAATTGCACCATATGTTTCCCCCTCTTTGATGTAAAATAAGCCATCAGGTCCCGATTGATAAGGTGAAATAGGTAATTCTGTTATTTTTTGTTTACTTTTAGTAAAAACAAGGTTGCTTGACCATTTGAAATCATTTTTGTTATACCAATTTGCACCTAATGATAATTCTAGTGTATTTCCCTCAATAGTACCCGCATTTTGCCATTGGGAAGTAAATCCGTCGTTAACAAAAGAAATTAAAGGAACTGACAAAAATTGATCAGTTGTAATTGATTTAGCATAATTTGCTTGGAAAGTAAATTTATTTAAAAATGCAACATCTAAACCAAATTCAATTTCTTTGGTTTTTGAAGGTTTAAGCGCTTTATTTCCTTTTTGTCCAGGTGAACTTATCCCAGCATTAAGATCATATGTTTCATATTGCCAATTAAATCCTGGCCGAATACCGGCTGTTCCAATAGCAGTTCTAATTTTCAATTCTTCTATACCAGGGATTTCTATATCCTCTGTAATTCGATACGCACCAGATACACGGTAATAATTAGACCATCTTGATTCCTCTCCAAATAAAGAAGACCCATCTCTACGAAACATCAAATCAGCTAAATAACGGTCTTTATAATCTAATGATGCAATTACAAAATAGTTTCTTGCTAGTTCTTTTGTATTTTCTGAACTTGCATTTTTAATTACCGTAAATGCATCAAAAGTTGGTAAACCCCTAACTGCGAATTCACTAGATCCAACTGAAGTATAACTAGATTCATTTGACTCATCTAAAACCGAAATTTTACCATTTACAGTTAAATCTTTAAATTTTTTAGATAAATTTAAAGTAACCTGGGTTTGTTTTTGATTAGAATTTGTAGAACGTTTTATTAAGGCCCCTTCAGAATATACAAGCCCATAATCATTATCTCCTCCTGATCCAATAGCCCAAGTGTCATATGGTTTGTAATACGAGTAATCATAATTCGTTTTTTCAAGGGAATGTGAAAGATCCAGATTTGCCCAACTATTTAACCGTGCATTAACTTTAATATTATTAATAAAACTAGAGTTTTTATCCTTAATTTCAATTTTTGAAGCCTCGTAAAGAGGATTTGGAAAATCACTCCAATGATTATGCCTTAAATAATAAGGCTGTCCATCAATAGGATTAGCCATACTTAAATTATTATCTGGCTCAGCCAGAAGAATTTCAATAAACCCTGCACCTGAATTCTGATTTTTAGAATCTGTAAATAAATTACTAGTAGATAACTTTAACCAAGGAGCAATTTCATGATCAATGTTTATTCTGTAATTTTGACGTTCATAGCCATCAGTAAATGCCACAACACCCTTTTGAGTATTGTTTTCAAAAGACCCATACACATTTGTTTTTGCTGTATTGCTTGAGTAAGACACAAAGTTTGTCATAGTCTCACCTGTTTGGAAATACTCTTTTTGTAAATCCCTTGTTACTCCAAAAGGATTATCTAAATAATGGTCATCATCAACTGTTCTTGACCCTACAATCAATGGATTATAACCACCTGTATAACCTGACGGATAAGTAACACCTTCATATGCTGTGTATACACCTCTATTTTGTTCCCAGTCTGAAGAAAGCTTGTAAGCATGGTGTTTAGACAAATCTATATAACTAGTAATATTTTGAAATCCAATTTCATTTCTAAAGACAAGATTTGAAGTTCCTACTGCTAACCTGGTTCCTCTTTTAGATGTAATAGAAATTACACCATTACCAGCACGTGAACCATATAAAGCAGATGCTGCGGCTCCTTTAACTACCTCTATACTTTCAATGTCATCAGCATTAATATCGGACAAGGAAGTATTTATAATAACACCATCCATTATGATTAAAGGAGATGATCCTACACTTAAATTAGTATCTGTTCTTAATTGAATTTGAGGTGCTGATCCTGGGGCGCCAGAACTTGAAACTCTAGCACCTGCAACTTTACCAACTAAGGCTTGACCAACATTAGTAGCTGGTGCATTATTAAATTGTTCTTCAGATATTTTAGTAACAGAAATAGTTAATTTTTTCTTATTCGTTCCGCTAGCTACACCAGTTAAAACAATTTCGTCAAGAGACTCTGATTCTTCTTTAAGTACTATATTAATTACTGTTTGACTACCTACTGTTACCTCCTGGGTTGCAAATCCCAGTGATGAAAAAACTAATACGTTTTCTGAATTGGGAACCATAATGGTATAATACCCATTTATGTCAGTAGCAGTGCCAATTGTTGTACCTTTTATTAAAACTGTTACTCCAGGAACTGGCAAACCAGTTTCGTCGGTTACTTTACCTGAAACCATTAGTTGTTGTACTGTTTTGGCTTCTTTAATAAGAATAGTATTATCTATAGTTAAAATCACATTTAAATTACTATCTGAAAGACTTTCATTGATTAATTTATCCATACGTATAACACCTTTTTTAAGACTTATCTTTCGATAGTTCTTAAATAAATCAGTCTTATACATAAATGCATATTCCGTTTGTTGACTAATTAAATCAAATATCTCATCAATTGAAAATTCTTTATCTATATCGATCTTAATCTTTGTGTTTTGAGATAATACATTATTAGGAGTAATACTGAAAACTGTTGCACAAAACATAAATATTAATGCTCTCATGATAATTTTTAGTAAACTTTTTCTTAACCAGAATAGGGTTTTGATTAATTTAATTTGCATAAATTTGTTATTTATTAGTTAGTTAAACATTTAATTGATTAATAATATCATAAGGGGATAAAGTCTTAGATTTTTAGCGAGATATAAACTTTGTTCCCTTTCTTTTTTATTGATGTATTTAGTTTTTCATAATGTTTCCGTGTTAGTTAATTTTAAGTTTTATTTTTTATCTATTTAAAAATTATGATTTTGTTATTGATTTTGTAATTATTAATATTTATAAAATTTAATATTTCTTCAATTGATTGATTTTTATATAGTTTTCCGTTAAAGGTTATATTTGCCATTTCTTTATCTTCAAACACAAAATCTGTGTCATACCATCTCGATAATACCTTCATAATTTCATTAAGTGATTTATTCTTAAAAATAAATACGCCATCCTTCCATGACACCTCATTATAGACATTTACTTTATTAATATCTATAACATTATTATTAATATTTAAAACAGATTGTTGGTTAGGAACTAAATAATGTTTTTTACCATGACCATCAACTGAGACTTTACCTTCTACTAAAGTGGTGAAAATTTTCAATTCGTCCTTATAAGCTTTAATGTTAAACTCAGTGCCCAATACTTCAACTTCTTGTGATTGATTGAAAACCTTGAATCTTGAACCTTTATGCTCTGTACTTGGTGATACATCAAAATAAGCTTCGCCATAAACCAACTCAACTTGACGGGTTTCCCCCTCTATAAAATTTACCGGGTATTTTAGTTGTGTTTCTGAATTTAACCACACTTCTGTTTCGTCAGAGAGTATTAAATGAAACTGTCCTCCTCTTGGGATGGTTAGGTAATTATATGTTATTTCTGTTTTTACATCATTAGCTTTGTAAACTAAATCCTCTCCATTACTGTTAAGGTTATCATCTACATAATTTTGCCCTTTTTCCAATGTTATGACAGAACCATCTTCAAGGGTCAATGTGGCTTTATCTGTACCAGATTTTATATTATTTACAATGATGGGTTCGGTGACAATACTATCCTTCTTAAGCTGATTAAATACAACAGATGCAGCTATTAAAAGTATTACAGATGCAGCTACGGCATATTTCCAATAATTATTTTTTAATTTAATTGGATTTATTTTTCTTTCAAGCTCAAGCCATCCCTTTTCAATATCAACCTGAAATGGATCATTTTGATAATTAGCTTTTACATTTTTAAAATAATGCCTATGTTGATTGGATTCATTATACCATTTGGCAAAAATAATCCCCTCTTCTTTTGAAAGATTATTGTTAAGTTTTTTTATAATTAATTTGAATTCCATTTAGGCAAATTTTCGACTTTATAGTACTATGACAATAAAAAGTCAAAAAGGGTGACAAAATTTTAAGAAAATTTTAAAAAAATAAGATAATTGCTAAATAATTTGGATTTAAAAAGAGCTTTATTGTTTGATTTGAAGTAAAATAATAATGGTAGTCACCATATCAGTAATTTTTATTTTTGCTCTTTTAAGTTGTGTCTTTACCGTATTAATTGAGATATCCAATTCGGCTGCAATTTCTGAATATTTATAGTTGTGTAAAAATTTCAATTTCACAATCTGTTTCATCTTTTCTGGAAGGGTATCTACAATTTTTAAAATTTGGTGAAAAACTATTTTCTTGTCCTCTTCCGATGCAGAATCATATACTTGTTCTGAAATTAGTTTTAAATTAAACTCGAGAAAATCATAATTGTCTGTAATTTTAATTGACTTCAAAAAATTTAAACATTTATTCCTAACCATAGCATAAATGTAACCTTTTAAAGAGGTTTCTACATTTAGCTCTTTCGCATTTTCCCAGATATAAATAAATACTTCCTGAACAACATCTTGGCTTGAATCTTTATCAAAAAGAAAACCATTGGCGTAAACAACCAAATCCTTGTAATGTTTATCAAAAAATGTTTTAAATACTTTTTGATTTCCTTTTTGTATTTCGAAAATTATAAGATTCATATTTGAGATGAGAGTTTAAGATTATAGCAAATCTAGAAAAATTGTTTATGTTAAATTATTTTAGGCAACTGGACTTGCAATAAAAAGGCGGACATTTTTTTTAAGACCTATGCCACGTTTTTAATTTGATAAAAACCCGTTGTGCATTATGATTTAAAATAAAAAAGTTGTTCATCTTACTGATAAT
>JBMTVT010000072.1:0-10297 GCA_049451635.1 Tamlana sp. | reverse complement strand
AAAACCACTCTTAAACAGAGTGGTTTTTTTATACCTTTATCCCCATGCAAAACCAAACCCAAATATTCGGTATTAGAGCTATTATTGAAGCCATAAGCTCTGGAAAAAACATTGACAAAGTCTTTCTTCAAAAAGGTTTACATGGTGATTTATTCAATGAATTAGAGTCCATAATAAACAAAAATGGCATCAACTCATCATATGTTCCTATTGAAAAATTAAATAGGCTTACCAAAGGGAATCACCAAGGAGCGGTTGCACAGATATCTCCTATTGAATTTTATAGTATAGAAACATTAACTTTAAATGTTTTAGAATCTGGCCAAACACCTTTGTTTTTGCTTCTAGATCAATTGAGTGATGTTAGAAATTTTGGAGCCATTATAAGAACTGCCGAATGCACTGGTGTAAATGGCATCATCATTCAAAAAAAAGGTGGTGCACCGGTAAATGGCGACACCATTAAAACAAGCGCTGGTGCTGTATTTAAAGTTCCTATTTGTAAAGTAGACCATATAAAAGATGCCGTATTTTATATGCAGGCATCTGGTATAAAAGTAATTGCTGCTACTGAGAAAACAAATACCACTTTATACGATGTTTCCTTTAAGGAGCCTTGTGCTATTATAATGGGATCGGAAGGTAGAGGCATTAACCCTTCTGTATTGAAGGTGGTTGATGAAAAAGCGAAATTACCTTTATTTGGCGACATTGAATCCTTAAATGTCTCTGTAGCATGTGGAGCATTTTTATATGAAGTGGTTAGGCAAAGGCTTTCGTAGATTGTTAGAAATTTTTTAGTCTTTTGAGTTCTTTTTAAAAATGTAATTTATAAAAATTTTCTCTTGCGCTTCTTCAGGTTCAATATGCTCAATAAAATTTCCGTTTTCATCAAAATGTTTTAAAAACGGATCATCATCTTCGTTATAGTTTTCCTGTTCCCATGCATATTTTTTAGGTTTTGGTATCTCCTTTTTAAAAATGAATGCAAAGAATATACCTGTGACTAAACCAGCCATATGGGCTTCCCAAGAAATACCAGCCTCAATTGGCAGCGTGTACCAAATCATACTTCCATAAAGAAAAACAACCAAAAGTGATAAAGCTACAAGTCTGTAATATTTTGCGAAAATGCCTTTAAAAAAGGTAAAGCTTACCAAAACATAAATTAAACCACTTATCCCTATATGATAAGAGGGTCTACCAATGCACCAAGTTAAAAAACCTGATAACAAGATTCCATAAAAAACAACTTTCCATGCAATTGTACGATAAAAATAAAATAAGGCCATTGTTAATACAAATAGCGGTATAGTATTATGGTAAATATGTTTTATGCTACCATGTATAAAAGGGCTTAAGAATAGGCCTCTTAACCCTTTTAAAGTTTGCGGATATATACCATATTTATTAAAGTTATAATCAAAACGAACTTCAAACCAAAACACAAACCAAATACTTAGTAAAAAAAGCAAAGGATAAGCTATGACATCTGTTGAAAATTTAAAATGTTTTTGATTCTCCATCTAAACAAGACCGATACCCTATGATAGGGTTTTTAATTTAATTATTTCTAATATGTATTTATAAATGCCCATATAGGTTTTACTGAATTAAATATAGCAAATTGCTATCCAACTTTTATTTAAATGCTAAATTGGCAGATATGCCCGCGTGAGCGATTGCAGCAAACTACCTTGTAGTGAGAAATATTTATATTCATGAGTTCAAAAATTAAAAATAGACATTCACGAATAAAAGCGCGACCCGAGATTTTAATGAGGGACACGCACAAATGTTAAATTTTTTACTTTAATTTTACAACATGAACGCGACTGAACCTTTGGCGGAACGATTACGCCCTAAAACCCTAAATGACTATGTGAGCCAAAAACACTTGGTTGGCAAAGAAGGTTCGTTAACCTTGCACATTAAACAAGGATTGATACCGTCCATGATTTTTTGGGGACCTCCAGGAACAGGAAAAACTACTCTTGCCAATATTATTGCCAGTGAATCTGGTAGGCCATTTTATACTTTAAGTGCTATAAATTCTGGTGTTAAGGATATTCGAGATGTGATTGAAAAAGCTAAGCAAAGTGGTGGTTTATTTACTACTAAAAACCCTATTTTATTTATTGATGAGATACATAGGTTTAGCAAATCGCAACAAGACTCCCTATTGCAAGCAGTTGAAAAAGGCTGGATAACACTTATTGGAGCCACAACTGAAAACCCCAGTTTTGAGGTTATTTCTGCATTATTATCGCGTTGTCAGGTGTATATTTTGAATGCGTTTGATAAAAACGATTTAGAGGTGCTTTTAAAGCGTGCCATTGAAAATGATATATACGTATCTAAAAAAAAGATAATCCTCAAAGAAACCAATGCTCTATTGAGGCTTTCTGGCGGTGATGCCAGAAAATTGCTCAATATTTTTGAGCTTATTGTTAATTCGTATGATTCTGAAACAATCACAATTACAGATGACGATGTATTACAGAAAATTCAAAATAATACGGTTAGATATGATAAAACAGGTGAACAACATTACGATATTATTTCGGCTTTTATAAAGTCTATAAGAGGTAGCGATCCCAATGGGGCTGTTTATTGGCTAGCGCGTATGATCGAAGGTGGCGAAGATGTAAAATTTATTGCACGCCGAATGCTTATTTCGGCTAGCGAAGATATTGGTAATGCCAACCCAACTGCACTGGTTATTGCGAATAACACGTTTCAAGCGGTGACAACTATTGGATACCCAGAATCGCGTATTATTTTAAGTCAATGTGCCACTTATTTAGCTTGTTCACCCAAAAGTAATGCAGCTTACAAAGCCATTGGTAACGCTCAACAATTAGTGAAAGAAACGGGCGATTTAAGTGTTCCTTTAGAGATTAGAAATGCACCTACCAAACTTATGAAAGAATTGGGGTATGGCGATAATTATAAATACGCCCACAACTACGAAAACAATTTTGCCAATCAAGAGTTTTTACCAGAAGAGATTAAAAACACAAAACTTTACGACCCTGGAAATAATGCTAGGGAAAATGCCCACCGTGAATTTTTAAAAAAGCGTTGGAAAAACAAGTATGGCTACTAAATTTTCTGGGCGTTACCCTTAATAGGGTCGGGCTTTACACTATAATATTTTGCAAAAACAAAAGGATTTCCACTTCAATCCCTAACGCAATAAACCTTAAAATTTAATATTTAAAACATCTTGCTTTAAAGTATTTCCAGCATAATATTCTATTACCCAATTTTCTCCATTTTTGTAAATAATAGCCGTAGAATTTTCAACCAGAAAAACATTTTTTAAGTTGGTATTCATAATTCTGTAAATGACTTTTGGCGAGCTATCTACTAGCTGAAAACCGTTTTCAATTTCTTGGGCGTACAATATGTTGGAAACGCCTTCAATGATATGCTCTTCTACTTTTTCAACTTTTTTTACTGCAACAGGTTGTTTAATAATTGGTTTTTCAACTGCGGTTTTCTCAACTTCAACTACTGCAGTTTCTTTTTCCTTTTTAAGTTCCTGAATTTCCTTTTTTAACTGTTTAATTTCTTCAACTACTTCTTTTTTCTCTGAGGTTTTGGATGCTACTTGTATCGATGTTGTCTTCTCATTAGGTTTGTATTTGTAATTCAAAGTACCAAATGATTCAAAAGCATCTCTTAACGCTAAATTATAAGCAACATTGTACTCTTTTTCACTGCTCTCTCCTACTCTAGAGGTATAAACTATTTTATCATTACAATCTTTTAACTCAACCGATAACTTTGTTTTAAAAAGCCCAGAATCTTTTAAAACATTCGATTTTAAACCCAAACACCTATTTCTAATTAAATCTTCAGGGTAATCACTTCCCTCAAAAACAGCAATAAAACCATATTTTTCAAACAAAAACTTAGTTAAAGAATTTAATTGATACTGGTCTGGTTCCTTTAAAAAATCATATTTTTCAGGAACTATAACATACTTATAATCATCTAAACTAGTTTGAGAAAAAACTGATGTTGCCACTAAAAAGGCTATAAAAATTGAAAAGAATTTAGATTTCATTTTAATCAAGTGTTTTATTAACGGTAACTGTAAATATCCAATTTTGCAATACTTATAAATATTTTTTTAACTGTATTAAATTATCAATTTGCTTAATTTTTACATCTACAACTTCCTTATTTACATCAAAAAAAATAACATCCATACCAACATTTTGGGCCCCTACAATATCGGCTTCATAACTATCGCCAACCATAATACTGTTGTTTGCATTTGTATTTGCAAGTTGTATTGCAAAATTAAAAATTTTAGAGTTTGGCTTTTTAACACCTACCATTTCTGAGTTTGTAACTGTTTTAAAATAATGGTTTATTTTTGATCTTGTTAATTTTTTATGTTGCACTTCATCAAACCCGTTGGTAATTATATGCAAGTTATACGATTCTTTTAAGTAGTTTAAAACCTCAAAAGTATTTTCAAATAAATGATTAAATGTTGTGAGGTGCGTTATATAGTCGTCTGATAATTTATGAACTAAATCTTCTTCAACTTGATACCCCACAGCTAAAAAAGCATCATTCAATCTATGAAATTGTAGGTCGCTTTTGTTAATTTTTTCCTCTCTGTAAAGCTTCCAATATTTTAAATTAATGGGGACGTAATGAGTCAAAAAATCATTCGTACTAATGTCAATATCGTGCATCCCGAAAATTTTCTCAAATGTAAGTGCTGAGTTTTTATCAAAATCCCAAAGGGTGTGGTCTAAATCAAAAAATACATCGGTTATTCCTTTAAGCTTCATTTGCAGAATCTAATATGATGTTAAACAATTCCTTAAAACCTTTCCATTTTTCATCATCGCTAAAGGTATAATTATGAAATACTGGTGCAAACTCCCCATTCACTTCCTTAATTTGTTGAATAATTTCATTCAAGGTTTTCTTCTTATCCAATAACGATTGATTTTTCAACAATGCATGGTCCATAAGGTGATACGAATTAATTTTTAATGGGGTTTGTACTTCATAATCTAAATCGTAAAACAGAAAGGGAGTACAAGAACCTGCTCTAAAACCTATGTGATTTACATAACCCATGGTATAATCTTCTTGGATTTCCAATTCTATAAGGTTTCTATATGATTCTGGTAAATTAAGTTTTGAAAAAGAATGACGTGAGGCTTTTAATGATGTGTTTAAAATATCTTCCATTCTTTGTTTTTCTTTTTTCAAAACAGAAATATCATCCAACGCAAAAAAAGATGCTTTTAGCCCCACAATACTATAATCTGCAACGTGTTTTATGAGGGATACAAATTTCTTTTTATTTGGGTTAATGCCTTTATCGTAAGTTGAATAATCGCCTATTAAAAAAAAGAACAGAAACTTAAACTTAGAGTGTTTTTGTCTGTTAATAATATATTTGAAAGTGTTGTAGGGATCGTGCATAAAACCCATTATAACCATAACCCTAGTGTATAATTTTTTAAATTTAAAGCTAAAAACATCTTTAATTATACCTCCTAGAGTTCTAATAATACCTTTTAATTTAAAATTATAGGCACTAGGCACATCTATTATGGGTTTTATTCGGTAAGATTTAATGGGAAATTCATAATCTGGAAATTGTTTTTGTAAAGCTGCCTTAAATTTATACGCCCAAATATCTACTACAGGTTGATGCAAAAAATTTCCTTTATAAGCCAAACTTTGGGTAGCGGTAAACCGTCCATAATTATCCTTAACATGTGGCAAATATTCTTCATAACGAGACAACAGATAAAAGGCTGCCGAAAAAATATCAAAAGGTATGGCGCTTTTATCACCATTAAAAAAGAAACATTTAGTTTCTTCCCAATCATGTATTGTTATCTCTACATCACTAAGTCCTTGTTCAAATAGAATATCATGGCTTTTTACAAAAAACTCATTGCTAAGGGGTTGTTTTGTATAGGACATTTTTATGCCATCATGGGCAATAAATTCTTCTATTTTAGTAGTAAAACCAACCTCAACACCTAAAATTCTGGTACAAATGTGTTTAAATACATATTTTAAACGGGGCGATATTTTAAAGGTATAAACTAAAAGCATAATCTCAATTGGCATTATTTAGTAAGCAGTTCGCAATCATCATCTATAAAATATTTTCATCTGCAAAACTAAAGTATGCTTTTTCTGTTACTATTAAATGATCCAAAACTTTTATATCTAGACTTTGAGAGGCAATTTTTAATTTTTTGGTAATTTGTTTATCGGCCTCACTAGGTTTTAAAGTTCCCGAAGGATGATTGTGAGCTAAAATTAAACCTGTAGCCCCTACTTCTAAAGCATTTTTAAGCACCAAACGCACATCTACCAAAGTACCCGTTATGCCACCTTTACTCAATTGGTTTTTTTGTATGACTTTATTGGAATTATTTAAATAGATTATCCAAAACTCTTCATGTTCAAGCTCACCAATAATTGGTTGCATCAATTCGAAAACTGATGCACTAGAGGTTATTTTTTCTCTTTCCAATGCCTCCTCACTTCTACGCCTGCGACCTAATTCCATAGCCGCCACAATGCTTATGGCTTTGGCTTCGCCTATGCCTTTAAATGCCATGAGCTGTTTTATGGAAAGTTTTCCAAGTTCACTCAAATTATTATCAACGCTTGCCAAAATACGCTTACATAAGGCTACAGCACTTTCCTCACGGTTACCAGACCCAATCAAAATAGCTACAAGCTCTGCATCACTTAATGCTACTTTACCTTTATACAGTAATTTCTCTCGAGGTTGATCATCTTGATTCCAGTTTTTAATAGAAAACGATGGTAGTTTATCTTGCATTGGTTAAAGATAAATATTGTAAATTAGAGAAGCAATAAAAGTTACGCTATGAAACTATTAAAAAAAGAGGACATTAGTCAAGAAGTATTTGATTTATACGATTATTATAAATCGTCAGCAAAAAGAGGACTGATTTAAGTCGAAATTAAGAGAGTGTATAAACTATAAGTACTTGTTATAGAATAAATGTTACACTTACTAATTATAAAGCTTGTCACAACTTTTTAAAAAAAGTTTCGCAATGACTTTAATTAATCAACCGCTTAACCTCATCAAAATCCAGTCCTCCATAATTACCTGAACTCATCAATAATAGGGCTTTATTATTGAAATCTTGCGAGAATAAAAACGCTTTAAAATCGTCTGGATTGGTGTAAATAATTAAATCACCACATTCAAAAGCATTGGCAATTTGTTCGTGTGTGATTTCTTCAAGTTTTTTAATTTCTACGGCATGTGGTGAGTAAAACACCACCGCAACATCGGCTGCATCCAGTGCGCCTTTGTATTCCTTTAAAAATTCAGCATTTAAACTACTGTATGTATGCAATTCTAAACAAGCTACCAAAGTACGGTCTTTATACTGTTCTTTAACCGCTTTGGTAGTAGCTTCTACCTTACTTGGTGAATGAGCAAAGTCTTTATAAGCTACACTCGTTTTGCTTTCGGCTATTTTTTCAAGGCGTTTGCTAGCACCTTTAAAGGTGGCAATAGCCTCATAAAAATCGTCTTCGTCAATGCCCATGTGCTGGCAAATCCATTTGGCGCCTGCTAAATTATTTAGGTTATGTGCACCAAAGACTTCAATAGGCAAAGGCCCTTCTGGAGTTTCAAGAAGTGTTTGTCCGTTTTCAACGGTGTACTCTGGTGTTCTGTAGGGAATTTTACGTATGGTATTTTTATTGGCTTCTACTACCCTTTTCACTTCTGGATCTTCTTCATTGTAATTGATGCTACCACCGCTTACAATAGAATCAACAAAAATATGGAACTGCTCCACATAGTTATCGTAGGTTGGAAATACATTAATATGGTCCCAAGCAATGCCACTCAATAAAGCAATATTGGGTTTGTACAAATGAAATTTTGGGCGTCTATCAATGGGTGAACTTAAATACTCATCGCCTTCCAAAACCATAAAATCGTTATGTTCGGTGAGTTTTACCATTACATCAAAACCTTCCAACTGTGCACCAACCATATAATCAACATCTTTATCGTGATAATGCATAACGTGTAAAATCATGGATGTTATAGTAGTTTTACCATGGCTACCGCCTATAACCACACGGGTTTTATTTTTAGCTTGCTCGTATAAAAAATCTGGATAACTATAAATTTTTAAGCCCAATTCTAGAGCTTTTAAAAGTTCAGGATTATCAGATTTGGCGTGCATGCCCAAAACGATAGCATCCAAATTTGAAGTGATTTTTTCTGGAAACCAACCAAAGGTTTTTGGTAACAAGCCTTTAGCTTCCAATCGAGATTTTGAAGGATCAAAAATGGTATCATCGCTTCCTGTTACCTGGTATCCTTTGCTATGTAATGCCAATGCCAGATTATGCATTGCGGCACCACCAATAGCTATAAAATGTACGTTCATGGGTTGTTTTTGAATGCTTTCAAATATACTTTTTTTGCCTCGAATACACGAATGTTTTAAATGAAAACTAAAATGCTAAACGAACGACTGAACTGCGTTAGTGATTGCAATGGAAATCCTTTTGTTTTAACAAAATATTGGAAAGGAAAGCGCGACCCGATAGGGTAACGCCCAAATTAAAGATTTAAAATTTTTTCCTTTTCTTGATTGAAAGGTTTTATTTTAGGGAGTTCGGCGATGGCTAAATTTATATATTTTAAAGCTTCTTCCTTATTTTTTTTATGCATATTGATTTGCGCCAAACGGTAGTGTGCCCATGCCTTTGGAACACCATCTTCAGCAGAATAGTTTTTAAGGTACCTGTGCAAACACTGCTCGCCTTTTTGCAACTCTATATTATATTCAGCTGCCACTTTGCCTATTTGGTAATGTAAAGCATTCCGCTGATGTTTGTATTGGGCTTCCTCAATGTTTTTTATGGCTTTTTGAGGTTCGTTTTTACTTTCGTAAAAATTGGTAAGCTTGTTAAAACACACCAATGACCCTCCTTCCTTTATAGCTATTTTGTAATATTTTTCAGCCATTTCAGGTTGGTTATCACATTCATAAATATAGCCTTTAGCTAAGTAACCATCTACTTTTGATAGGTTTTCTAACTCTTGGGCATAATGTAATGATTTGGTTTTACTACCACCAAAAACCCCGGGAAGCTCCATGTATAATTCCACCAATGCCCAACGTGCATCAATGTGGTTAGTTTCCAATTCGACTGCTTTTATAAAATGCTTTTTAATATCGCCAATAAATCCAATGGCCTTAAACTTATTCTCTAAGGCTTTCATGCCTAATGCACCAGCATATTTATAGTGGTAATTGGCATGACTATCGTTGGCTTCAACCAATTTTTTGTAATTTCTTATGGCATCGTCCCATTTTTCTTGGTGCCCATAAGCATCGCCCAAAAGTTCAACGGCTTTAAGATTATTGGGGTTGCTTTGGAGGTATTTAGTAACAAGAATTTCAGCTTTCTTAAATTCCTTTTTTTGAAAAAGGGGCTCCACGTCATCAAGACTGTTTTGACCAAACACTAAAACAGGAAAAAATAGTAGATATAAAAACTTGTTCATGATATTTAGATCGAAAAAGCAAAGTTAATCTTTATAACTGACTTAAAAAATAGCTAACTTCACTCAACCAACGAAGTTGTTTACGCATTTATTTTTTTTTGGAATGGCTTTTGAGTATATTTTAGTGACAAACATAAACCCATGAAAACTATTTTTTCCTTATTAATAATTCTCCTTTTTGCAAACTTTATGCAAGCTCAAAATTCAAATTACGATAATTTAATGGTCGCAAGTTGAGCAATTTAAAGTTGAAGGTTTACCAAAATCGGCTTTAAAGGTTGTGGAGAACATCAATAAGCTTGCTTCAAAAGATAACAATGCACCACAATTTATAAAAACCATGCTTTTTAATAGCAAGTTCGCTTTGGTATTGGAAGAAGACACGCAACTTAAAATTATTTGTAAATACGTCACAGCATCGTATACTAAATTAGCAAAAACTAAGATAGTATTACGATTACGAAAAAGACAAAAGAAATAACTGAATATTTAACTTTTATGATAAAAGTTAAAGTATTGAAATTTGCTCAAACACGCAAAAAAAACAAAGCAGCATACGAACTTTTTGGAGTTAAAAAAGTACTTTTTATAAGTGGATGAAATCTTTTTTAAAAAGAAGGTGAAAAAGTACTAGAACTAAGAAAAGAAAACAAATTAGGTATCTGGAGAATCAAATGGTATTTGGAAAGATATCATAACATTACCATTTCTCAATCA
>JBMTVT010000071.1:0-10312 GCA_049451635.1 Tamlana sp. | reverse complement strand
CCATTTTCCATGCAGGAATAATAGCTTGGTTGGTGTGTAAACTTGTACTTAATGCGCAACCTATTGCCTGTCTGCTAAATAAATCGATAATAGTAGTCAAATACAACCAACCCTGATTTGCTTGGATATAAGTAATATCGCTAACCCAAGCTTCATTTAGTCTACAGGGATTAAAGTTTCTGTTCAATAAATTTCTACAAACCGGATAACTGTGGTTGGAATCTGTGCTAGCCTTAAACTTCCGTTTGTATTTACTTGCTAAATTATTCGTTATCATAATTTTAGCTACCCTACATCTGGATATACAGTAACCTTCACGTTTAAGTTGTTCTGCTATTCGTGTAGAGCCATATCGCTTTCTGCTCTTGTCAAATTCCTTTTTAATCAAATTCGTAAATAGGCTAAGTTCCAATCTTCGTTTTGATGGTCCTGTCGTATACCATCTGTAAAAACTGATCCTACTTACTTTAAAAACTTTGCACATCTTCTCAATGGGATATAAATGCCTATAACTGGCTATAAATCCATAGACCTCCCACCGCTCTTGGAGATTTGATATTAAGAGGAGAAAACATTGTTTTCGGGTATTTTGCTGACGGCCTTTTTTAATATCTCAAGTTCAAGTTCCTTTTCTTTAAGGGCTTTACGTAATCTTTTAAGCTCTAAAGCATCATCGGGCATTGGCTTTTCTGCCTTAGGCAATGTGGCTGTTTTGGCTGCCTTGCGCCATTTATAAATCCTTTGGACTTCTATACCCAAATCGTCCGCTAATTACTTTATGTTTTCCCGTTGGTAACTTAACCGAACTGCTTGCTCCTTTAATTCGGGGTTGTAATATCGTTTTTTCATGTTTCTAAGATATTTGTTTTGTAACAAACAGTCTTAAATTTATCTCCGAGTAAAGGTAACAACTTCAATTTTCCCTCGTAATGACATTGACTTTCTAGTTCTTATCTTCCAATAAAGGCACAAACCTAAACTCGCCATATTGATGTTGCTCAAATTCTTTTGGTCCTTTTCTAATATAAAGCGTCATAACCTGCACATTATCCCCAACTGGGATTACCAACCTACCTCCTTTTTTTAACTGACTTAACAAAGGTTTCGGAACAAAAGGCGCACCAGCAGTAACAATAATACTATCAAAAGGAGCCTCTTCTGGTAGTCCTTTATAGCCATCACCAAAAATGAGTTTCTTAGCTCTATAACCTAGTTTTGGTAAAAATTTACTCGTTTTTTTAAATAATTCTTGTTGGCGTTCAATACTAAAAACACGAGCTCCTAATTCACATAAAACTGCGGTTTGGTAACCACTTCCGGTACCAATTTCTAATACTTTATCTTCTGGTTTTACCTGCATTAATTCTGTTTGAAAAGCTACTGTGTAAGGTTGAGAAATGGTTTGGTCTGCAGCAATAGGAAACGCTTTATCTTGGTAAGCATGGTCCAAAAACCCAGAATCCATAAACAAATGTCTAGGTATTTTACCAATAGCAGCTAAAACTTTTTCATCGGTTATACCTTTGTTTTTTATGATGTTAACTAACTGTTGCCGTAATCCTTTATGCTTAAAAGTATCCTTCAATTTTTGGTGGGTTTGGTTGGCTAAAATTAATTAAACTTTTTAAAGCTGGTAAACTATTTGTGATAATTTCTTTTTCGCAAAAAAGCATCCAAAAAAGTCCTCTTAAATAATTAAATTCATACCTTATTATCTTATTTTTGTTGAAAACGTAAAAAATTATGCTAAAAGCTGGGGTACTTGGTGCTGGTCACCTTGGAAAAATTCATTTAAGACTTCTTAATCAATCTGAAAAATACAATCTGATAGGGTTTTATGACGCTGATGAAAAAAACGGAAAAAAAGTAGAAGCTGAGTTTGGGTATAAATTCTTCAATTCTATCGATGCGCTTATTGATGCTGTAGATATGGTTGATATTGTAACGCCAACGCTTTCACATTACGATTGTGCAAAAAAAGCCATTTCCAAAGGAAAACATATTTTTATTGAAAAACCCATTACCAACACCGTTAAAGAAGCGGAGCATATTAGAGAACTTTTAGCAGAGAACAATTTACGCGGACAAGTTGGGCATGTAGAGCGCTTTAACCCTGCTTATTTAGCTGTTAAAGATGATATAAAATTCCCCATGTTTATCGAAACCCATAGATTGGCAGAATTTAATCTCAGAGGTACCGATGTACCTGTGGTATTGGATTTAATGATTCATGATATTGATATTATTTTAAGCGTTGTAAAATCTAAAGTTAAAAATATTTCGGCCAGTGGTGTTGCCGTAATAAGTGATACACCAGATATAGCAAATGCCCGTTTGGAGTTTGAAAACGGTTGTGTTGCCAATTTAACAGCCAGTAGAATTTCTCTAAAAAAAATGCGTAAAGCACGATTTTTTCAAAAAGATGCCTACATCTCGGTTGATTTTTTAACCAAAAAATGTGAAGTGGTAAAAATGAAAGATGCGCCTGAAAACCCAGGGGATTTCGATATGATTTTGCAAAATGCCGAAGGTTTAAAAAAACAAATCTATTTTGATAATCCAAAAGTGGCCGATAACAATTCTATTTTAGATGAATTAGAAACCTTTGCACACTCAATAAACACCAACACTACACCAGTGGTAACGCTACACGATGGCACCGAAGCATTGCGTGTGGCAACTCAAATTATAAACTGTTTTTAATACCAATAAGTCATTACGAGTGGTGAAATCACGTGGTAATCTATAAATTTTTAAACTTTTATGTTAAAGATTGCCACAACTTTTTTAAAAAAGTTTCGCAATGACAATAAAAAATAAATGAAATGAAAAACGTCGCAGTTATAGGAGCAGGCACCATGGGAAATGGTATTGCCCATACATTTGCTCAAAACGGATTTAAAGTGCAGCTTATTGATATTAGTGAAGCATCGCTTAAACGGGGCATGGAAACTATTTCAAAAAATTTAGATAGAATGGTTACAAAAGAAACCATTTCAGAAGATAAAAAATTTGAAACGTTATCCAATATTTCAACATTTACTACCATAAAAGAAGGTGTTGAATATGCTAGTTTAGTGGTTGAAGCTGCTACAGAAAACCTCGACTTGAAACTTAATATTTTCAAACAATTAGATGATGCTTGTGCTGAAAATACCATTTTAGCAACCAACACCTCATCCATTTCCATAACGCAAATTGCATCAGTAGTTTCCAGACCGGAGCTAGTTATAGGTATGCATTTCATGAATCCTGTTCCTCTCATGAAATTGGTTGAAATCATACGAGGATACAATACAAGTGAAGAAGTTACCAAAACCATTATGGAACTTTCAGAAACACTTGGAAAAGTTCCCGTTGAAGTAAATGATTACCCTGGTTTTGTTGCCAACCGTATTTTGATGCCCATGATTAACGAATCGATTGAAACCTTATATAATGGCGTTGCTGGTGTTCAAGAAATTGATACCGTTATGAAATTAGGAATGGCACACCCCATGGGACCTTTACAATTAGCCGATTTTATTGGGCTGGATGTGTGCTTATCTATTTTAAACGTGATGTACGATGGGTTTAAAAACCCTAAATATGCGCCTTGTCCGTTGCTTGTAAATATGGTCATGGCTGGAAAACTAGGCATAAAATCTAGTGAAGGTTTTTATGATTATTCGGAAAGTAGAAAAGCAGAAAAAATTTCTAATCAGTTTTTGAAGTAATACCAATAAATGGCAAAAGTCATCCCTTTCAAAGCCGTAAGACCAACGCGAGATAAAGTAAGTTTAGTAGCTTCTCGATCGTACCAAAGCTACACACAAGCGGAATTAGAAGCCCGTTTGGATTATAACCCATTTTCTTTTCTGCACATAGTAAATCCTGGTTACAAATATGATAAGCGAATTATTGGAAAAGAACGTTATAATTTAGTCAAGAATAGATACTTGGAGTTTAAAGAAGATGGCATTTTTATTCAAGATGAAAAACCAAGTTATTACGTTTACAAAATAGTCAATAGAGATGGCAATACGTTTTCTGGTATTGTTGCCGCAGCGAGTACCGAGGATTACAAAAAAGACATCATTAAAAAACATGAAGACACCATCGAGTTTCGTGAAAATATGTTTAAAGATTATTTAAAAATTGTTGGTTTTAATGCAGAACCTGTATTACTTACCTATCCAGATAATGATAAAATCGCAAGTATAATTTCTCAAGTCCAAAAAAAACGTGCGGAATTTGAATTTACAACCCATTTTAGGGATACCCATTATTTATGGGTCGTTGATGATTTTGAGCTGGTAAAAAATATTCAGAAGGCATTTGAAACCATGAAAACCATATATATTGCTGATGGTCACCATCGTTCGGCATCTTCATTTTTGTTATCGGAAGATTTAAAATCGAAAAACAAAAACCACCAAGGAAATGAGCCTTATAATTTTTTCATGAGTTATTTAATTCCCGAATCTGATTTGAAAATTTATGAGTTCAACAGATTGGTAAAAGATTTAAATGGTCTTTCAAAAGAATCATTTTTAATTGAACTCGATGCCATGTTTCGAATTGAAAACAGAGGTATTGAACTTTATAAACCAACCAATAAACACCACTTTAGTATGTATTTAGATGGTGAATTTTATTCACTTTATTTAAGAAAAAGCAACTATAAATTCAACACATCTTTGGATGCCTTAGATACCCAAATCCTTTTTAAAACTGTATTAGAACCTATTTTAGGAATTACAGATTTACGCAATGATACAAGAATTGATTATTCGCACGGAAAAAATGATTTAGTAACCATAAAAAGCAAAGTAGATAGTGGCGAATTTAAAGTTGGTTTTGGGCTTATTCCAATCACGGTTGAAGAGTTGAAAGCCATTGCAAATGAAGGGTTGACCATGCCTCCAAAAAGTACTTTTATAGAGCCTAAATTACGCAGTGGCGTTACTATTTACGAATTCTGACACATGTATCATCCTAAATTTGTTTTAGGATTTCAAATTTAAAAACAAACAATGTCAATAGCAGAAAATCTTAACAAAATAAAATCGACATTACCCGAACATGTTACATTGGTTGCTGTTTCAAAAACCAAACCAGTAAGCGATTTAATGGAGGCGTACAATGCTGGCCAGCGTGTTTTTGGAGAGAATAAAATCCAAGAAATGAGCGAAAAACATGAGCAAATGCCAAAAGACATTGAATGGCACATGATTGGGCATGTACAGAGCAATAAGGTGAAATATATGTCAAGTTTTGTACGTTTAATTCATGGGGTTGATAATTTAAAACTGTTGAAAGAAATAAACAAACAAGGCAAAAAACACAATCGAGTTATTGACTGTTTGCTCCAAATAAAAATTGCCGAGGAAGATTCAAAATTTGGAATGTCATATCAAGAAGCCTTGGAAATTATTGAATCTAAAGCTTTTTCAGAATTAAAAAACATCAAAATTGTTGGTGTTATGGGAATGGCAACTTTTACTGATGACGAAAATCAAATAAAAAAAGAATTTAGTTTTTTAAAAGATGCATTTGATGAATTAAAAAAACTGCAAACTGCAAACTGCGAACTGCAAACGGTTAGCATGGGAATGAGTGGTGATTACGAATTGGCTATTGCTTGTGGAAGTAATATGATTCGCGTTGGAAGTAGTATCTTTGGAAGTAGAAATTATAATTGAACAAATAAACACATCAACATTTTTTGTACGCCATATTAGACATAGAAACCACTGGAGGCAAGTATAATGAAGAAGGCATAACCGAAATTGCAATCTACAAATATGATGGTCATAAAGTAGTTGATCAATTTATAAGTCTTTTAAATCCTGAACGCGACATACAGCCTTTTGTAGTAAATCTTACAGGAATAAACAGCAGTATGTTGCGTAATGCCCCTAAATTTTATGAGGTAGCAAAACGCATTGTAGAAATTACCGATGATTGCATTTTAGTTGCGCATAACGCCCAATTTGACTACCGTATTTTATGTACCGAATTTAGGCGTTTAGGTTTTGAATATGAACGTAAATCGCTTTGCACCGTTGAACTTTCAAAACATTTAATCCCTGGAAAACCATCCTACAGTTTAGGAAAATTGGTTCGCTCTTTAGGAATACCTGTTACTGATAGACACCGTGCTTCAGGTGATGCTTTAGCCACAGTAAAACTTTTTAAAATGCTGTTGGATAAAGATACCAGCAAAACAATAATTAAAGAATCCATTAGGTTAAACCCAAAATACCAGTTAGAACCCAGACATTTGGATATTATTGATGATTTACCTTCTATTACAGGCGTTTACTACATTCACAATGCTGAAGGCGAAATTATATATATTGGTAAAAGCAATAATATAAAAAAACGCATCAATCAACATTTTACGGGCACTAATCAAAAATCAAAAAAAATACAAGTGCTTGTTCAGGCGGTAACTTATGAAGCTACAGGTAGCGAATTGGTGGCGCTTTTAAAAGAAAGTGAAGAAATAAAGCGTAACAAACCCTTATTTAATAGAGCGTTAAGACGTTCAATATTTACACATGCTTTGTATAGTTTTAAAGATGAAAACAATTATATAAACTTAAAAATTGATGTGGCAGATGGTCGTAAAAAACCTATAACCACCTTTAGCAATCGCCAAAGTGGAAAAAGTTTCATTACAAAAGCTATTGAAGATTATAATTTATGTCAAAAATTAACGGGTCTCTATAAAACAAAAACAAGTTGTTTTAATTATGAAATAAAAGCTTGTGAGGGTGCCTGTATCCAAAAAGAAGCTCCAGAACTTTATAACAAACGTGTGCAAAATTTAATTGAGAAAAACAGCTATTCCAATAAAAATATGGTGATTGTTGATAGAGGTCGAGATGTTGATGAGCGTAGTGCCATCCTTATTGAAAATGGTGTTTTTAAAGGCATTGGGTTTTTCAACTTAAACTATCAAATAAATAATATTGAGGTTTTAGAATCAATCATCACGCCTATGCAAAACAATAGAGATACACAACATATTATTCAAAGTTATATTAGAAGAAATAAACGTTTGAAAGTAGTTGAATTGAAAGACCAGTAAAAAATAGCGTATCTTTTTCTTATTTTTGAATTTATGAACACATCAAAAAAACATTGGAAAACCAAACTTTATGAAATTATTTACGAAGCAGATACTCCTGAAGGTAAATTATTTGATGTGGTTTTGCTCATTGCTATTATAGCAAGTATTATTTTGGTAATGCTTGAGAGCATTAAAAGTTTTGATAATAAACACCATGCCGTTTTAGATGTTTCTGAATGGCTCATAACCATTCTTTTTAGTATTGAATATATAGCTAGAATAATAACGGTAAAAAAACCATTAAAATATATTTTTAGTTTTTATGGCATTATAGATTTATTATCAACCATACCTAAATATATTTCTTTAATATTTGGTGGTATCCATGCCTTAGCTGCTTTACGAGCCTTACGATTACTACGTGTTTTTAGGATTTTAAAATTGGCAAGGTACTTAGGTGCTTCAAATATGTTAACTTCTGCATTAAAAGCGAGTAGGGCTAAAATATCTGTTTTTTTATTTACTGTACTAATTTTGTGTATTATTTTTGGTACAGTTATGTACTTAATTGAAGGTGAAGCGAGTGGTTTTACAAGTATTCCTATAAGTGTTTATTGGTGTATTGTTACACTTACAACAGTTGGTTTTGGCGATATTGCACCTATCACTCCTATAGGACAATTTATTGCTGCCATTATCATGATTTTAGGCTATGGCATCATTGCAGTTCCCACAGGTATTGTATCAGCTGAGTATACCAACCAAAATAAAACAAAAAAGCAGGAAGATTCTAAATTGCATTTAAACTCTCAATCTTGTGCCAATTGTTTAGCCGAAAAGCATCAAGATGATGCAAAATTTTGTCATAAATGTGGACATCCTTTGCACTAACTTTTTAAGAAATAAAATTAAGATAAGCAATCAATACAAACACTAAATACCTCATCTCAATTGTTGGCCCTACTGCTATTGGGAAAACCACATTAAGCATCAAGCTAGCTAATCATTTTAATACTGAAATCATTTCAGCCGATTCCCGACAGTTTTTCAAAGACATGCATATAGGTACAGCAGCGCCATCTGAAGACGAATTGTTAGCAGCTAAACATCATTTCATTCAACATAAATCCATACAAGACGATTACAATGTTGGTGCTTTTGAAAAGGATGCTTTACAATGTTTAACTACACTTTTCAAAAAACACGATGTTGTTATCATGGTTGGTGGATCGGGTTTATATGTGGATGCTGTTACGAAAGGATTGGATGATTTTCCTGAAATTGATAAAACCTTTCGTGATACTTTAAATAACGATTTTAAGACCAAAGGTTTAGAATATTTACAACAACAATTGAATGAACTTGATAAGACTTCTTTTGAATCTATTGCTATTGATAACCCACATCGCGTTATTCGTGCTTTAGAAATTTGTATTGGTACAGGTAAACCTTATTCATCATTTTTAAGTAAAGAGAAAAATAAACGCCCTTTTAAAACCATTAGTATTGGTTTAACCGCCAACAGAGATATTATTTATAGCAGAATAAATGAGCGCGTAAATATTATGATGAAAAATGGGCTTTTAGACGAAGTTACAAAACTACTTCCTTATAAAAATTTGAACGCTTTAAACACAGTAGGCTATAAAGAGTTATTCAATTATTTGGATGGTAAATGGGAGCTGGATTTTGCAATTTCTGAAATTAAAAAGAATACTAGACGCTTTGCAAAAAGACAACTTACTTGGTTTAAAAAAAATGAAGAAATGCTTTGGTTTGATTACACAACTGAAAGTGAATCTATTATTGAAAAAATCAATTCTATAATTTTAGCATAAAAATAAGAAGTGTAATTTTACTGCATGGCAATATTTGTGTATTTGGCATTTACAACAATGCTTTTACCCGTAGTTGCAAGTTGTTGCTTTTTGGATTTTAGTAAATCTATAATTTTATTGACAACAATACGTTTTAACCAGGCGCCAAAAGTAACTTCAGCCTTGTATTATGCAGTTTTGTAAAAGCTTTTATAAAAGCTTCCTGTAAAATATCTTCGGCATCGGTAGCATCTTTCAAAAACCGTTTGGCAACAATATATATCCCGTCGCAGTACTGGTTGTATAACTGCAATTGTGCTTTGCGATTGTTTTGTTTACATTGTTCAATAATGTCAACTTGGAACATGCTTATTCTACTTTTGGTTTAAGTTAGTTCGTTTTAAAGACGACAGAAAAAATAAAGTGTTGCAAAAAAGAATAATTATTTTTTTTCACATATAACAAAGCCACAGAAAACTACGTTTGTATTTCTTTAATTATTACTTTTTAAAGTATCTTTACTGCTTATTAAATTGCTCTATATGAATACCTTTTTAAAACGAACCTTAATATTTTTATCCATTGTTGCTCTAGGTTTATTTTTATATTCTGTTTTTGTTGAAAATATTTTTGCTAAACGATTAAGTCCCAAAGACAAGGTTAAATTTGAGTTGAACGATTTAAAATTGAAAGTTTTTTACAACCGCCCCTATAAAAAGAACCGTGAAATATTTGGTGCCTTAGTACCCTACAACCAAGTATGGCGTACAGGAGCCAATGAAGCTACTACGTTTGAAACCAATAAAAATTTAGAGATTGATGGCATGCCATTAGCAGCTGGAAAATATACAATTTGGACAGTACCAAGAGATACGGTTTGGACCGTTATTTTTAACTCCAAACAGTATTCATGGGGTGTAAATGCTGAAATGAAACCTATGTGGGACCCCAATTACGATGTTATAAATATTGAAGTTCCCGTTCAGGAATTAGATACCATTGTTGAGCAGTTTACCATAGCTTTTGATAACTCAACCGATAATCTTTTTTTAACTATGGCTTGGGATGATGTGAAGGTTTCTGTGCCGTTAAGATAAGTTTATAGTACTAGTAATCAGAATACAGTTCTATAAAAATAAAATTGTAAATTAGACAATCATTCGTGCATTTGTGGCTAATAAAAAACAATCTGCTTTAAATGAAACAAAAGGAGTTTCTGTTTCAGAAATAACCAATACATCTTCTATTAAATCTATCCAAAGCAAACGTAAAATAGATTTAGATACCGATACCTTAGTTACTTCAATTTTAAATAAAGATATTACCGCTTTAAGTAGAGCTATTACACTTGTTGAAAGTAAAAACCCCAAGCATTTAGAACAAGCAAACAATATTCTAAAAAGTTGCTTGCCATTTGCCAATAAATCCATTAGAA
>JBMTVT010000070.1:0-10485 GCA_049451635.1 Tamlana sp. | reverse complement strand
CGTAGATAGTTAAGTATTTGGATGACAGCACCTTTATTTTTTTTGATGTAGTCACTATTTTTTTTCCCAGATTGAACTCTTTTATCGTGATTCATAATTAGCTCATTTAAAATAAAATCAAACTCCCTTTTATTTGAAACAGAAAACATACCGCCATTATCAATCATTGCTTGGGCCTCAGGGAATTTTTGGTGATGATTGCCAATAATTATTGGAACACCAAATACTGCGGGCTCTAAAGTATTATGTAAGCCTGTGTTTCCTAAGGCTCCTCCTACATAAGCAATATCTGCATAACTATATATTTTTGAAAGTAAACCAATTGTATCAATAATTAAAACTTTGGTTTTTGATAAATTTTTGCCTTCTTTTTCAGAAAACAAAACACTTTCATGTTGCAGACGAGTTTTCAGATTTTTTACTTGCGATGCCTTAATATTATGGGGTACAATAATAAATTTAACATCTTTTGAAGCCTCAGAGTTTATGAAATCAATTAGTAGAGTTTCCCCTTCAGGCCATGTGCTTCCGGCTATAACGCACAGTTTATTAGCTTTAAACTCTTCAATAAACTCTAAGGTGTTGTTGGCAGTTAATTGATTGGTAACCCTATCAAACCTTGTATCGCCAGAAACACTCACGTTTTTATAACCTATAGATTCCAATAAGAGTTTTGAAGATTCATTTTGGGTAAAAATATGGCTAAAAGTAAAAAGCGCATTTCTTAAAGGAGCTCCGTAAAATTTAAAGTAGGGTTGGTTTTTTCTAAATGTGGCCGATATCAATATAACTTTTAACTGCCGTTGTTTTAATTCATTCAAAAAATTTGGCCAAATATCATACTTAACAAAAACAGATAGTTCAGGGTTTACTATATTTAAAAACTTCCTTGCATTTTTTTTTGTATCGTAAGGAAGATATACTACCGCGTCTGCTACGGGAGAGTTTTTTCTAATCTCATAGCCTGATGGTGAAAAGAAACTAAGAATAATTTTATATTTGCTATAGTGCTTTCTTAGTTCACTAAAAACAGGTAATCCTTGTTCATATTCTCCCAATGAAGCACAATGAAACCATAAGGTTTTCTCGGTTTTGTTTATGGTTCCTCGTAAAATTTCAAAGGTTTCTTTTCTACCAATTATACCTTTTTTAATCTTATTGTTAAAAGGGGATATAATGTATAGAATAAATTGCGTAATGGAGATTCCTATGTTATAAATAATGTTCAACTTTCTTCTTTCTGCTAAAATACATTTCTTTGAAATAAATTCATTGTTTAGCGTAAACGAATTTTGTAATTTTGGAACTTATGAAAAAAATACAAATGGTTGACCTAAAGGGTCAGTACAACGATATAAAAACTGTCGTAAACACTTCAATACAAGAAGTTATTGAAACTACAGCGTTTATAAATGGACCCAAGGTTCATGAATTTCAAAAAAAATTAGAGGCATATTTAGGTGTTAAGCATGTAATTCCATGCGCAAATGGCACTGATGCTTTACAAATTGCCATGATGGGTTTGGGTTTAAAACCTGGAGATGAAGTTATTACTGCCGATTTTACGTTTGCCGCCACTGTTGAAGTTATTGCTTTATTACAGTTAACCCCTGTTTTGGTTGATGTTAATGAAGACGATTTTAACATTAATATTGAAGCTGTAAAAAGGGCCATTACACCAAAAACTAAAGCTATTGTGCCAGTACATTTGTTTGGGCAATGTGCCAACATGGAAGCTATCATGGAGATAGCTAAAGCACATGATTTGTTTGTGATTGAAGATAATGCACAAGCAATTGGGGCAACTTATACTTACAAGAATGGTAAAAAAGTAAAAGCAGGAACCATTGGTAATGTTGCAGCTACCTCCTTTTTCCCTTCTAAAAATCTTGGGTGTTATGGAGACGGTGGTGCCATTTTTACCAATGATGATGATTTAGCACATACTATAAGAGGTATTGTAAACCACGGTATGTATGAGAGGTACCGTCATGATGTTGTAGGTGTAAATTCTAGATTGGACAGTATACAAGCAGCAGTATTAGATGCTAAATTGCCACTTTTGGATGGTTATAATAAGGCAAGACAAAATGCTGCTAAAAAATACAATAGTACATTTGAAAATATTGAAAACATTGTCACTCCAAAAACAGTTAATGGCTGTGACGGTATATGTGATATTTGCGATTGCCATGTGTTTCATCAATATACCTTAAAGTTAAAAGGAATTGATAGGGATGCTTTGGTAAAACATTTAAATGAACAGGGCATACCTTGTGGCGTTTATTATCCAATTCCATTACACAAACAAAAAGCATATCTAGACGACCGATATAAAGAAGCTAACTTTACAGTTACCAATCAGTTGGTAAAAGAAGTTATTTCGCTGCCAATGCATACAGAATTAGATGATGAACAAATAGAATTTATAACATCAACAATTATAAAATTCATAAATGAATAAAATATTAGTAACGGGAGGCCTAGGATTTATAGGTTCCCACACAGTAGTAGAATTGCAAAATGAAGGTTACGAGGTAGTTATTGTAGATGATTTATCAAACTCTTCAATCAATGTATTGGATGGCATTACGACCATTACAGGAAAAACCCCATTTTTTGAAAAATTAGATTTAAAAGACAAAACAGGTGTTGAGGCTTTTTTTAAAAAACATAATGATATAAAAGGGGTTATACATTTTGCCGCCAGTAAAGCTGTTGGTGAAAGTGTTCAAGAACCTTTGTTGTATTACGAAAATAATATTGCAACCTTAGTTTACATTCTCAAAGAATTAAAAAAATTACCAGAAGCAAGTTTTATTTTTAGTTCATCATGCACGGTTTATGGTCAAGCCGATGAATTGCCAATTACTGAGAATGCTCCAGTTAAACAAGCAGAATCTCCTTATGGGAATACTAAGCAAATTGGTGAAGAAATTATAAGAGACACCTGCAAAGTAACACCAAATATCAAGGCCATTGCATTAAGGTATTTTAATCCAGTTGGAGCTCACAAGTCGGCTAAAATAGGAGAATTACCTATTGGCGTGCCTCAAAATCTAGTGCCTTTTATTACCCAAACAGCCATTGGATTAAGGGAACAATTATCTGTATTTGGAGACGATTACCCAACACCTGATGGCACTTGTATTCGCGATTATATTCATGTGGTCGATTTAGCTAAAGCCCACGTAGTGGCACTTGAGCGTTTGTTAAAAAATAAAAACAAAAGCAATTACGAAACTTTTAATTTAGGAACAGGAAAAGGTAGCTCGGTGCTTGAAGTAGTAAAATCTTTTGAAAAGGTTTCTGGAGAAAAACTTAACTATAAAATAGTTGGTAGAAGGGAAGGGGATATTATTTCAGCTTATGCCGATACTACAAAAGCAAATGAAGAATTAGGTTGGGAAACTAAGCTGACTTTAGATGATGCGATGAGTTCTGCATGGAAGTGGGAGCAAAAAGTAAGGGCAAAATAATTAATTTTATACTGGCATTAAAAGGGGGCACAAATTTTTGTGCCCCCTTTTTCTGTTTAAATCTGCATTGATTTAAGGTAAATTATTATCAGGATTTGCCTTTTTAGGATAGTTTTAAGAATAATGATAAACTAAATTTATAATTTCATTAAACGTTTAGTGTAAATAAATGACACTATCCTAAAATCTGTTTTTATAAAACCACATCGAATAACTCCAAACTTAAATGACTATCCAATCAAAAATACTGTTTTTTTGTTATTTGCTTGTGTATTTTTGTAAATAAGACATTTGCTATCCCATATGATTATACTTCGTTAACTCAGTCTATTACTGATAGTTTAATTAAAGAAAAGAATATTAGCAATGATATGACGCAACTCGAGTTGTTGGTTTTTTTATTCGATATTCTTTTTATTTTTTAAACTTACAATAACCAAAATAATCATCCCAGTAGTAACTGATAAATCGGCCATATTAAAAATACCTGTTTTAAAAATACCACCTAAGTCAATGAAGAAAAAGTCGGTAACAGAACCATAAACTATTCTATCAAAAATATTGGCAATACCACCACCAATAATACTTGAAAAAGCAAAAAGAGACCAATTGTCTAAGTTTTTGTCTTTTATAATATGCCATAAAACAAACCCCAAAACTAGTATGGGTATTATCAATAATAAGATGATTTTTAGTGTGCTGTTTAGTTCACTTCCCATGCCTAAAAAAGCGCCTTCATTTTCAATGTTCATTAAAATAAAAGCATCACCAATTAAAGGAATGCGCTCACTGGCTCGAGTTTCGGTTTGCCCAACAATATTTGCCCTAACAAGTACTTTTGAAATTTGATCGATGGCTATGGTAAAAACTATAACTAAAGTTATGCATACTGAGCGTTTTGAAAGCTTCATTTAACTATTAGTATTTAAGGTCGCTGAAGCTGTTTGGGCTTCTCTGTTTATTTTTTTTACTAAACCTTGTAAAACATTTCCTGGGCCAACTTCTGTAAATAAAGTAGCACCATCTGCAATCATTTGTTGAATAGACTGTGTCCATTTTACTGGAGCGGTTAGTTGAGAAATCAAATTTGCTTTTATGGCATTTTCACCAATTACAGCATGAGCTGTTACATTTTGATAAATAGGGCAATTTGGCTTGTTGAACATTGTGTTTTCAATAGCCGATGCCAGTTCTTCACGTGCAGGTTCCATCAAAGGTGAGTGAAAAGCACCGCCAACAGGTAGCACCAATGCCCGACGAGCACCTGCTTCTTTTAAAGCCTCACAGGCTTTATTTACCGCTTCAACTTCTCCTGAAATTACCAATTGCCCTGGGCAATTGTAGTTTGCTGCTACAACAACGCCATCGATCGTAGCACATATTTTTTCAACAATATCATCATCCAAACCTAAAACAGCAGCCATAGTACTGGGTTGTAACTCGCAAGCTTTTTGCATCGCTAAGGCGCGTTGTGATACCAACTTTAAACCATCTTCAAAATTTAAAGCACCGTTAGCTACCAATGCAGAAAATTCACCAAGCGAATGACCAGCAACCATATCGGGTTTAAAGCTATCCCCTAAAGTTTTGGCTAAAATTACAGAGTGTAAAAATATAGCTGGTTGGGTTACTTTAGTTTCTTTTAAGTCTTCAGCAGCACCTTCAAACATAATATCAGTAATATTAAAACCTAGAATATCGTTGGCTTGTTCAAAAAGTTCTTGTGCTAAAGGGGAATTTTCATAAAGGTCTAAACCCATTCCAGAGAATTGCGCACCTTGACCAGGAAATATATATGCGTTCATTTTTTTAGTTTTAGTGATGCAAAAATAGTTATTTTTGAGAAAAAAGACTGCTTCGCATTTATAATCAAGAAAAAAGACTATAATGATTAATTAAGATTCAATTTTTTAGCCTTTTTGATATTTTTGCAAATTTCCAGTTGCTGCTTCCGCACAACGTTCGCCATCCATAGCGGCTGAAACGATTCCTCCAGCATATCCGGCACCCTCGCCGCATGGATATAGATTAGATATTTCGGGATGCGATAGTTGTTCATTTCTTGGAATGGAAACTGGCGATGAGGTCCTCGATTCTACACCAACAACATTAGCTTCTTCAGTATAATAACCTTTCATTTTTCGCCCAAAAGCATCAAAACCTTTACGTAATCTACTACCTATTAATTTTGGTAAAAGGGAGTGAAGTGGCGCAGAATTTAAACCTGGTTGGTACGATGAAGCATTCAATGTGTTTGAAAATTTGCCTTCAACAAAATCGGTAAGCCTTTGTGCCGGGGCTGTTTGACTCTTTCCGCCTGCGGTAAAAGCCAGTTTTTCTAAATTCTTTTGGTATTCTAAACCTTTTAAAGGACCAAAGTGGTCGTATTTTGGCAAATCGGTATCTACATTTATTTCAACAACAATGCCCGAGTTGGCATATAAATTATTTCGTTTAGATGGCGACATACCGTTAACCACTACTTCGTCATTTGCAGTTGCGGCAGGTACTATAAAACCACCG
Organism: Tamlana sp.; assembly: GCA_049451635.1. Classification (GTDB taxonomy): domain Bacteria; phylum Bacteroidota; class Bacteroidia; order Flavobacteriales; family Flavobacteriaceae; genus JBMTVT01. Next base: position 4,483 of record JBMTVT010000070.1, on the reverse strand, counting down.
GGGCACATGCAAAATGAATAAACACCACGTTCGTTTACCTGTTGTACTAAACTGTAAGATGCTGCTGGAAGTAACTCATGGCGTTCGCCATTACAATGGTATTGAACAGAGTCTATAATATGTTGTGGATGTTCTACCCTAACGCCCATAGCAAACGATTTGGCTTCAAGAGCTATTTGTTTTTTATGAAGCAAATAAAAGATGTCCCTCGCAGAATGGCCAGTAGCAAGTATGACTTTTTCAACAGTTAGTTCATCACCGTTTTGAAGTTCAAGGGCATAAATTTTATTATTTTTTATTTTGAAATCGGTTACCCGCGTTTCAAAATGTATTTCGCCACCATGCTTTAAAACAGTCTCACGAATATTTTGAACCACTTTAGGAAGTTTGTTGGTGCCTATGTGAGGGTGTGCATCTACTAAAATTTGATTGGTGGCACCATGATATACAAGATTTTCAAAAATTCTTCTCACATCACCACGTTTTAGGCTTCGAGTGTACAATTTGCCATCACTATATGTGCCAGCGCCGCCTTCACCAAAACAATAGTTAGAATCTTCATTAACAAGGTGGTCTTGGTTTATGGCTCTTAGGTCTCTTCGTCTGTCTTGTACATTTTTACCTCGCTCTAAAACAATGGGTTTAAAACCAAGTTCTATACAACGCAGTGAAGCATACATACCTGCTGGTCCAAAACCAATAATATGAATGGGTTTAGAGTTAGAAACATCCTTGTAATCAAAATGATATTCTGAATTTTGAGGCACTTCTTCATTAATAAAAACGGCTACTTTATAATTGAAAATAATTTTTGGTTTTCTGGCATCAATAGATTTTCTAAGGACTTTAATACCTGAAATATCAGTTTTATTAATATCCAATTTTTCTGCTGATTTAAAAACCAGAATATCATTAATTTCTTGCTCTTTAAGTGTAATACGAAGTTGTATTTCTTTGACCATTTGGCAGCACTATTTTCTCTCGTATGTTATAAACGAAAATTCATAATCGTGGTTTTCGTCTTTTTTATGGAAGGTGTTGGCTGTTTCTTTCCAAACTTTGGTGTCAATTTCAGGGAAATAAGTGTCGGCTTCAAAATTGTGGTGAACACGCGTTAATTCAATTTTATCAGCTACATCCATAGCTTGTTTGTATATTTCGCCACCACCAATAACAAAGGGCTGAGAATTGGTTTTTGAAACATCTATGGCATCTTGCAAACTGTTAACTATAATTACCCCTGATGGAGCCTTATAATTATTTTGCCTTGTAATTACCACATGGGTTCTATTAGGTAATGGTTTAGGGAAACTTTCAAATGTTTTACGTCCCATAATGATATGATGCCCATTAGTTAGGTTTTTAAAACGCTTTAAATCATCACTTAAATGCCATATAAGTTGATTTCCTTTTCCTATCGCATCATTTTCTGCTGCTGCAACAATAATAGTGAGTTCAGGCTTTTTTGCCTTTATTATAGGCTCATTGTAAGCTTCGGTTTGCGCTATTAAGGTCTCTTCTTTTAAAAACCCTGCTTTAAGTTTTTCAATGCGTTGCTGCTGCTGTGCAACCAATTTCTCTAATTGTTTCTTTTCCCAAGCTTTACCCATAAACTTATGGGTGATGAACACATTAAAAAGATGATAGACAAAAAGAAAAAGCCAAATAAGAATGGCAAATAAAAACCAGTCGTATCCAAAAATTTTAAAATCTTTTCCAATACCTAAAAGCGTATTGGTAACAATTAAAAAAATGGACCCAATTAAAAAAACAACAAAATGCACATACAAATGCTTTTTTTGTTTAATACGCTTTTGTGCATTTTCAATAAGCTCTAATTGGTCTTTATCAATTTTTGCAACAGGTTTCTTTTTTCCGAACATATAGGTAATATAATGTGCGTAAAGTTAATGCTTTTTAGCGATATACTAATAGTGAATTAAAGCGGTGAAATTTATTAGTTTTCGCAAACGTTTTCGTGTCAAACTTATTGATTATCAGTAAAAAATGTAAAAAATAATATTATTGAAATAATAAATTATTAACATTTTTTTTTAATCAACTTTAAATAATTGTTATGCTAAATTATGAAATCGATAATTTTTTAAAAGTATACAATATATTTATGGGTACAAGTAAATTACTTTATAAATTTATACCGTAAAACAACACTTTAAAACTAAAAATTATGTCTATTAAGAAACAATATTTAAAAAGTAAACCAGTTTGTAAAGTTACATTTTCTTTGCCAGCTGAAGATGCAAAAAAAGTATCAGTTGTAGGGAGCTTTAATGAATGGAATGCGAAAAAAGCGCCTCTTAAAAAATTAAAGAATGGTACTTTTAAAGGTACTTTTGATTTAGAAGCTGGAAACTCGTATGAGTTTAAATATTTAATTGATGAAACGGTTTATGCTAATGATGACTCTGCCGATGCTTATGTATGGAGTGATTACGCAGGTGCTGAGAATAGCGTTGTGAATTTATAATTTCTAAATTAGAACAAAACAAAAAAGCACTTTCAAATGAAAGTGCTTTTTTTATATTGCTACAACACCTTTTATATGAGGGTGAGGATTGTAATCAACTAGAGTGAAATCATCAAAAGTAAAATCAAAAATATCTTTTACTTCTGGGTTTAAAATCATTTGTGGAAGCGGTCTAATGTCTCTTGAAAGTTGAAGCTCTAATTGTTCATAATGGTTGCTGTATATATGAGCATCACCAAAGGTGTGTATAAATTCTCCAGCTTCATAACCACAAACTTGGGCCATCATCAAGGTGAATAAAGCATAAGACGCTATATTGAACGGAACACCCAAAAATATGTCAGCACTTCTTTGATATAGCTGGCATGACAACTTTCCATTTGCAACATAAAACTGAAAAAAAGCATGGCAGGGTGGTAGTGCTGCTTTTCCATTAGCTACGTTTTCACTAAAAGATTTTGAAGTATCTGGCAATACGGAAGGATTCCAAGCCGAAACTAACATTCTACGACTATCCGGGTTATTTTTTAGGGTATGAATAACGTCTTTAATTTGATCGATGTCATCATCATTCCAATTACGCCATTGGTGGCCATAAACGGGACCTAAGTCGCCATTCTCATCTGCCCATTCATTCCAAATACGCACACCGTTTTCGGTTAAATATTTTATATTGGTATCTCCTTTTAAAAACCAAAGGAGTTCATAGATAATTGATTTTAAGTGTAGTTTTTTGGTAGTAACCATCGGGAAACCTTCACTTAAATCAAAGCGCATTTGATATCCAAAAACACTTTTGGTACCTGTGCCTGTTCTATCTTGTTTTTCGTTGCCGTGTTCTAAAACGTGCTTTACTAAATCGTGATATTGCTTCATTCCATATTCAATTTCAATCAGCTAAAAATAAAAAATAAGGGTTGAATCTTAACTATCCAACCCTTTATTTATTTAAAAGTTATTAACGGTTGTTAACCAATTATCATTCCTGCAATAGTGGCAGAAATTAATGACGCTATAGTGCCGCCAATAAGGGCTTTCATTCCAAATTTAGACAATGTTTTTCGTTGCCCTGGTGCTAACGAGCCTATACCTCCAATTTGAATGCCAATAGATGCAAAATTTGCAAATCCACACAACATATAGGTAGCTATAATTATAGATTTTTCATAGGTTAAGTGGATAGTATTCCCAACATTTTTAAGATCGGCCAATTGTATGTAGCCAATAAATTCGCTTGCAGCTAATTTTATACCTAAAAGTTGTCCCATGAGTGCCATGTCTTCTTTGGCGACGCCAATAAGCCACATTAACGGAGCGAAAACATAGCCTAAAATAAGTTCAAGAGACAAACTTTCGTAAGTTGTATTACTAGCTATCCAGGTATTTAAGTTCGATATATCTCCAACCCAACCCAAAATGCCATTAAACATAGCAATAAATGCTACAAAAACTAAAAGCATAGCACCAACATTTACGGCTAGTTTTAAGCCTTCGGTTGTTCCATTGGCAATGGCATCTAAAAAGTTGGAACCTATTTTTTCTTGGGATACTTTTACATCAGTATTTATTGATTCGGTTTGCGGGTATAGTATTTTTGAAATAACTATAGCACCAGGAGCTGCCATAACCGATGCTGCTAATAAATGTTTTGCATAAAACAATCTTAAAGCTGGGTCATCACCACCAAGAAAACCAATATATGCTGCCAATACTGCGCCTGCTACGGTTGCCATACCCCCAATCATAACCAAAAGCATTTCAGACTTATTCATTTTTTCTAAATAAGCTTTTATTAAAAGAGGAGCTTCAGTTTGCCCTAAAAAAATGTTACCTGCTACACTTAGACTTTCTGCTCCAGAAATTTTCAAAGCTTTTGATAGTAACCAAGCCATCGCTTTTACTACTTTTTGAATGATACCTAGATAGAATAAAACTGAGGTTAACGCTGAAAAGAATATGATAGTTGGTAATACCTGAAAGGCAAAAATAAAGCCA
>JBMTVT010000069.1:0-10622 GCA_049451635.1 Tamlana sp. | reverse complement strand
TTTTTTTTATGTTGGTTATTGGAATTTCCCTTTTATATTTACTATGCTTAGTGCGGAATTTAAGAATTAGCACTTTCCGACTTCCGATTTGTTAATTTACTGCATTTACTTTCATATTTGCACTTTTACCGCACTACGCAGACAACGTTATAAATCGTGTTTATTTGCTCTTACTTAATTCTTTTATTTTCATTCTGGCGTTTTCATTGTTTAGGTTTAGTTCAAGAGATTTTTTATAGTTTTCGATTGCTTTTTGAGTATTACTGTATGAGGTATCATGAATAGTGTCATTTTCAGAAGAGTTATAAGCCACTAATAGTTTCCAAACACCATTTTCTTTTTTTAAAATAACATGAAACTTACCATAATAACTCATTTCATCTGGCGTATTTGGGTTTCTGGTTAATTTATAGATACCACGCTCTGAAGCACTATTGCCATAAGCAATACGCTCTAAAAACCGAAATGAAATGGTTTATTTAATAGTGCTATTTTCCCAATAATTTTTATAACCGTTTATATAATCTTTTTTGGTTTTAATTGTGTTGTTGTCTCCACTAACTCGAACTAAATCATAGCTATGTAAACTTACAAATAAGTCATAATCCGAAGTTTCAAAAGCCTTTGTATAGTTGCTCTAAACTTCAGTTTTAATGACTTTAGCTTATTAGTGTTTTGTGATATCGCATAGTTTCCAATACATAGAAACCAACAAAAAATATAGATAGGTGTTAAACTTTAAGAGATTTAATATGTGAAATAAATTATATACGCTTACTTATCCAATCCTTAAACTCATAAAAATTTTGTGGCGCAACACCATGGCCAACAGGAAACTCCGAGTATTGGTGCTTTATATTTAAACTAGTTAAAAACGGTTGCGTTTGTCGCGCCCAATCTACTGGAATCACTTGGTCAACACTACCATGCGAGCAATAAAAATCTAACTTTTTGTAAGCTTCTTTGTTGAGGTTTTCAGGCAAAATATCTTTATTAATATAGCCACTTAAAGCAATAATGTTTTTTACTTTTTCTGGATAGGTCAATGCTACAGCATAACTTAAAATACTCCCTTGGCTAAAGCCCAAAAGTGTTACGTTCTCTTTGTCAATAGGATATATTGAGGTGGCTTCATCAATAAATTCGGCAATTAAATCCCGAGATTGTTTTGCTTGTTCGTTATCGCTCCATTTACCTTTTTCGGCATCAAAATTAATGGCATACCAAGCATTTCCAAATGGATGCATAGGGAAGGGTGCTTTTAGGGAAATTATAAAAAGCTCCTTTGGTAATTCTGAAGCAAATGAAAACAAATCGTTTTCATCACTGCCATAACCATGCAACATAATAAGCAGTGGTGCCTTATCATTTAGAGTTGATTTTCTAACGATATGGTCTAAAGAAAGGGATGTGTTCATCTTTTATTTACCAATGTTTGAGAATATTTTTTGATATAACCCTCCTACTAATGGTACTTTTTGTGCTTTTCCAGAAAGAGCATTCAAAAATGCATAGAGAAACAATGTAATAAAAAAAACATATACAGAAACTCTAAGTGCAAATATATCGAATCTTGAAGTGATGGATAAGTTAATAATAATTAAGGTGAGCCATAAGCCTAAGGATTGTCTAATATGAAAACTAGCAAAGTCACTTTTTTTATCTTCTTCTTTGTTCATGTAGTATGCAATTATAACTCCAATAATAGTTATGTAACTAATGACGGCATTTTTTTTACCTCTTTCTATATCTTGATGAATCATTTTTAAGAATTTAAATGCACTTTATTGTTCGAAATGATACCATAAACTTGTCCCTTTAAGTTTTCATTTTCAAAAATGGCATTTTTTGATTTTGAAATGATATCGCTTTTAGAAAACGTGTATTTGGTATCTGGATTGAAAAGTGTAATGTTTGCTTTTTCTCCAATGTTTATCGGGGCATCATTTAAACCAAACCGAGGTTTCCCTTTGGTTAAAACATCAATAGTTTTCTTTAAAGTGAATATGTTTTGAAGCGCGCCAAAAGCACTTTCTAAACCAATGGTTCCGAATTCGGCGTGGTCAAATTCTACTTTCTTTTGCTCAACATCAATTGGCATGTGGTCGCTGGTAACCATATCAATAGTGCCATCTTTTACGCCTTCAATTAAGGCTTCAACATCTTCTTGTGTGCGCAATGGTGGCAGTACTTTAAAATGGGAGTTGAAATCATTCAATACTTCATCTATAAAGCATAAGTTATGTATGGCAACACTACAGGTTACATCCAGTTTTTTCTTTTTGGCTTCTCGTATTAAGGCCACCGAATTTATGGTTGAAATGGTTGGAATATGTAATTTGCCTCCTGTATATTCCAATAGAAACAGATCGCGAGCAACCTGTAATTCCTCAGCTAAAGCTGGAATGCCTTTTAACCCCAGTCTGGTACTGGTTATGTGTTCATTCATAACGCCATGGCCAGAAATTTTACTTTCCTGTGGGAACGAACAAACCAATCCACCAAAATTGCTGGCATATTGCAAGGCAATTTTCATCAGGTTAGGATTAGAAATTGGCTTTTTATAATCATAAAATGCCACGGCACCGGCGGTATTCATATCAAATAGTTCAGCTAAGTCGTCACCCTTGCTTGCTATGGTTAATGCCCCAATGGGCAATAAAGTAACTGCGCTTTTGTTGGCTTTTGAACTTATAAAAGTAACATCAGCGTTAGAGTCTATTACAGGATTTGTATTTGGGTTTAAAGCTATGCTTGTAAAACCTGATGCAGCAGCAGTTTTGAGGCCATTTTCAATAGTTTCTCGCTCTTCATAACCAGGTTCTCCAAAACTCACGCTACTATCAAACCAGCCTTGGGAAATATGGAGGTTGTCTAGTTTTATTTCTTTGTAATTTTTTGGATTTTTTATGTTGCTGGCCACTTTTGTAATCACGCCATTTTCAATTAGTACATCCTGAATAGAGTTGTGAAATTCACTCTTAGGATCTATGATGGTAGCAGATTTTATAAGTATGTTCATTTAAAGAATTTTAATATGAGCATTTCAATGAGTAATAACGCTAGCGCAAAAATAACAAACCATTTCCATAGCGCGTTAACTTTTGTGTCACTTTTTATAGTATCAAAAATGTTGCCTATAGAATTACTAACGGTTATCCCGTTTAAATTTGATAGTGTATTATAAATTAAATTGCTTTCATTTCTGTTATAATTATAACTCACATTTTTAACGGTTTCGTTTTTGTTTTTTATGGAATATGTATCGGATATTGTTGGGTTTTCCATAGTTGAAACAACTACTTTATTATCAAAATACTGCTGTTTTGGTATGATGTTTATATTGTTGTTTACAAGTGATAATACGGCGTCTTGTTGCAATTTGGTAGCCACATCAAACGTATTTTCTTCACCAATAGTATAATATAGCTCTGGAATTTTGAAACTTTGTTTTGCAATATTATAAAGTGTTGGGACAATGAGAGGAGAATTTTTAAAACTTGAATTATTATCATTTAAAGCCGAAGCAAAAACATAGATATTTTGACTTTGGCCCAAGAAGATTTTACCATCTTCAAAATTTAAAACTGCTGTTAGGTTACTTGAAGAAAGGTTAAAAAAGCTATTTACTTTTGGGTATTGAAAGTTGCTTACTTGTTTTTCAAAAACACCATTGTTATATATTGGGTGTGCATAATTAATTTTAGTTATTCGCTTTTCAATGGCTAGCATATTGCCAAAGTTGGTTCTGTAATTTGTTAAAAACTGATTATAGGTGTTTGTATTGGCACTATTAGTAGGAATAACAATTACGTACCCACCATTATTTGTAAATTGTTTTAAGGCAGTGCTTAATGACACAGGAATGTAACTTAATTCGTTTAAAACAATCAAATTTTGCTTATCGATGTCGCCATAATTTAATTGGTTTTCTGGTGTTGATTTAAAATTGAATTCCGAATCAACATAAATACGCTTTAAAAAAGAGTCATCATTATTAGTTATTGATAAAACATTAATTTTTGCGGTATTGTTAATGTTAAAATATAGGCTGTTGTCAAATTGTAAACTCGTATCGTCAATTGTAATTTTACCGTTAATAATTTGGTTTGATGGAACAGAGAAATTGGTTTCAGCATCCTTTTCAATGGCGACAGATGTTTTTGCAATCAACTTGTCATTATTGTATAGTGAGATTGGTAAATTCTCAATAGCAATGCCACTATTTTTTAAAAGGACTTTTAATGTTATATTGGTCGCTGTTGTTTCTGTGATAAATGCACTGTCAATAGCAATATTATTAGTATTTACAGGTTGGAGTTTAACAAAGTTTAATCTTATTAAAGAATCTGCTTCTGGTTGGAAAAGAGACTTGTTGTCTTGAAAATCACTAATAAACACCAAGTTTTTTAAAGTTCCTTTTTTGTTGCTGAAAGTAGCTTTACTTTTTAATAAACTGGCTTCTAGAGGCAATGTGTTTGCTGAGTAATCTAGTTGCAGTAAATCGTTTTTAATGGCCTTTATGTTGGTGTTTTTATAAATGTTGTCGTTAGTTAAAACAGTAATTTTTTCATTGTCCGGAACATTGCTAATCAAGTCTTGAACAGCGCGCTTCAATAATTCTCCTTGGCTACCTTTTGATTGCATGCTAAAAGAATTGTCTAAGTAAATGACGGTTTCTTTTTCGGTATTGAAATTATTGTTTTTTGAAGTATAGGGTTGTGCAAATGCCAAAGCCAAAGCAGTTAAAAGCAGCAATCGGGTACAAAGGATCAACCATTTTTTTATTTGTGAGCTTTTTCGTGTTTGTAATGTGGCTTCTTTTAAAAAGGCAACATTTGTAAATGGAACTTTTTGGAATTTACGTAGTTGAAATAAATGAACAATGATTGGTATGAGCAGTAAAAATAATGCGTAAAGAATTTCGGGGTGTTTAAACTGCATTCTTTTTTAGATTTGTCAAATATAGAAAATGCAAATGAATAAACGAATTTTTCTTGATATGGATTCTAGGTTTATTATGAATGATAATTGTATTGTTAACCTCTGTAAATTATCATTTAGCATTTTATTTAACAGAAGAAAATATAATCTTCAACAGGTTTTAAATTTAGCTTTTCCATGTAAAGTCGAATTTCCTTTTGTGCTTTTTTATTGGCAACAGTAATAAGGCTTTGAGATTTTTTTATATGTTTCAACATTTCAAATGGTTTTAAAACTTCACCATAGATAGTTTTACCAATTTTATTTGGATTATCGCAAATCCATTGAAATGGCACTTGCTTTTCAATAAGAATTTTAGCCATAATCTTTCCTTTATTACCTGCACCCCAAACTACCAGAGTTTTATTAGGGTTGTATTCAATATCAATAAAATGATGCGTTTTTAGGGAAGTGAAATGATTTTGGGCATAGTGTATGTGTGTTCTTGATGTGCGTGTACTGTAATCGCGCCAGTAATGTAATATTTTACTGGACGGAATGCATTTAAATTTATGCTTATAAAACCGAAACGTTAAATCGTAATCTTCTGGATACACATTTGGGTTAAAGGCATCACAAGCTATTAAATCATTTTTGTAAACCATCCAACATGGTGAAGGTATAACACATTCTTTATAGATTTCGGAGTAATTGATCCCTTTTCTGGTCAAATTATTTAACCAGGTTTCGTAACTTCTATAGCCTTCACCTATACCGTGCTCAGAAAAATATTTTACTAACCCAATTGCCACATGATTTTTTCCATGTTTTTCAAGGTTTTTTACCAATACATCCAATTTATTGGTGGTCATAATATCATCACTATCCATTCTGGTTATAAACTTTCCATTAGCATGATTAAAAGCCAGTTTTAGAGCATCAATAATACCACTTCCTTGATTTTTAAACAGTTTTATTCTTGGGTCTTTTTCAGCGTAAGCATAAACGATGTCAAAGCTATTGTCGGTAGAACCATCATCAATAATCAATAGTTCCCAATTGGTATAGCTTTGCTTTAGTATAGAATCTATACACTTTGGCAAGAAAGCTTCGGTATTTTTAAAAGGTGTTAATATGCTAACCAACTTATTTTGCATCCAACGAATATACATAAATCTTCATTTTAACATAAAATTAAGAAGGGGACAAGTAACATAATAGTATTTTCGACGTCACTTAAAAAAAACAATAGGAAAAACATGAATACAAGAATTTTTTCAGCATTATTTGGCATTAGCCTTTTGCTAACAAGTTGTGGAACAACGAAAACCAATACCAATGATTTGGCCACAGCTTTACCCATTGAAACTGCAATTAATTTATCACAAGTTGCAAATGATAAAGCGCCAGTTACTATTAACCCAGGGCGTTTTACAGTTGAAACTGTAACTTATAGACTACCACGAGTAGTACAAGGAACCTACTCTGTAAGTGATTTTGGTAAATATGTTGATGACTTTAAAGCTTATGATTATAACGGTAATGAAATGCCAGTTGAAAAAGTAGATACCAATACTTGGACTATCGCCAATGCTAAACAATTGGATAAAATTACGTATTTGGTTAACGATACGTTCGATATTGAAGAGCAAGGTGGTATAGGAGAGGAGCAGCCATTTTCGCCATCTGGAACCAATATTGAACCTACTAATTATGTACTTAATTTACATGGTTTTATAGGGTATTTTGATTCTTTAAAGAACAATCAATACAAATTAGATGTCACTGCTGCGGCAGATTTTGTGCGTACTTCGGCGTTGCAAAATATTAGTTCTAAAACCAGTGAGGATGGTAAAACTATAACTACCAGTTATTTTGCTCCACGATATTTTGATATCACCGATAACCCTATGATGTATGGCGATTTAGATGTTGAAGAATTTCAAGTTGGCGATATAAAAATAGTTTTAAGTGTTTATTCACCAAATAAATTACATTCAGCAAAATCGCTAAAAGAGACGGTTTTTAAAATGATGCAAGCACAAAAAACATATTTGGGAGACATCAACTCAACACCTCGTTATGATATTTATTTATACCTATCAGAAGGAAAAGAAGATTCACCTAAAGGATTTGGAGCTCTAGAGCATCACACATCTACGGTTGTTGTATTACCAGAATCTATGAATGAAGAAGCCTTGGCAGAAAGTATGATAGATGTTGTGTCACATGAGTTTTTTCATATTGTAACACCTTTAAGTGTGCATTCTGAAGATGTACATTATTTTGATTATAATAACCCTACATTCTCTAAGCATTTATGGATGTATGAAGGGGGAACTGAATATTTTGCAACCTTATTTCAAGTTAATCAAGGGCTGGTTAGTGAACAAGATTTTTACAATAAAATAATGGGTAAAATTCAAGGTTCTAAGCGTATGAATGATGCTATGAGCTTTACTATAATGAGTGAAAACGTGTTGAAAGAACCTTATAAAGATGAGTATTTAAATGTTTACCAAAAAGGTGCTTTAATAGTTATGTGCATTGATATTTTGATGCGTGAAGAAAGTAATGGAAATAGAGGTATTTTGTCTTTAATGAAAGAACTATCCAATAAATACGGTAAGAACAAACCATTTGAAGATGATAAACTTATTGACGAAATAACAGCTATGACCTATCCTTCAGTTGGTGAGTTTTTAAACACCCACGTAGTAGGTGATATTCCTATAAATTATAATGAGTTTTTTAACAAAGCTGGTTTAGAAATTGGCGAAGGCAAAGTGGAAACCAATTATATTTTAATGAATGGTGCGCCCATAGTTAGTGGTAATCCACAAGAAGGCACTATATTTTTTACCGATGCAGTATTGAAAAATAGCTTTTGGGCAGAAAATGGGGCACAAGCAAATGATGTCATTAAAACCATTGATGGGGAGGCTTTAACATTAAAGAATGCCAACCAATTATTGCAAAAAGTGTTTAGCTGGAAACCAGGGCAAGAGGTTGAGGTAACATTAGAAAGAGATGGTGAGGAAATAGTTATAAAAACTACGGTTACACCAGCTTATACCACGGGTGAAGGCATTATGGAAAAAGCTGATGCCACAGATGCTCAAAAAGCATTGCGTGAAGCTTGGTTAAAAGGATAAAATTCACTTTTAATTTTAAATAATTACGACTGACTAATTGTTATAATTCGTCAGTCGTTTTTTTATATAATATTAGGTTTTTGTTTGAAAAGTATAATGAATTAAAACCCCTCAAAAACACCTATACCAAACAAAGCAAAATCATATTTAACAGGGTCAATAAGGTCAAGTTTTCTTAAGTTTTTATCCAGTTCCATTAAAGCTTTAGCATCGTTTTGTTTCCGTTTTAATAGGCCTAATTTTCTGGCAACATTACCCGAATGAATATCTAAAGGACAGGACAGTTGACTTGGTGAAAGGCTTTTCCAAATGCCAAAATCAACACCTGTGTTATCATTTCTAACCATCCATCTTAAAAACATATTAATTCGCTTTGCAGCCGAATTTTTTAAAGGATCGCTAACATGTTTCTGTGTCCGTTGCAAATGCTTTATTTCAAAAAAAGTGGATTTAAATGCAGAAATGGATTTTTGTAATGATTGTTTTTCGGCATATTTTGCAAAAACACTTTCTAAACCGTTATGATTGCAGTAAATATGGTTTAGGGATATTATAAATTGAATGGCATCATCGCCATTAAATGTTCTATGAACAAAAGGTTTTAGTTTTTCTAAGTCGGTTTCTTGATGATTCAAGATAAAATCATAGGGAGCATTATCAAGCAATTGCATAAGTTTACTAGCATTATTAATAATGCTTTTTCTGTTTCCCCAAGCAATAGTTGCCGTTAAAAAACCAGCAATTTCAATATCTTCTTTTTTATCATATTGATGGGGAATTTGAATAGGGTCGCTTTCAATAAACTTTGGGTTGTTGTAAAGTGCAACCTTGCTGTCCAAGAAATTTTTAAGTTCTAAAAAGCTTATGTAATTAGACAAATGTTGAGGTTTTGCCAACAAATGTAATAACTGTATTTTAATTTATAGGTATTGAGGTTATTCTATTCTAATATAGTTTTCTGATAGAATACGATCGCCGTTTTCATCAAGTTCAATTTGATTGTAAAGTTTCACCATTTAAAATAAGTTCAAAATTAAACTCATTGCTTCTTTCTATGGCTTTATTCATGGAGTTATAACCATAAACTATGATTTCTCTAAGTGTGCTATCTATAATTTTATAATCGCCATAGCCAAACCAATCGGTAGAGTAGAGTCTGTTTAAACGGCCCACATCACTTTTGTAGGTGTGTAAATTTTAATTTGTTTGTAATTATCACTACTCATAAAAGAGTCTACTATTTTATTGTCCTGATAATTATAATATCCTACCATTTGCCATACGGCAACAAGACTAGGTTTGTCTTCTTTGACCTCAACACTATCATTTTGACCAGAACTAAATCATTTTTACATGATATGAAAAGAAGAGCGACTAAAAAAAGTGGTAAAAAAAAAGTTTCATAATTAAGAAATTTAGTTGGTTTGCATCCTTCCTAATTTACAAAAAATAATAACATCTTTTTTATTTGGCAGTTAATTTTTGGTTCGCTTGAAAAAGTATTGATGCCAAAATAGGTTAATTAACGATAGCTCCATCAATCATGATTAGCTTTCTATCCGCCATATTTGCCAATTCTTTATTGTGGGTTACAATTACAAAAGTTTGTCCAAACTCATCCCGTAGTTTAAAAAATAGTTTGTGTAAATTTTCGGCAGATTCGCTGTCTAGATTACCTGAAGGCTCGTCGGCAAAAATTAAATCAGGATTATTTATTAAAGCTCTTGCAACGGCTACACGCTGTTGTTCACCACCAGAAAGCTCACTCGGTTTGTGGTGATACCTATCTGTTAATCCTAAAAAATCAAGTAGTTCTTTGGCACGTTTTTCGGCATCTGCTTTTTTGGTGCCTTTTATAAAAGCTGGAAGGCAAACATTTTCTAAAGCTGTAAATTCTGGTAACAATTGATGAAATTGAAAAATAAACCCTATATGCTCATTTCTAAATTTAGCCAAGGATTTGTCGTTTAAGGAACCAATATTAGTACCGTTAATGTTTAATTGGGCATCGTTATTTGAAGCAGCTTTGTCCAAAGTGCCTAAAATTTGTAGTAGTGTTGTTTTTCCTGCACCTGAAGCACCAACTATTGAGACTATTTCGCCTTTTTTAACATGAATATCTACACCTTTTAAAACTTGTAAATTGCCGTAATACTTATGAATGTTTTTTGCTTGAATCATCAATAAAAATTAATAGCTGTGAATTTACTACTTTAAGATGTTATGTACAATTAAGAATTACTTTTCTTCTAAAATACATTTTTTATGTCCTTGTAATCAATAAAATATACTAGCATCAATGAGAATGTATTTTGTTTTTCTTGATCGAATAAATTATTTAAGCTTTTAAAATAACTGTCTTGCGAGTTGTTTGTGAAATTGAATATTTGATTACGATATAGTGCTGTTAATTGGCTGCCTAGAGCAAATTGCCATGTGTAACAAAATCTAAATTCCATGTGTTGAAATTGGCACGAGGGTTAAAATGGAATTACTACATTAGACTGGACATTAGATTGCGAGATTTAGAGTTACATAAATTAA
>JBMTVT010000068.1:0-10845 GCA_049451635.1 Tamlana sp. | reverse complement strand
TTAAAAAAAGCACCTCTTTCGAGGTGCTTTTGAAACACTTAAATTGAAATCTCTCTCAAATTCCTTGAGGCAAGAATTGGGAGAAATTAATAAGTGGTATTAAGATCCGCACATTAAACAGTCGTCTCCCTCGCTTGCCTTGGCTTGTGCAATAAGCGCCTTCATCTCTTCGGCAGTCATAGGTTGCACATCTACTTCTTGGGTGTTTTGCTTAGCAAATTTTGCAGCGTTTTGTGCTGCTAATTTCATTTTTTTAGCCTCTTCTTTTTGTGTAGTGGCATTGTTAACTTCTACTACTTCGGCAGTAGGCTCTTCCGTTTTTGTGGTTTGAAGTGTAAATTTAATAGCGTCTACGGCGCTTTTGGTACGCAAGTAATACATACCTGTTTTTAGACCGCTTTTCCATGCGTAAAAATGCATAGATGTTAATTTTGCCATGGTAGCCCCTTCCAAGAACAAGTTAAGCGATTGAGACTGATCGATGAAATATCCTCGTTGGCGAGACATATCTATAATATCTTTCATACTCATTTCCCAAACCGTTTTGTAAAGGTCTTTAATATCCTGAGGAATTACATCTATAGCTTGAACAGAACCATTGGCTCTCATAATATCTTGCTTTAAACTTTCATTCCACAAGCCTAATTCCACTAAATCTTCTAGCAAATGTTTATTAACTACAATAAACTCACCTGACAATACACGACGTGTGTAAATATTAGAAGTATAGGGCTCAAAACACTCGTTGTTTCCAAGTATTTGAGACGTTGAAGCCGTTGGCATAGGGGCTACTAAAAGTGAGTTGCGTACACCATGTTTTAATACTTGTTTACGTAATTTGTTCCAATCCCAATTACCACTTAATTCTTCGTCTTTTATATTCCAAAGGTTGTGTTGAAACTCACCTCTACTTATTGGAGAACCTTTATATGTTTGGTATGGACCATCTTCTTTAGCTTCCTCCATACTAGCTGTAACCGCTGCATAATAAAGGGTTTCAAAAATATCTTGGTTTAATTTTTTGGCTTCATCACTAGTAAAAGGTAAACGCAACTGTATAAAAGTATCCGCTAATCCTTGTACACCCAATCCAATTGGTCTGTGGCGCATATTGGAGTTTTCAGCTTCTTTTACAGGGTAGTAATTTCTATCAATAACTTTGTTTAGGTTTTTAGTAACACGTTTAGTGATACGGAAGAGTTCTTTATGATCAAACTCACCATTTTTAACAAACATTGGTAAAGCTATAGATGCTAAATTACATACGGCGACCTCATCAGGTGATGTATATTCTAAAATTTCTGTACATAAATTTGAAGAACGAATGGTTCCCAAATTTTTCTGATTTGATTTGCGGTTAGCAGCATCTTTGTACAGCATGTAAGGCGTACCTGTTTCTATTTGGGATTCTAAGATTTTCTCCCAAAGTTCACGTGCTTTTATGGTTTTACGTCCTTTTCCTTCTGCTTCATATTTTAAGTATAAAGCTTCAAATTCTTCACTATGGGTTTCTGGCAATCCCGGGCATTCGTTAGGGCACATTAACGTCCAAGGGCCATCTTCCTGCACACGTCTCATGAACAAATCTGAAATCCACATCGCATAAAATAAATCGCGCGCGCGCATTTCTTCTTTACCATGGTTTTTCTTTAAATCCAAGAAATCAAAAATATCGGCATGCCATGTTTCAATATAAATAGCAAAACTTCCTTTACGTTTTCCACCACCTTGATCTACATACCGTGCAGTATCATTAAACACTTGAAGCATTGGTACAATACCATTACTGGTACCGTTTGTACCGGCAATATAACTACCTGTAGCACGAACATTATGAATAGCTAAGCCGATACCACCTGCAGATTGTGATATTTTTGCGGTTTGTTTTAGGGTGTCATAAATACCCTCAATACTATCATCTTTCATAGTTAAAAGAAAACAAGATGACATTTGAGGTTTTGGTGTCCCCGAATTAAACAATGTTGGTGTAGCGTGTGTAAAATACTTTTTAGACATTAATTCGTAGGTCTCAATAGCCGATTCTATATCATTTAAATGAATCCCTATGGAAACGCGCATTAACATGTGTTGAGGACGTTCAGCTATTTGTCCGTTTAATTTTAAAAGGTAGGAACGTTCTAAGGTTTTAAACCCGAAATAGTCATAGCCAAAATCGCGATTGTATATAATTGTAGAGTCAAGACGGTCTTTATTCTCCATAATTACATTGTAAACCTCATCAGATAAAAGTGGTGCATCCTTTCCCGTTCTGGGGTTTACATAAGTATACAAATCGTGCATTACCTCGCTGAACGTTTTTTTGGTGTTCTTGTGTAAGTTTGAAACAGAAATACGGGCAGCTAAACGTGCATAATCTGGATGTGCCGTCGTCATGGTTGCTGCAACCTCAGCCGCCAAATTATCAAGTTCACTTGTGGTAACACCATCGTATAAACCTTCTATAACGCGCATGGCTACTTTTAATGGATCAACTAATTCGTTTAATCCGTAACATAATTTTCTCACTCTGGCAGTGATTTTGTCGAACATCACCTGTTCTTTTCTTCCGTCTCTTTTTACTACATACATTGTTTTACACTTTTTTTAATATTTCTGATACACCTTCAGAAATTGGGGTTAGTTAGTTAGCCTAAATTTGAAATTCTTTTTTTTGAAAAGAACTAAATCTAGAGGATTAATTAATTCTAATAAATGGTATTTAGTTTAGTTTTCCACTATGTGGAATACATTTTAATTGAGGCCTTTCAATTAAAAATCGGCATCAAAATTGAACTTATCTTTCTCTTCTTCTTTGTTTAAAACACCTGCTTTTTGATATTCTGATACACGTTTTTCAAAGAAGTTGGTTTTTCCTTGCAACGAAATCATATCCATAAAGTCAAATGGATTTGCAGTGTTGTAAACTTTATCGCAACCTAGTTCAAATAACAATCTGTCTGTCACAAATTCAAGGTATTGTGCCATTAAAACAGCATTCATACCTATTAAACTAGCTGGTAAAGATTCGGTTATAAATTCGCGTTCTATATCTAAAGCGTCTATTAAAATCTCGGTAATACGGGATTTTGGAACTTTGTTTACTAAATGTTTGTTGTGTAAGTGTACGGCGAAGTCACAGTGTACACCTTCATCACGGGAGATTAACTCATTTGAGAATGTCAATCCTGGCATTAAGCCTCTTTTCTTAAGCCAGAATATAGAGCAAAATGCCCCTGAAAAGAAAATCCCCTCAACAGCTGCAAAAGCAATTAAACGCTCCGCAAAACTTGGAGACTCTATCCATTTTAATGCCCATTCTGCTTTCTTTTTTATTGCAGGAAAATTTTCAATGGCATTAAAAAGAAGGTCTTTTTCTTTTTCGTCTTTTACATAAGTATCAATTAAAAGCGAATAGGTTTCACTGTGGATGTTCTCCATCATGATTTGAAACCCATAAAAGAATTTAGCTTCACTGTATTGTACTTCATTTACAAAATTTTCGGCTAAATTTTCATTCACAATACCATCACTGGCAGCAAAAAATGCTAAAATATGTTTTATAAAATAGCGCTCGTCATCATTTAATTTAGTTGACCAATCTGTTAAATCTTGGTGTAAATCAATTTCTTCTGCAGTCCAAAAACTAGCCTCCGATTTCTTGTACCATTCCCATATATCATGATGCTGAATTGGAAATATTACAAAACGATCTTTATTTTCTTGTAAAATGGGCTCTACTGCTACTTGCGACATTGTTTTTGGTTTTTATATTAAGGTTTGACGAAAATTTTCCGATTTCGAGAACAACAAAGATTGAAAAATGAACTTAAAAATGAAAGGCATAGTTATAAACATTGTCAACAAGTTTTTAACAACAAAAAAATCTGACAAAGAATATTTTATTTTTAAAAAATTAATTATAAAATTCTGATATTCATTTATTTAAAATAAAAACATTGTTGCTAGGAAGTACTGATTTTGCAATAACTGAAGTGGACTGAAAAGCCTATTTTACAGTACTTAACGGGTTATTTTTGAAGATTATTTGCAACCTTTTCCAATTCCAAATACCAGTCCTCTCCAAACTTTCTAATCAAGGCTTCTTTTACAAATTTGTAAACTGGCACCCCCAATTCTTCACCTAGTGTACAGGCATCATCACATATTTGCCATTTGTGATAATTTACCGCAGAAAACTCTGAGTAATCTTGAACCCTTATAGGGTATAAATGGCAGGAAACTGGTTTTTTCCAAGAAATCTCTCCTTGGTTATAGGCTTCTTCAATGCCACAAAGCGCTACATTATTTTCATCAAAAATAACATAAGCGCAATCGGCTCCATTAATTAACGGCGTTTCTAAGTCGCCATCCTCAGTAGTAACAAAGGTCCCTTGAGCTTCAATGGCATCAATGCCTTCTTGCCTTAAAAAAGGCTTAACCTTTGGATAAATATCTTCAAGAATTTTAGTTTCCTCTTTATTAAGCGGTGCTCCAGCATCACCATCAATACAACACGCGCCTTTGCAAGCAGATAAATTGCATAAAAATTCTTTTCCTATAACATCTTCAGAAACAATGGTTTTTCCTAACTGAAACATAAAATGATTATCTTGTAGGGTGCAAAAATAGTTAAACTTTAACTTAACATAATTAAGATAATAGTCTACTTTTGCCGAAAAATATAAAAGGACACTAATGCACTTTAATTTTAAGGAAATATTTACGGCATTTATGGTGTTGTTTGCTGTTATAGATATTATAGGAAACATTCCCATTGTTATTGATTTACGTAAAAAAGTGGGGCATATACAAAGTGAAAAAGCCTCCATAATAGCTGGTATTATATTAATCTTGTTTTTATTTCTAGGAAAAAGCATTTTAAACCTGATTGGTATCGATGTTAACTCGTTTGCGGTAGCTGGCGCATTTATTTTGTTTTTTATTGCTCTAGAAATGATTTTAGGCATTACACTTTACAAACAAGAAGACCACAATGCCATGACTGCTTCAGTTTTCCCGTTGGCATTTCCGCTTATTGCGGGCCCTGGAAGTTTAACCACATTACTGTCACTAAGAGCGGAGTTTAGAACCGAAAACATTATTGTAGCTGTTATACTAAATGTTATTATTATTTTTATAGTATTAAAAACATCAGCAAAAATTGAACGCGTTTTAGGCGTAAACGGTATCAATATTATTCGTAAAGTCTTTGGAGTAGTCTTATTGGCAATTGCTGTAAAACTGTTTGCTCATAATATTAAAGCGCTATTTGAACTGATATAAAAATTTAATTATGAAATTAGCAACCATTATAGTTAGCATTATTGCGTTAGGGCTTTTAATTTTTAATCTTACCAAGGTGAATTTTGAAACACCTCTTGAAGGTGAAAGCACTGTTGCTCTAATAACCATTTTAGCATCACTTTGTGTTATTTTAATGATGGCTATTTTAAGAATTTCTAAACGTATAGAGCAAAAAGTAAAAAACCACCGCTAACATGTTGTTTGATGCTTTAATTATTGGTGGTGGAGCAGCTGGCATGTCTTGTGCATTGGTTCTGGGTTCTGCCAAGGATAAAGCTTTTGCAAAAGATAAGCGTATAGGCATTATTATTCACCAAAAAACATCCCATTTACAAACCGCATTATTTAGTAATGTTTTAGGTTTAAACCCCGGTACAACTGGTGCATCAATTTTACAAAATGGTAAAGAACAGCTTGCCAATTTATATCCACATGTTGAGCAAATTGACAAAGAAAAAGTTTTAGAAATCTCAAAAACCGATGATTTGTTTTTGATTAAAACCAATAAAAATACTTACGGATCTAAAATAGTAGTAATTGCTGTAGGTTACACCAATTTAATGACGATTAAAGGTTTAGATAAATACATAGAACCACACCCAAGAGCAGCCATTGAAAAAGACCGTATATGGTTAAAAAACACAGACCATTTAATTGAAAATAACTTATACGTAGCAGGAACTCTTGCGGGTTGGCGAAGCCAATTTGCTATGGCTTCAGGTAGCGGTGCGCATGTAGCAACCGATATTTTAACCCTTTGGAATGGTGGAAAGGATGTTAAGGTGCATGATAAGATTATTTGAAATGACTATTTAAAAAGTAATTATAAGAATTAAAAAACCCCTTTCGTTTAAAAAGAAAGGGGTTTTTAGTTTATCAAAGCATTTTTATTTCTTTGTATCTAAAGTTCTATCAATTAGTGCGCCAGGATTTTTTTGTAATAGGCAATACAATTCAATAAACCTTTCCAACTTGCAATTATTATTCTGTAACTTCACTTTAACAAAAGTTTACATATATTCAATCGAATCATCTGAATATTCAAACATTTGTAAAAACTCATTTCTCAGCAAGTTATAATAAAACTACTTACCATCACTCAACTTAATTACCTCGTCAATCATAATATCGCGTTGGTTATAAACCTCTTCAAAGGCGCCAGCACCATAAAGTTGATCGGCAAGCGTGGCTTTTATATATTGTTTTACCTCATCATGATAGGCCAAAAAGGTGACTTTAGAGTCGGCCCGGAGATTTAAATAATCTTGAAATGCGAATACCAAATCGTCACTTACCTCAAAGCTATCAATAAACGCTTCTCTGGTATAATCATCATAAGCATGACGGTTTTTTTCTAATTGCTCGAAAACAAAGTTCCCAAAAAAGCCTCGGCGCTGTAAAAACGAAAGCGTTTCATTTTGCATGCTCCTATCTATAGGTACAAATACATCGGGGATAATACCACCACCTCCATAAACTACTTTTCCGGCAGGTGTAGTAAATTTTAAGGAATCGTCTACTTGTATTTTTTCGGGATCTAAAAGCTCACCCCTGTCCAGTCTTTCAAAGTATTCATCATAATAATCTTTATTTCCATGATCGTATGGTCTTTGAATAGACCTTCCTGTAGGCGTAAAGTATCTAGAAACCGTTAATCGCACCGCGCTACCATCACCTAAATCCATTTCGCGTTGTACCAATCCCTTTCCATACGAACGACGCCCAACAATGGTACCCTTATCATTATCCTGTAATGCCCCTGCAACAATCTCGCTTGCCGATGCGGAGTTTTCATCAATCAAAACATAAACTTTACCATCTTCAAAATCGCCTTTATCAGTTGCATAACTTTTTTCAATATTACCTCGTTTGTTTTTAGTGAATAATATTATCTTATCATCTTCTAAAAACTCATCAACTATTTGCTCTGCTATACCTAAAAAACCGCCTGGGTTATTACGTAAATCCAAAGCTATTTCGTTAGCTCCCAAATCTTCTAGTTTTTCTAAACCTGCCCGAAACTCTCTATAGGTAGATTCTGCAAAACGATTAATTTTTATATAGCCCACCTTTTTAGTTAGCATATAAGCAGCATCAACACTTTTTATTGGTATGGCACTACGTTTAACCGTAAAATCCAGAAGTTTAGGTTCGCCTCTTCTATATACTTTTAACTTAACTTTCGAGTTTATGCTGCCTTTTAGTTTTTTTACAATTTCACCATCATTTAACTTGTCTCCAAAAAGGGTATCCCCATCAGCCATAATAATTCTATCGCCACCTATAATACCTGCATTTGCACTGGGGCCATTTTCAATGGCTCTTATGACAGCGATCGTGTCTTTGTAAGTATAAAAACTAACCCCTATACCCACAAAATCACCTTTCATTTCTTCGGCAACACGTGCCATGTCTTCTTTTGGAATATAAACCGAATGTGGATCGAGATTATCTAAAATGCCATTAACGGTTACATCAACAATGCTATCGGTATTAATTTCATCAACATAATCATATTCAATATAATCTATAAGTCTATTAAGTTTATCCTTTTTGCTGTTGGTTGAAAATAACCTATTAGACGAATCGATAAAATCCAGTTTTCCTCCAATAAAAATACCTATTGCTATGGCAACCCCTAAAATTAAAGGCAAATATTTTTTATGATTAGACATTATGCTGTTAAATCTTCAATTTGTTTTAATTCAATTCCTGCTTTTTCTAAAAATTTTAATCCAGAATCATCTTTATAAGCTTCGTTGTAAACCACTTTTACAATACCAGCTTGATGTATTAATTTACTGCACTCTTTACATGGCGACATGGTAATGTACAAGGTTGCCCCTTTGGCCGATTGGGTCGAGGATGCAACTTTTAAAATAGCATTGGCTTCAGCATGCAAAACGTACCATTTGGTATAACCAGCTTCATCTTCGCAAAAATTTTCAAAGCCAGAAGGCGTTCCATTATAGCCGTCAGATATTATCATTCTGTCCTTTACAATAAGGGCTCCAACTTGCCTGCGTTTGCAGTATGATAGTTTCCCCCACTCTTGCGCTATTCTTAAATAAGCCTTGTCGTACTTATGTTGCTTTTTTTTTGACATTAATTTTTTTCTAATTATGGCGTTACCAAACCTGATATTGATTTGGGTCAGGCTTTTAGCTTTATCCCTAAATAAATTCAGGGGATACCGCTTCAATCCTTAACGCAAAAACAATATAACGAAAATACTTGGTTCGTATTTTAAATGCAACGCAAGTTCGTTAAAGTTTTTATAAGATTCTTTAAAAAGCTAAGATAAGAAGTCGCTATTAAGTATCATAGGTATAACAAGGCCAACTACTATGGCCGAAACCACCATAATCCAATCACGTTTCGAAAATCTAAAAATGGTTTGTGCGATGTAGCCCAAAAACAATACTAAAAACACGATAATAACCTGGGCAAGCTCAATACCTAGGGCAAATTCTAATAATAAAACCAATTTATTGTCAGAGTCTCCCAAAAACATTTGAAACTCTCTAGCAAAACCCAACCCATGTACCAGACCAAAAAATAAGGTAGATAAAAATAAAACCCCTACTTTTTCCTTTTGAGCGCCTTTACCAGAAGTAAATACATTAAAAAGTGCGACTACCAAAATAGTTATTGGTATTAAAAACTCTACAACTTGGGCGTTTACACTTACCACATTATAGGCGGCCAAAACCAGCGACAAGGTATGCCCCAAAGTAAACATTGAAACTAGCAACAATACACGTTTCCAATCTTTAAAAACATATGGAACCGTTAAAACTATTAGGAACAAAACATGATCGTAGGCGTTTATATCAAGCACATGATTAATGCCATATTGTACATTAAACCAAAATTTTTCAAGCATATTAATTACGATTTTAGGGTTATTTCAAATATACAAATTAATTAAATGTTTTCTTGATTTAAAATTATGCCATACTTGACACTTAATTGCTTCAGCATCTCTTTAGTTATGTCTTCTAACTTAAATTGGTGTTTCCATTTCCAATCTTGTCTTGCATAAGAATCGTTGATGCTTTTTGGCCAACTATCTGCAATATCTTGTCTGTAATCTGGATGGTATTCAATTTTAAAATCTGGAATATATTTTCTAATTGATTCTGCAATCTCTTTGGGGGTAAAACTTATGGCAGCCAAATTGTATGACGATCTAATTTTAACATCATTAGCTTGAGCTCTCATGATACTAACCGTAGCATTTATGGCATCGTCCATAAACATCATTGGTAGTTCGGTGTCTTCTTTTAAAAAGCAATCATATTTTTTATCTGTTAGTGCTTTATGATAAATTTCTACAGCATAATCGGTAGTGCCTCCTCCTGGTAAAGTTTTCCAACTAATTATCCCCGGATAACGCAAACTACGCACATCAACAGCATATTTATTAAAATAGTATTCACACCACCGTTCACCTACCTGTTTGGTCATTCCGTAAACAGTTGAGGGTTCCATAACGGTATATTGTGGCGTATATTCTTTTGGTGTTGTTGCCCCAAAAACAGCAATACTTGAAGGCCAAAAAACTTTTTTTATAAATTTTGCTCTAGCTAGGTTTAAAACATGGAACAAAGAATTCATGTTCAAATCCCAAGCTTTCATTGGGTATTTTTCACCGGTTGCACTTAACATGGCAGCCATTAAAAATACCGTATCAATATGATATTTCTCAACACAACCTTTAATGCTTGAATAATCTTGAGCATCCACAATTTCAAAAAGACCTGAATTGACTATTTCAGGGTTGTTGTAACTTATATCGCCTGCAATAACGTTTGCATCACCATAAATACTTCTTAACTTAAATGTTAATTCTGAACCTATCTGACCGCAAGCGCCAATAATTAATATTTTAGACCCCATTAAAAACCTTCATTATAAGAATTTCTCAAAAATAATAAGATTATATTGATAATATTATATTTTCTATGGTCAAATATTCTAAATTTTGATTTCCATTTAATTCGTTAAAAAATCAAGTATTACCATATATTTGTTGGAAATCTTGATTTTTAAAATAAACGCTATGGGTTTTAAAGTTTTAACGATACTTAGTTTACTGGTGCTATTTGTTTCTTGTAAAAAAACTCCAGAAACATCCTTCCCTGATGTTGATAAAATTGATAATCAAAACAGTCAAGAGATTACTGAAGCCGATGTTTCCAAATTAAAATATATTGACTATACCTTAGATGTTAAGACAGAAGATGCTATTAAGGATTGGAAAGAATACACCCAATTACAGGATATTATAAGTAATATAAAGCGAGGCGATTTAAGTTTTTTTAATGACAACGAAGAACAAGTTAAAA
The DNA here is from genome assembly GCA_049451635.1 of Tamlana sp. Classification (GTDB taxonomy): domain Bacteria; phylum Bacteroidota; class Bacteroidia; order Flavobacteriales; family Flavobacteriaceae; genus JBMTVT01. The sequence goes on along the minus strand of JBMTVT010000068.1, from coordinate 190 downwards.
TACTTATTAAAGACTTAAAAGACAATATGCCAAAACAGGTAAAAAGTCCCTCAGTTTCTGCCAGATTGCTGGTTTGGGAAACAAAAATTTTAAAACTTGAAAGTCTATCCAATCTTTCTACTACAAGTAAAGATGAACTTTTAGACGTTATTAAAGAGTTTTTAGTGGCATGCTCTAATGTTAATTTCCA
>JBMTVT010000067.1:0-11390 GCA_049451635.1 Tamlana sp. | reverse complement strand
TTCGATAGGCTTGTAATTGCTAACATTACAGGATTATGACAATAAACGGATAATCAGAAAATTTTTAAAGCTAAATCATGAAAAAATTAAAATTCCCATCGGCACAAACAGTATTGTTAATTATTGCTGGTTTGGTAGCTTTGTTAACTTGGGTAATTCCTTCCGGTAAGTTTGATACGTTAGCCTATGACAAGGAAAGCAACATGTTTACAACTATCAGCCAAGGTAAGTCAATTCAAATTGAAGCTTCCCAAGCATCATTGGATAAACTTAATATAAAAATACCCTTGGAAAAGTTTACCAATGGTGATATTTGGAAACCCATTAGCATACCAAATACTTATGAAAAGGTTGAAGCAAATCCTCAAGGGTTGAAAGCGTTTATAATGTCGCCAGTTAAGGGAATAATACAAGCGTCAGATATTATTATTTTGGTGCTTTTTATAGGTGGGCTTATTGGTATTGTAAACAGTTCTGGGGCTTTTGAGGGTGGAATTTCTTGGTTGTCAAAAAAACTAGAAGGGAGGGAATTTATACTCATAATTATTGTAACACTTTTAATTGCAGCAGGAGGTACTACTTTTGGGTTGGCAGAAGAGACGATTGCTTTTTATCCCATATTAATTCCTGTATTTTTAGCGGCAAAGTACGATGCCATAGTTGGGTTGGCATCAATTTATATAGGTTCTTCAATAGGAACTATGGTTTCCACTATCAATCCATTTAGTGTCATAATCGCTTCAGATTCTGCTGGAATAAACTGGACAACTGGACTTTATGGGCGTATATTAATGTTGGTAATTTGTACTGCTATATGTATTGTTTATATTATTAGGTATGCTGAGAGCGTTAAAAATAATGCTTCTAAGTCTATAATTTATGACCAAAAAGAGGCTATTGAAAACATGTTTTCAATGATAAATTCAGATACTAATTTAAAATTAACATCTCGTTTAAAATTAGTTTTATTAGTATTCACGCTTTGCTTTGTTGTTATGGTTTATGGTGTATCAATAGAGGGTTGGTGGTTTGAAGAAATGACAGCTACATTTTTTGTAGGTACCGTTTTAATAGGGATCATTATATGGATGAATGAAACCAAACTAGTTAATACTTTTGTGAAAGGAGCTGGAGATTTATTGGGTGTTGCTTTTATTATTGGTATTGCAAGAGGTGTAACAATTTTAATGGATGAAGGGCTAATTAGTGATACATTGCTTTATTATTCTAGTAATTTAACGAATGGCATGCACAAAGGATTATTTGCTAATGCTATGACTTTTGTCTATGCTTTTTTATCTTTTTTTATTCCATCTTCATCAGGAATGGCGGTGTTAACAATGCCTATTATGTCTCCTTTGGCCGATGGTGTTGGTGTGGGTAGGGAAGTGGTTGTTAATGCTTATCAATTTGGTATGGGTTTATTCAATTTTATTAATCCAACAGGGTTGATTTTAGCCTCGTTGGCCATAGTAAAAGTAGGATTTAACAAGTGGTTGAAATTTGTAATACCCTTGGTAATTATTCTAACCATAGTTACCATGTTGTTTATGACAGTTTCTGTGTATATTTAAATATGTAATTGTCTTAGGCCTTCATAAATTACAATGCTTACTGCATTTGATAAATTTAAGCTCCGTACATGGTTGCTGTAAAGAGCAATTTTAAAAAGGTTTTCTTTTTGAGCTGAAATCAATGATTTTGGCAACCCAACGGATTCTTTTCCAAATATTAAAAATAGATTATTTTCAAAAGGAATATCCCAATAGTTTTTGTTGCCATGGCTAGATAAGAAAGCCATTTTTTTGTCTCGATTTATTCTAAAAAAATCATCTATACTTTCATAGTAAGTAATTTGTAAATGTTGCCAATAATCTAATCCGGCACGTTTAAGTCGAGTATCGTTAATTTCAAAACCAAAAGGTTTTACCAAATGCAGATTAGAACCTGAAGCTAATGCCAACCGACCAACATTGCCAGTGTTATTAGGTATTTCAGGCTCTATTAAAACAATATTTAAAGGCATTTTACTTTTTGGTCAGTTTTAAGAAAAGTGCAATTATTAATAAAACAAATGGAAAACCATGCAAAACTACATCAAACCAATCTATAAGTTGCATGCCTTTTGCACCACCAGCAATCCATTTAATTTTACCCCAAATATGAGGTTCTGTAAAAAAAGGGGCAAGCCCCAAAGTGAGGCATAGTAAAATGATTATTTTAAAATTATTGAAAAATTTCAATCTAAAATAGAATTAACAAATTTATCAATAGTTTTAATGCCTTCGTTTTTAACATGCTTTACAAAAGCACTTCCTATAATGGCGCCTTTGGCATATTGTGTAGCTTGTGTAAATGTTTCATTGTTACTGATGCCAAAACCAATAATTTGAGGGTTTTTAAGATTCATTTTATCAATACGCTTAAAGTATTCAGTTTGTTCATCACCAAAACCAGATTTTGCACCAGTTGTACTAGCGCTACTCACCATATATATAAATCCGTTAGAGATAGAATCAATATACTTAATGCGCTCATCACTGGTTTGAGGGGTTATTAAGAAGACATTAATCAAGCCATATTTTTCAAAAATTGTTTGATACTCTTCATGATAAACATCAACAGGTAAATCTGGAATAATCAATCCGTCAATACCAATATCGCTACATTTTTTACAAAACGCTTCTACGCCATATTGAAACATAGGATTAAAATAACCCATAATAATTAGCGGGATATTCACCGTTTCTCTGATGTCCTTAAGTTGGTTGAAAAGAATTTCAGTGGTCATACCGTTTTTTAAAGCTTTGGTAGAGCTGTCTTGAATGGTTGGACCATCTGCTAAAGGATCACTAAAAGGCAGCCCAATTTCTATCATGTCAACACCACTTTTTTCAAGGCTTTGAATGATGGATGCTGTATCGTTTAGACTAGGGTAACCTGCTGTAAAATAGATGGAAAGAAGCTTTTTTTCTTCTGATAATTTTTTATTAATTCTATTCACAATTTATATCTTAAAATATTCAATATAATTATTCAAATCTTTGTCGCCCCTTCCTGATAAACTCACTACTATTATATCATCAGGTTTGAAAGTTCTTTGCTCAAAAATAGCCAAGGCATGCGAGCTTTCAATGGCTGGAATAATGCCTTCAAGTTTACACAATTCTAAACCGGCATTCATCGCGTCATCATCGGTAATTGCCATAAATTCGGCACGTCCTGTTTTACATAAATGGGCATGCATAGGGCCTACACCAGGATAATCCAAGCCAGCTGAAATAGAATAAGGTTCAGTAATTTGTCCATCTTGAGTTTGCATCAACATGGTCTTGCAACCGTGAATAATACCTTCCTTTCCTAAAACTGAAGTCGCGGCACTTTCGCCAGAATCGACACCCAAACCAGCTGCTTCAACGGCAATAATGTTCACATCTTCCTCATGTAAATAATGATAGTATGTACCCGCAGCATTACTGCCACCCCCAATACAAGCAACTACATAATCAGGATTTTCTCTGCCTTCTTGTTCTTTTAATTGCCATTTAATTTCTTCTGAAATCACCGATTGAAAACGCGTAACCATATCAGGATATGGATGTGGCCCAATAGCTGAACCAATAATATAATGGGTGTTTACGGGATTATTGATCCAATCTCGAATTGCTTCGTTGGTAGCATCTTTTAAAGTACGACTACCAGATAGTGCTGGAATAACTGTTGCACCCAACATTTTCATTCTGGCCACGTTAGGTGCTTGACGTGCTATGTCAATTTCGCCCATATAAACAATGCATTCTAAGCCCATTAAAGCACAAACCGTAGCGGTTGCAACACCATGTTGACCAGCACCTGTTTCGGCAATAATTCTAGTTTTCCCCAAACGCTTGGCCATCAAGATTTGCCCAATGGTATTGTTGATTTTATGGGCTCCGGTATGGTTTAGGTCTTCGCGTTTTAAATAAATTTTGGTGTTGTATTTTTCCGAAAGACGTTTTGCAAAATAGAGGGGGGAAGGACGCCCGACATAATCTTTTAAAAGTTGGTCGAACTCTTTTTTAAAGTCGGGTTCAGCCATGACCTTTAAATAATTTAGGCATAATTCCTCAACATTTGGATATAGCATTTCTGGAATGAAAGCCCCTCCAAATTCACCATAATAACCTTTTTCGTTTACGTTGTAATTCATATCATATTTATTGTTGTCATTGTGAACAAAGTGAACCAATCTGTTTCATTATAAAAAGATTATTTCGTCGTTTCTTTCCCCATAATGACATTTTGTTTAAACTCTTTAAGTAATTCTATATTTTTTAATCCGGGCTCAATTTCAAACTTGCTATTTACATCTAAAGCATAGCAATGTTTTGAAGCCTTACTGTTTTGAAATGCTTTTATTTTTTCAACTTCATCAATTCCGATTCCGCCACTTAAGAAGAATGGTTTTGTTGATGGATAATTTTTTAAAACATCCCAATTGAATATGTAACCATTTCCGCCAGGTAATTTTCCTTTGGTATCGAAAAGGAAGTAATCACACATTTCTTCATACTGTTTTAGAACCTCAAAATTGAATTCGTCTTTTATTGAAAATACTTTTATAACCTCTATATTTTTACCATTCAAAGCGCTACAAAATTCAGGTGATTCTTCACCATGAAGTTGAACGGCATCTAAATTGTATTTTTCTATTTTTTCTAGAACAAAGTCAAGACTTGAATCAACAAAAACACCAACTTTTTTTATTGACATTGAAATTTCTGGAATGTATTGTAAATCAAAATTTCTTGCTGATTTTTCATAAAATATAAACCCAAGATAATTGGGTTGCAATGCTGCAACTTGTTCAATGTTATCTGGATATTTCATACCGCAAACTTTCAGTTTCATTCTTCTAATGCCTTGATAAAATTCGTTGCACTTGCTCCAGGGTTGTCGGTTTTCATAAAATTTTCACCTATCAAAAATCCTTGATAACCAAAAGGTTGTAATTCCTTAATGGCTTCAATGTTACTTATACCACTTTCAGATACTTTTACAAACTCATTAGGAATTAAAGCGCTTAGAGACTTACTAGTTTCTAAGCTAACATCAAAAGTTTTTAGATTTCTATTATTTACTCCGAGCATATCCAAACTGGGCATGATGGATTTGTGCAGCTCTTCTTCGTTATGTACTTCCAATAGCACATCTAAATTTAAGCTTTTAGCAAACTCTGAGAATAGCTTGATTTCATCTCGGGATAAAATGGCAGCTATTAGCAAAATAACATCTGCGCCATAAGCTTTGGCTTCTAATATTTGATATTCGTCAATGATGAATTCTTTTCGCAGCAAAGGCAAATCACAACTGGCTCTTGACGTAAGTAAATCGTCTAAAGAACCTCCAAAATATTTTCCATCAGTTAAAACCGACATACCGCAAACACCTGCATCTTCATAACCTTTTGCTACATCTTGAACACTTAAACCATTGTTGATAATAGATTTAGATGGGGAACGACGTTTATGTTCGGCAATAATTCCCGATTTGCTGTTTCGCAATTTATTAGCAAGCGATATAGTTTGTCTTTCAAACAAAGCGGAATGTTCTAGCTGAGAAACAGGAATCAAACTTTTTCTTAGTTCAACCTCTTTGCGTTTATCTAATGTTATTTTGTCTAGTATGTTCATTATTTACTTAACTCAATCAATTTGTCTAAACTTGTTTTCGCCTTCCCTGAAAAGAGTGATTCTTTAGCCATTTCAAAACCCTCTTTGTGACTAATTTGTTTGGAGGTCGCAATGGCTAAACCTGCATTGGCGCAAACCACATTATTTTGTGCTTCGGTACCTTTTCCTTTGATAATGTTTATAAATATTTTTGCTGCATCTTCTACAGTATCTCCACCAAAAATGTCTTGTTGATTAATTATTGAAAGCCCTAAATCTTCAGGCGAAAATAGCTTTTCAGAATGATTGGACACAATTTTTGCTTTACCAGTTAATGAGATTTCATCATAGCCATCTAAAGCATAAATAATGTTATAGTTATTATTTGTATTTTGATATAGGAAGCTGTACAGGCGCAATACTTCCAAGTTAAAAACACCCAAAACATGATTTTTTGGAAATGACGGATTTACCATAGGCCCTAGCATATTAAAAAAGGTTTTAACACCCAGTTCTCTACGTATTGGCGCAACTTTCTTCATAGCCGGATGAAATAGTGGTGCATGTAAAATACATATCCCAGCTTGGTCTACACATCTTTTTAGAAAGTCCTCATCATTTGAAAATTTTACACCTAAAAACTCCATAACATTTGACGAACCAGATGTAGATGACACGCCATAATTACCATGTTTAGTTACATTAATTCCTGCGCCAGCCGTAATGAAAGAGGATAATGTTGAAATGTTAAACGTATTTTTGCCATCCCCACCGGTACCTACAATATCTATTGCATTAAAATCTTTTAAATCTACTGCGATACATAAATCGAGAAGTGCATCCCTAAAGCCTTGAAGTTCTTCTATGGTAATACTTCTCATCATAAACGTAGAAAGGAAACAAGTTATTTGACTTGGGTTATACATATCGCTGGATATGTTAACAATAATTTGTTTTGCCTCTTCGCTTGTGAGCGTTTCATGGTTTATGAGTCTGTTTAAAACGTTTTTCATTCCTTATTCACTATTGGTTTACCCAGTTTTCTAGTATTTTTTTTCCGTCGGGTGTTAAAACCGATTCTGGGTGATATTGTACACCTTTTACATCATATTCTTTATGACGAAGGGACATAACTTGTCCATTTTCATCAAATGAAGTAGCCTCCAAGCTGTCTGGTAAATTTGAGTTTACAACCCAAGAATGGTAACGACCAACTTCAATGCTTTTATTTAAACCTTCAAAAATAGTTTCATCATCAACACATATTTCCACATTAGTAGCTACACCATGATAAACTTCATCTAGATTAATTAAAGAGCCTCCAAAAACTTCGCCAATAGCTTGTTGCCCTAAACAAACACCCAAAATGCTTTTTGTAGGGGCATATTTTTCAATAATGGGTTTTAGTAAACCGGCTTCATCCGGAATTCCAGGACCTGGTGAAAGCACTATTTTATCAAAAGGCTCAACATCCTCTAAAACTAATTTATCATTTCTTATAACGGTAACATCGCAGTTTAAATCTTCTAGATAATGCACCAGATTATAGGTAAAACTGTCGTAATTGTCAATAACTAATACTTTTTTCATATCAAATATCTTCTGCTAATGTAATAGCCTTGGTTAATGCTCCTAATTTGTTATAAACTTCCTGAAGTTCATTTTCCTTATTGGATTTTGAAACCAATCCAGCTCCAGCTTGCCAATTCAATTTATAGTCTTTGCTTAAAAATGATCGAATCATTATCGCATGGTTAAAATTCCCATCAAAATCCATAAACCCAATGGCACCACCATAATACCCACGGCTTGTTTTTTCGTATTTTTCAATAAGCTGCATAGCCATGTGCTTTGGTGCACCACTTAAAGTTCCTGCCGGAAAGGTGTCGGCTACTACTTGCATAGTACTGGTGGTATTATGTTTATGCCCCGTAACCTTGCTCACTAAATGAATAACATGCGAGAAAAACTGAACTTCTCTGTAGGTTTCAACTTTTACTTGACTACCATGTCTACTCAAGTCGTTTCTTGCTAAATCGACTAGCATGACATGTTCAGCGTTTTCTTTGTCGTCATTTTTAAGTTTTTCTGCTAAAACTTCGTCTTTTTGTTCATCACCAGTGCGTTTAAAGGTCCCTGCAATGGGATGGATTTCGGCTAAACCATCGGTTACAATAAGTTGTGCCTCAGGTGAACTTCCAAAAATTTTAAAATCACCATAATCAAAATAAAATAAATAGGGAGAAGGGTTAATGCTTCTTAAGGCACGATATACATTGAAATCATCACCCGTGAATTCCTGTGAAAAACGTCTTGATAATACCAATTGAAACACATCTCCACGGTGACAATGCTTTCTGGCCAATTCTACATGCTCCCTAAATTCATCATCAGTTAAATTTGAATTGATTTTTCCTTTTGAGTTGAAATTATACGACGCAAAATTCTGAACGTTGATCAGTTTATCTATTTCATCAATATTGTTGGCCGTATCTTCATAGCAATGCGCAAAAATATACGCTTCATTTTTAAAATGATTAATTGCTATAATGTTTTTGTAAACGGCATAATACATGTCTGGTATTACAACCGAATCATCTTTTTTGTTAATTTCAATATCTTCAAAATACCTTACAGCATCATAGGAAGTGTAGCCAAAAATACCATTGTTAATGAACTTGAAATTTTCTTCAGTTTTTGTGTCAAATCGTTTTGTGAAATTGTAAATTTCATCAACTACATTTACGTTTTCGGTTATTTCTAGATTTGTATTGCTTCCATCAGGAAATGCTTGTGAAATCACCTCGTTTTCAACCTTTATTGATGCAATGGTGTTAAAACAGATATACGAAAAGTTTTTGTGGTTTCTGTGGTAGTCACCACTTTCCAAAAGAATACTGTTAGGGTATTTATCACGTATTTTGTAATACACCGTAACGGGTGTAATGGTATCGGTTAATATTTTTTTATGATGGGTATATAGACTGTATTTTTCCATTTAATTTTAGTTTTCTCTGAAAATTACTTTCAAACAAAGAAAAAGGCCTGTCGTGAATGACAAGCCTTTTTATATTTTAAGTTTTAAATATACTAGGGTTACTTCACGAATTTTAGTTTCGAAAGCACCACCACCAAGTATTATTTAAAAATATATTCATGTTTTATGATTTATGGAGTCAAATATAAAAATGAAAAAATTATTACCCAAACTTTAAAACGATTTTTAATTAAAAGTTTGTTAAACCATAATATAAATAGCTCTTGATTGATTATTTTTAATATTATGAAGCAAAAATTAGTATTAATCGCAATTGTATTTTTTGGCATTGCAGGATGCAAACAGAACAATAAAGAAACTAAAATAACTGAAACAAAAGTTATTACAAGCGAAGAACAAAAGGAAGCATCAGACGCTATTGCTTTTGAAATATACGATTTTAATGGTGTTAAACAATTTTTAGAAAAGAAAGACGGCAAAACATATGTTGTCAATTTTTGGGCTACATGGTGTGCTCCATGCGTTAAAGAATTACCTTATTTTGAAAAATTAAATGTTGAATACGCCAATAAACAGGTTGAAGTTATTCTTATAAGTTTAGATTTTCCACATACATATGAGGCTAAGTTAAAACCATTTATAAAGAACAGAGGAATAAAATCTAAAGTTGTTGTTTTGGATGATCCCGATATGAACACTTGGATTCCAAAAGTAAGCGAATACTGGTCTGGAGCCATTCCAGCTACGCTAATATACAATAACGATATTCGAAAATTTTACGAGCAATCTTTCAATTATGAAGAATTGGAAGAAAAACTAAATTTATTTATTAACTAAAATATATTCAATATGAAAAAGTCAATCAAAATAGTGTCAACATTATGTGTTATACTTTTAATTAGTGCATTTACTGTAACCAAAGAAGGTTACAAAATTGGAGATATAGCTGAAGATTTTTCGTTAAAAAATATTGATGGCAATATGGTATCGCTTTCAGATTACAAAGATGCCAAAGGATTTATTATCACCTTTACCTGTAATACCTGTCCTTTTGCGATAGCCTATGAGGATAGAATTATTGCTTTAGATAAAAAATATGCTGAAAATGGCTATCCTGTAATTGCAATCATGCCCAATAATGTAAGTATTCAACCTGGAGATGCTATGCCAGAAATGAAAAAAAGAGCAGAGAGCAAAGGATTTACATTTCCTTATTTAATTGATGCAGAACAAACGGTTTTTCCAAAATATGGAGCAATAAAAACCCCTAATGTGTTTGTGTTAGAAAAAACTAAAAAAGGTAATATGGTTAAGTATATTGGCGCTATTGATGATAATTACAAAGATGCTTCGGCGGTTACAACCAAATATGTAGAAAATGCCATTGACGCTTTACTTAGCGGTAATGAAATTAAAGAGAAAGAAACCAAAGCCATTGGTTGCTCAATAAAAGTGTAACGCAATAATTTATAAGATAAAAATCTGAAGTACTATTCTTTAGATTTTTTTTTTTCGAATATAGATTTATGTAGTAGTTTTGCAATTTAAATTATTAAAAAATAAGATGGAAGATTTATCGCAAGAAGAATGGAAAGAACAGCTGGCAAATGATGAAAATGCTGTGATTATTGATGTAAGAACAGAAGCAGAAATTGCCGATGGTATTATACCAAATGCTTTGCATATGGACATATACAAAGGGCAAGAGTTTATAAACGAAATTGAACAACTGGATAAAAGCAAAAGCTATTATGTGTATTGCAGATCTGGAAACAGGAGTGGGCAGGCCTGTAAAATAATGGAACAAATGGGCTTTGATAAAGCTTATAATTTGGAAGGGGGAATGCTACAATGGACAGGTGATGTTGTAGATATAAATTAATTTTCCTCAAGCATTTTTTATAACTTTAATTAACCCTTAGTATTAGATAAACTGTATAAAGTTGAGGGTTATTTGTATCAGCATTGCACATTCGTCTTTTTTTTAAGTACTTCACCTTTTTTATTGTCATAACACTCTTAGTTTATTTTATCCTTACAAAGAATTATTTATGTTAAATTGTAATTATGTTAAAAATTAATTACCTTTTGACAACAAAACATTAATCCTATAACTCTTCATTTAAAAAAGTATGGAAAACGGTTACGTAATATTGGGTATTATTGCACTATTGTTTTTGAGTATGTATGGCTATTCATATTTATCTGTCTTTAGAGAGAAAATGATTCAGAAAACAGAACAAGCTAAGCAATTAGAGAAAGAAGAGCTAAGACGTCAAAGACGTGCTAAAAATCAGGAGATTATTGATAATAGAGTAGAAGCCTTCAACAAAAGAAAAGAAGAGATTCAGCACGAATTGATGTTGCTTGAAAAAATGAAAGAAAAACAAAAAGTTAGTTAGTATAATAACTGCTTTTAAATATTTAAATCCCATATAGAGTGCTATATGGGATTTTTATTTCCATGAGGGTTCTTCTAAAAACTTGTGAATAATAGAAAATTACCGAAATCGATTTAGAACTTTAATATTTAAAGATTAAGGGTGAATTAATAATTCATTAACCCGTTGTGCATTTTAAATAATGCTGATTTTAATATTGTTAATGTTTCTGCCAAATATAAATTTGTTGATATACTCAATAGTTGTCAACGCACTTATTTTAGACACTATTTTCGTTTTAAAGCGACACTATCCCGTAAAGTGTGTAAGTTATAAATCGAGGGTTTGGCAAAATTAAAG